>CBFICN010000001.1:0-56759 GCA_965661045.1 uncultured Myxococcota bacterium
GTCTGACAGGACTTCATGCGGATTGGGCATGAATTCATTGATTTTGATAAAAAGTTCACCATCACAGGTTGCTTCAGCATCGTTGGCCATCCAAGGAGTCGGAAAAGGCAATAGCGCAAAATCATTGCCACTCTGATTGCTGTCTACACCATTGGGCACTCGACCAATGGCTTCACCATCAGAGGCTTTTGGCGCAAAGGAAGTCGGATTGGGTCCATTGTCGTCTTCCCATTCACCTATCGTTCCTGTCGCTCCGTACAGAACAGTATCAATTGTGACGGAATTGCAATCCACCAAACGAACACCGTCGACACTCGATGATCCATTTCCCAATCCAAGTGAGGCAACCAAATTTGGAGAATAGCCCAAGTCCAATTGAACTTCGTCTTCGCCAATCACGTAATAACTACCAGCAGGCACAACCGTACCGGTGGGAATCGTCGCCTTGGTTCCAAAGGATGACGTGCCCGCTTCCAACATCCATCCCGAAATGTCTATGTCTTCCCCTGTGTTGTTGTGCAATTCAACCCACTCGTGTCCACTGTCAGAGGATGCCGGATTGTACAAGACTTCGTTGATGACAATTCCAGACAAGACGGTGTTTTCACATGTTTCGCCACCAGTTCCACCGGTGATCACGTTCTCTGCACCCGGAGACACTTCTGAGGTTTCTACAAAATCACTGCTGTCTCCGGAAACCTCTGCGCAATCCACCAGTCGAGCCAAGGTATTTCCCTGCGCAGGATCCGGAGCAAATGGACCAGTCGTATTGCCCAAATCATCCAACAGTGCATTGGTATTTGGAGAATCGTACAACACCGTGTCTACAACAGCACTCGACGCGTCCACCAATCGTACACCGTCGGTGGCCGAACCCCCATTTTGAAAAGAAGAATTGAATGTTCCAGCCGGCAATAACAAATAGCCACCTGCTGGCACTGTCATTCCACTGGGCAAATCATACTTGTTTGACCAACTAGTCCCTGCACCTTCGATGCTCCATCCCGAAACATCGACATCTTCTTCACCATTGTTACAAAGTTCCAACCATTCATTGGCCCCATCACTTCCGACAGGATCAATCAGCAATTCGTTGATCAACACTTCCGCCTGTGCTGTAGACATCGACATCCACAACATCAGTGACAATACTGTGTTTCCTTTGTTTACAAACATCTTTCCCCCCATCTGTGGTTTCTACTTATTGTTCAGTGTAGTGGATCAACCCCAATTTTTGCAATACCTTTGCCTTGTCTTCAATCAGTTGCTTCCTCAGTTCGTCAACACTATCAAAGCGTCTTTCAGATCGAATTCTTTGAATGAATGCGATGGTCACTTCATCTCCATAAATATCCTGATCAAAGTCAAAAATGTGCGCTTCAATTTGAAACTTCCGCCCACCAAATGTCGGTTGTGTACCCAAGTTCACCATGGCATCTCTCCATTCTCCACGATTGATTTGTACCCGAACCGCATACACACCGTTCTGTGGAACCAATGAAGCAGATGTTGAAACATTTGCGGTTGGAAACCCTATTTTGCGTCCTTCTCTCTTGCCAGACACAACGATGCCTCTGATTCGATGAGGTCGTGTTAACAGTTTCGAGGCTTCATGTACTGAACCTTGCTGGACGAGGGTTCTGATTTTGGAAGACGAAACAATTTCTGTTTCTCGTTTCAACGCACCGATTTGAAAGACCTCAACGGCTGGCAATCTCTGACGCAACGTGTCAACAGTTCCACCTCGTGCCTTACCATACCGAAAATCGTATCCAACCACTGCCGCTTGTGTCGACAAACGCTTTTCCAGTATCTCCGTCGCAAACCAATTGGGGGAATACCCGGCAAAAGTCAACGAAAATTCTTCAACCACAATGCAATCGATCCCAAAATCCATCAAACAAGCCACTTTCTCTTGCCACGTGTGAATTCGAGGCGTTTGCAAATGGGGTGCAAGCAATGTTCTGGGTGGTGGCTCAAAAGTATAAACACAGGACAACACCCCTCTGCTCTTGGCTTCGTCTATCGTTTTGGACAACAATTGCTGATGTCCGAGATGCACCCCGTCAAAATTGCCAATGGTAACGACGCAAGGACGGTGAATTTGTTTTTGATACGCGGTTGAGCCTGCCAACAAAATGGACATCACACGGTCCACTGCTTGGCCATTAGACTTGATACTTGTTCGGTGTCTAGTGTGGGTCGCGCAAAGAAGAAACCTTGTAATAAGTGTACACCACACTCTTGCAATGCCTGTAATTCTTCTTCCACTTCGATTCCTTCTGCCACGATCATCGCATTGGTTGCGTTGGCAAAGTCACACATGAGTGTCACCAATCTCTTTTTGCGATCATCCAAGTGAACATTCCGAATAATGGACATGTCCATTTTGATGTACTTGGGTCTCAAGTCGGCCAACACAGACAATGAAGCATACCCTGCACCCAAATCGTCAATGGCAACCTCAAACCCCATCGCCTCGATTGTTTCTAAAGTTTCTTCCCAAGAATCAATCAACTGCAACTTGGATCTCTCTGTAATCTCCAAGACAATCCTATGAGACCACTCTTTCAAACGCTTCAAACGTGACAGCAAAGCGTCCCCATTCTCCAACTCATCTGGATGAATGTTGAGAAAAAGTTTGATATTTGGCGACAACATTTTTAGCCAGTCTTGAACCCTATCGGCAATGATTTCCGCCATCATACTCAGTCGATTGTAGCGCTCTGCCGCACGAATGATCGACAACGGACCGTCAAAGACTGGATGGGTGCTTCGCAACAATGCTTCAAAAGCGTATACCGTTCCTTTCTGAGAGCCACTGCTTAAAATAAGAGGTTGCAACGCGACTTGAATAAAGTTTCCTTGTAGGCATTCATCCAAAATGCGCTTTTCCTCTTCTTGAGAAGCTTTTTGCTGCACCCTTGCGATCTCAACCATGCGCAACTTTGTACTGAGTGCATCATCGACGGCCGCCACCAAGCGATCGTGTTTGAAAGGCTTTTCAACAAACCGTGCCACCTCACCACGATTGACCGCCTGAACAGCCAAATTTAAGTCCAACATACCGGTCACCAAAATTCGTACACAGCCGGGCTGACGCTCTCTCAAGTGGTGCAAGATCTCCAATCCGTCCATGACCGGAAGATGATAGTCCACCAAAGCCAAATCAAAGTCCATCTTCTGCATGGCTTCCAAGGCATCTTGACCATTGTAAAACTCATGTACTTCATGACCATACTTGCTCAAAATCCGTGTGATTTGACGACAGATTAAAGGCTCATCATCCACTGTTAAAATTCGTGCCATTGCAACCTCAAAATAACTACGTTCAATTTATTGCATTTGCCACCATTGTGCACCCATTTCGAAGAAAGAGTGAAAAATCAGTGTCACACATTGCACAGTATTTCCAATATGATAATCTTTGCACGATCATCGGATTTGGAGTGGATTATGAAAGTTCTTTTGGCAGATAAACTTGCGCCAGTTGTACAACAGTATCTAGAGAGTCGCGGTCATGAAACCATCTCGGACCCAAATCTCAAAGGAGAGAGCCTACAAGCGGCTTTACAGACACACGAGCCATCGATATTGGTCGTACGCTCCACCAAAGTCCAAGCCGAACACCTAAAAGCCTGTCCTTCTTTGGCATTGATCATTCGTGCCGGTGCCGGTGTCAACACCATCGATCTTGAGACGGCTTCAGAGAAAGGGGTCTTTGTTGCAAACTGTCCAGGACGCAATGCCATCGCAGTGGCTGAACTGGTCTTGGGACACATATTAAACTGGGATCGACACATTTTTGAAAACATTTCTGACTTTCGACAGGGCGTTTGGAATAAGAAAGCCCATGGAAAAGCACGAGGACTCTTCGGCCAAACCCTTGCGGTCTGTGGAATGGGCGCCATTGGAAAAGCCGTCGTTCAACGCGCCAAGGCATTTGGAATGCACGTTCAGGCTTGGAGTCGTTCTCTCACTCCAGAACAGGCTGCAGAGTTGGGTGTTGAGTTTTGTGCTACACCACTGGACGCAGCAACACACGCAGACATTTTAACCGTTCACTTACCAGCCGTGGCCGATACAAAGCACTTTATAGATGCCACATTGCTCAACGCCATGAACGACGGAGGTTTTGTCATCAACACCTCTAGAAACAGTTTATTGAACGAAGCCGATTTGCTATCGGCGATTGAAAGCAAGGGACTCAAAGCAGGATTGGACGTATTTGACAATGAACCCGCCAGTTCAGACAATACTGTAGATTCTGTCCTGTGTAACAACTCAAGCATCTACGTATCCCACCACATTGGTGCCAGTACCGATCAAGCGACCACCTCTGTTGCTGAAGCGGTTGTCGAAATCATCGATACATGGACCCAAACTGGTACAGTACTCAATTGTGTAAATTCGCCGAACACATAATTCTCGTTCTGTTTCTAATTTTCAACCCTTTACATTCAATACAAAACTTTTTTGTTTCGGAGTTTCAATATGACAACACGTGCGCACAATTTCTCGGCAGGACCTGCTGTTTTACCATTGGAAGTGATTGAAGAATTGCAACATGCTTTACCCAATTACAACAATATCGGGCTGGGCTTGATGGAAATGTCACACCGCTCAAAAGATTTTGACGACATCATTCAATCTGCCAAAAGTCGATTGCGTTCGTTGCTGAAAATTCCTGAAGAATACCACGTTCTACTGTTGCAAGGTGGTGCCAGTCTACAATTCTACATGACTGCGTTGAACTTGCTTGGACCCAACGACACGGGAGCGTACATCAATACAGGTACTTGGTCTACCAAAGCCATCAAAGAGGCGAAACGATGTGCCAATGTCTCAACGGTATGGAGTCCAGACAGTGGCGTATTTACCAGTGTACCCAAAAGCAGCGACTATACCATTCCAGACAATGCTACGTTCTTGCACTACACCTCTAACAACACCATTTATGGAACACAATTCTCCTCCGTGCCTACAAGCGATGTACCTCTCGTCGGAGACTTCTCCAGTGACATCGCTTCGCAACCAATCGACATCTCCAAACATGGTGTCATCTATGCTGGAGCCCAAAAGAATCTAGGACCCAGTGGTGTGACTGCGGTGATTCTTTCTCCGTGGGCTGTTGAACGCTCCATCACCGTAAATGAACAGCGCCCCGGTGGATTGCCGTCTATGCTCAACTACAAACTCATGGTTGACAAAAACTCGATGTTCAATACCCCAAACACATTTGGAATTTTTGCGCTGGATCGCATGTTGGCTTGGCTCGAACGTCAAGGTGGCGTCGATGCCATTCACGCCAAAAACACCCAAAAAGCGAACCGCATCTACAATTTGCTAGATGGATCCGACTTTTGGCAAGCCCATGCCGACACAGACAGTCGTTCTTTGATGAACATCACCTGGCGAATCCACAATTCTGACTTGGAGAGCGCCTTCTTGGCAGAGGCCGAATCCCACAACCTAAAAGGACTAAAAGGACACCGTTCTGTGGGTGGTTTACGCGCCAGTATATACAATGCCTGCTCTGTTGAAAGTGTTGAAACGTTGGCATCCTTTATGCAGGATTTCGAACAGCGCCACGGATAACATACAACAGTTTGTTTCGAGAGTGCACAGGGACTACGGCACACCATAGCCACCCCTGTGTTGCTATTTTTTTGGGGGACCGTTGCAACACCGCACAACCAAACAACGACCCATGTGCCAACCAATGTGTGTGGATACGACCATTGTGCTGACCGTGAAACATCAACAACGCATGCTCCAGTTCTTCGAGAGAACGGTGTTGACGCCAATCCAACCAAATGTGTGTCAATGAACTTATCGCCACTCTATCTCTCCAGCCGTTCGGATTTTATGGCGCCTAAATGCCCTTTTGACTCGACGGTGTACATCCGATGCGAACGCAGATTCATAGCGGTTGTCCATCACATAAGCTTTGGCTGTCAAAATGATCGCAAAACGTTCTGCGCCATTGGGAACTGCCCCTTCCTTCATGTGTACCACAACTGGTTTTTGCCAGAACATGTATCGACTGGCAACAACAGATTCTCGAACCACCCTCTCAGCCACTGCAAAGTCTTCATTGCAGCCGATATAGAACTGAAACACACACATTTGGTCTAGATTTCCAGCATTGGCACACGAAACGACGCCCTGTAAAAATTGACTGTTGGGAATCGATATGAGGTTGTCATCCAAATCGACCACTCTAACAGTTCGAAGACCAATCTCGACGACTTCACCATAGTGTCCAGCAAAGGAAATCCGATCTCCGACTTGAAACGGTCGATCGATCAACAAAGTGACCCCCGCCATCAATGAAGCCAGTAAATCTTTGGAAGCCCACGATCCGCCCAAAGCAATCAAGCCAATAAACAAAGACAATCCATCTTGTGAAACCGCCAAAAGTCTAGAGAGGGCAAAGAAACTTCCAAACAACAACAGCAGAAACTGCAAGAACACAGACAACTGTTTGGACAACAAACGATAACGTGTATTTTGCTCGGCAAAACGATCCAAAAACAATTTCGTAAAACGAATCGACGCATAAGTGAGCAACGCAATTAGCAACGCCGGAACCAGTCCCGAAATATCAATAAACTTTACAAAGTCTAGATTGGAAAGCAGTGCCAATTCCATTGATTACCCCTTCTGTCCAATGAAGCGCTTTTGCCACAAGTTCGCTTCCACCCATGGATACCAAATCAAATCAATTTGATACCGTTGATCGAACTGCTTCAAAATGCCTTTTGACTGTAAGTTTCGACAAATGATGACGACTTCTTGCCCAGACATCTGTAACGATTGAACCAATTCAGTCAACGTACATCGATTGTGCATCAAGATACAAGCCAACACAAAATTAGACCCATCGTCCAACGCTGCCAACACTTCCGTATACTGTAGAGAAAACATGTGTACAGACAACTGATTGGATTCAGTCGACTCTTGCAACGTCGTTTTAAAGAGTTCAATCGCTGTACTCAAGTTTCCTTTACTAGAATCCCTCAACAGACGCCAAAATGCCATTTGTGCTCGATGAATCGCTTGAACATTGTCCAAAGAGGACAACGTTGAAAAGTCGACATCAACAGCATTTGATTCTAGCATCTCTACAATCGTTTCGCGCATTGTAGATACATCCACCGGGGGCATTGTATGCACAGCCGTAAAAAAGTCTACGCGAATGGGTGTTGACGGAGAGTTCCAAAAGTTCCACGTTGCAGAGTGACAAGTCAAAACCCAGCAATGATGGGTGGACGTAGCTTGAATGATGGACAGCAACTGACTCAGCACCTCGAACCCTTTGACGTCTCGAAGAAAGACACGTTGAATGTCATCTACACCAATTATGGTCGGTGGCATCGACAAAATTGTCTGATACACAGTGTCAATCGTATCTACTTTTGGAAGTCCCAGTTGCTCACACAGCCAATGCACCATCGATTCAACAGTCCAGTGCTCATCCCGGACAATGTGATTTACCTTCAACAAGCGACTGCTTTGAGCCTGACCCAAGACCATTTCCAGTACACCCGATTTGCCCATGCCTTCGTCTGCGACCAGAACAATAGAGCCTTTTGATTCCGTTTCGGCAATTGTACCGTGTACCTGTTCAACGACAGGGTCCAATATGGGTGTCCAATTGACAGTCCATGAAACAATTTGTAAGCTCTTTGCAACAGGTCCAACATCTTGACGAACAGTATTGTCGATGGCGTTTCGCGCGAGCACCGTACCAAAAAAAGAAGAATGCTCCACCAACCAAAACAGCAATCGAATGATGGCGTCCCAAACCAAAATGCAAACCGCCACCAATGTTTTCACCCTTCTGCCCAACCAATTCTCAGATAGAGATCGCATTGTATGCTTCAGTTTATCAAGTCCAATCGTTTGCGTAGCCTTTTGCTGTAATAAGGCCGACCAAACCCCCAATTGAATCAATACAAGCATACCAAACAACGCCATTTGAAACATCGAAACAGTTTCTACAGTTTGATAGGCATACACCCCATACTTTAGGATTGCCGCAACCAAGTTCAACCCAACCAATACCCAAACAAATCCTTTTACACCGTTGAGAAGAGGGGTTTCAACATCAACATCCACAATCCAATACTTCACCAACCATTGAGACAGGTGTACACTGGACATCAACAAAAACAGCAACGAAACAACAACCCCAATCGTTCCTTGAAACAACAAAGTAAGCAACAACGCCGATACAAAGTTGTACAACAAGATTGAGATACTCTCAGAGGTTGGAGTTTGCACCTCGACATTGCCAATCGAAAAGTCATGCAAGAATTCAGGTCGCTCAACTGAGTTCACCCAAGCATATAGACCATTCCACACTTGCGGAAACTTGCGGCGAAGCCAAAACCACGCGAGCAACAAGATAGACCACTTAAAGATACTGGACGCCGATCTAAATAAGAAGCCAACATCGGTCATGGCTTTCTGGATTCGAAGCCACTGCATTTCTACAATGGTGACCATTTGTTTCCATTCAAACATGACATCGGCCCAAAAACGATCTGTTTCAACGTCTAAATACCCAACTCGATGTGTATATTGATTGATGGATACCCATGTTTCGAGAAGCGTCATTTTTTCAGCCTGTCGATGTCTCAACGAATCTTGGTGCGCATCTTGTACAGACTGCACTGCTGCTTCCACGTCCGGATGGGTCATTTCAGAGTGCACAGTGTGTTTTTGAACCGATATTTCAGTATCCAAGATTTTTTGCTGGATATCCCATTGTAGTTTGTGTATATACACACGCAATTCATTCAACGTCGATTTACGAGTTGTGTCCAACGGCGGAAGCTGTTCCCACGTTTGATAGCGCAAAATCCACTCTGCAAACTGCGTTTGAAATGCCTCGATCTGTTGTTGTATTTCTTGGTGTCGCGTTGATTCATCAGCCCGGATCTGGGTTTCTATTTCGAGAAGCCTCAGCACTTCCTCATTGACCTTTTGCAACATCTCATCTGTAGACTGTTTCTCTCTTGCCTCCTCCAATTGACGCTGTGCAAGCATCAAATCTTGCTCAACCGCAATCCCTTTCAGTTCACTTTCCTTGTCTCTGAGGGTCTGGAGTTTGAATTCGATTGTTTCTTTTTCAATTTCGGTCAAATCCGAAGCTTCACGTTGCAACATCAACTGGGCTTTGGCCTTTTCCACAGCAGACAAATCAAATTCAGACACCGTACCGGGCCACTGTTGCTGCATGATTTCAAAAGCTTCCCGCTGCGCCACTGCCTCTTTTTTCTGCAGTTCCGCCTCGAATCGTTTCATTTCGTCAAGTATCTGCCGATGCACTGGCGTATTTTTGACCAAATCTGCAACAATCTTGTACCGAAAATACAGTCCCTGTGTTGAAATCGACTCACTGTGCTCTTTCAACATCAAATCCACATGTGAATGCAAACCATGTTGACCGGTTGTCCAATCAGAAACAATCAGTGTTTTCAACTGTTTCAATCGACTTTTCTCTTGCATCACCAAGGCAATCTCAGCTTTGTTTGTGGAGTCAGCCACCAACACTTCAAGTCTGTTATCCCAATATTTTTCGGTTTCTACAAAGTGCATTGCTGTTTGTGGATGCGCGTTCATCTGTGTCTGAATCGCATTCAAAAACCGAAGATTTAGGGCGTCCAATTCAGAATGTAAAAGCCACAAACGATCCATTTCATCTTTGTACTGTTGCGCAGCCATACCATCATTGCTCTCAAACTGTGGAAAGAGATACCGAGTCGACAGTCGTTTCTCATTGTGCTCCAATAAGGACAACCTCAACCCTTCAAGCGATGACGGAGACCATAAATTCTCCACGTCAAAATGCCAAAAGGCTTCATCCAGCGTTGATTCACCGTTGAAATATTTCTTTTTGCTGTCTACTTGTGCCGTCGCAGATAAAATCTGTCCTTGAAGCGCTGGTAAATGCTCTTGGGTAACCTGAACATCACTCCATATAGGAAGCGATGTTTCTGGTTCAGCAAAAAGCCATTGAGAAAGTAAGAGTAGGACAAACATGCAGTCAGTTTATCGCAACACTCTAAAAAAGTCAGCGACTTAGCCGGTTTTCATTTCATACTCAGACAACATCCACGCACAAACCACCCTGTCACGTCCCATTTCTTTTGCGACATACAACGCTTGATCGGCTCTTTTTAGTGAATCGAGTACATTGCTTTGGGATTGAAAATGAACCGCCACCCCAACACTCATGGAGATGGGAATCAACACGTCGCGATACGAAACAGGGTGTTTCATAGAGAACCGTATTCTCTCAGCCAATCGAATCAATTCTTCGCCTGAACAGTTTGGAATTACAGCCAAAAACTCTTCTCCACCAAATCGTCCAACAGAATCTGATGTTCGAACACATTGTTTCAATCGCGTTGCGACCTCTTTGAGAACAATGTCACCACCATCGTGCCCATACGTGTCGTTGATGTGTTTAAAGAAATCCAAATCCATCATCAACAACCCCAGTGGCTGATTTCGTTGCTGTACCAAAACTGACTGTCTCTCCAGGGCACTAAGGATCGAACGTCGATTGGAGATTCCGGTCAGTGGATCGTGGTTTGCCTGGTTCCACAAACTTTCCTGTACTCGCTTTTGCTCCAACTGATGGTGAATGACCCTTTGCGCCACGTGAATGTGTGATCCCAATAGGGAATTCGAGGTATTGATGGGCAACACAACATCCGCCCCCAGAGTTCTCCATTGAATCTCGGAACCTTCAATCAACGAGGATTCTGCATCCAAATGGTGCAATAAACAGATGTAAATGTACCCACCCTGCTCAATGCTTCGAATTCTTTGAAGGATCTCTTCTACGCCATCCACTACCAATTCTGTATCGACGATCACCAAGTGCATTTCACAATCTGGATTTTCGAGATTGGACAGTAAAATATCGACATCATCTACAAAAAATGGAACACAACCCAAGTCTGTACAAGATGTACCAAGATGTTCCAACATCGAATCATCTGGACTTCCAATCAGTACATTCACAATGGCTCCCCTTTATTTGTTTGTGTCTTGTTTGTTATCAGTCAACAGCGTGGTACTCTGTTACAACGACTCTTCTTCTACACCCTGAAAGGATTTTTGCAATTTCACTTCTCCAAAATCCGGCGTTGCTGGCAAATTTCGAAGCGTCGCGTCCAATGATACCCCCAACACCTTCAACGTCCAATCAATCAGGATTCCTTCAGAAGACCAAGCAGCCACTACATCTCCTTGATCAGAATGGTAACGGGCCTCACGACCAAAAACGGACTGACCATTGTTGGAAATACTGGTTTCTTTTTCAGAATGCCACTCCCCAGACCAAACGTCGCCCATTTCGATATGGTAAAAGGATTGGTGCCCTTCTGTCCATTGGTTTGCCTGCCCAGGATCAAAGAGCGCCAAAGAAATCGCTTGAACTTCATAAGCAGAATATTCTTCTTTCAACACTCCAGACGGCAATACTTCATGTACCACCCACGATTGGTTGCTTCTGGATTTTCCTTGTAATTCGAATCGCTTGTCGTTGATAGAAACAATTGAAACAAATCGTGTTTTCCCTTCTGAAAATCTAGCGGTGGCGTGCTGTTGATAGGAAATCTTCTTTCCAGCCACAACCATATCAATCTCTGTCAAAGACTCGATGTCTCTCGCGCCAGCCGATCGCTCAGTGGGTGGAACATAAGATATTGTCACAGTTCGATGTCCAACAGGCTCTCCAGACAACATCAAATCATACACC
Source organism: uncultured Myxococcota bacterium (assembly GCA_965661045.1). Lineage (GTDB taxonomy): Bacteria > Myxococcota_A > UBA796 > UBA796 > UBA796 > CAJWHX01. Next base: position 11,783 of record CBFICN010000001.1, read on the forward strand.
AAGGACTGCTCTGTTGCATGGACGACTGACATTCCCAAAAGCCACATCATAATTCTACTCCCCTAGATTAGGTTGATTCCATGATGTCAGTATAACACACCACACAGCCAAGATCGTCCATGATAGGATAGATGTACAGACAAACAAAGAGTGTTATAAAAGAATCTATATGCGCAAACCGATACAAGTGATCAAAGAAAGACTGGCTGATGAAATTGGCTCTCATTTCCAGCATGGACCAAAGCGTGTTGCCATGCTTTATCCCAGTCCTTATCGGGCTGGTATGTCATCACTTGGATATCAGTGGACCATTGAGATTCTAGCGCGAGCCGGTTTTTCAGTAGAACGCGTATTCTTACCCGACAATGTCGAAGAGTGGAAGAAGAGTGGTGGGGTGCTGTGCAGCTACGAAACCCAAACACCACTGTCTCACTTTCCCGTTGTGGGAATCTCACTGGCCTATGAATTGGAAATGGCTGGAATGATCCAATGCTTGGAATTGGCTGGAATTCCTGCACTGCGAGAAGCAAGAAGACCCAACGACCCCATTTTTATTTTGGGAGGGCCGATTACTTTTTCGAACCCCCTTCCTTCATCGCCCTTTGTGGATGCCATTTTGTTGGGTGAAGTGGAAGAAACCATTGTCCCTGCATTTTCTGCAGCACTGGACAGTGCCTATGAACACTTTTTGGATGCCGTCGAACAATTGCCCGGTGGTTTTGTCCCCGCACGCCAATATCCAAACTTGCCGGAAATCGCCAAAGCAACCGACTCCTTATTGCCAGCTCGGTCTCACATTTTGACGCCACACACCGAATTGCGAAACATGTTTTTGATCGAGGGAGAACGTGGCTGTCATCGAAGCTGTACCTTTTGTGTGATGCGTCGTTCTACCAATGGTGGCATGCGACTGGTAACGCCAGACAGGTTGATGTCGTTGGTCCCTGAACACGCTCAGCGAATTGGTCTGGTCGGCGCCGCGATTAGTGACCACCCCAAGTTGGTTCCACTTCTTCAACAGATCGTCGACTCTGGACGAGAAATTGGCATTTCATCACTTCGAGCCGATCGAATTGCCCGTAAACCCGACATCTCCAGATTGCTTCGCTTAGGTGGGTACAAAACACTAACGGTAGCATCCGATGCTGCCTCACACAGACTGCGCAAAGACATTTCCAAAGGCACATTGGAAAAGCACCTCTTTTCATGCGCCGAACAGGCCAAAGAACATCGTTACAAGGTACTCAAAATCTACATGATGGTTGGATTGCCGGGCGAAACCAATGAAGATTTGGATGAGTTGATCAAGTTTGCCCTGGAGATTTCAAAGATTCACCCCATTGTATTTGGCATTGCTCCCTTTGTTCCAAAAAAGAACACGCCACTCGACGGAACAGAATTTGCTGGGGTCAAAGTGGTCGATCGAAAACTCAAGTACATCCAAAAAGGACTTCGACCATCCAAAGGTCGAGCACAAGTTCGCAGTACATCCGCAAAATGGGCTTGGGTGGAAGCGATGCTGGCTCAAGGTGGACAAGAAGCTGGCTTGGCTGTGTTGGAAGCTGTGAACAACGGTGGAAAGTTTGCCGCTTGGAAACGGGCATTGAAGTCAGTGGACACCAAGCACCAGTCTCCATGGCGCTCTTTGTTCAACATCGTTGGCCAACATCAATAGTTGGATACTACGCCGTAAAAAGTCCAAGTCGGCTGCGATGCAGATCGATACAAATCATCGACAAAGTTGTCTGCTTCACGCATTCGAAACACAGAACTGAAACTCGCAACATCGGCTGTCACATAGTAATCACCATTGTCTCCGTTGACGGTGATGCCCTGTGGAAACGCAAATTCCTGAGCCGACTGGTCAGACTCACTCCACACAATTCTTGTGTTCCAATCCAAAGATGTTTCATCAAACTGAGCAACTGAAATCTCACCAGTTTCAGATGCATAGACCAAGGAAAACCATCCACCGCCATCTTTGGCAGCACCGGCATAGGCATACCGTCCATCCCACTCTTCTGGGTTAATTGAACGATGCACAATCAAGCCGTCGGTTTCACTCCACGTCGCAAACCCACCATAGAGACCAAACAAGGCAATATCTCCAGACACCAAATCTCGTGCAATACTCCACACATACAGCTGAAAGTTTGGATTGGTTGCCCCTGTTTCATCCATCAAATTGGCATCCCACGACACCATTGAAGTGACAGAACCAGTCGAAGAAACACGAATGAGTTCATTTCCCCTAGAAGCCAAAGCATCTCCATTGGGCAATGAAACGACACCCAGCAATTCTGTGTTGTCCTCTTCAGAAAAGTCTGCCAACACCGTACAATCACCAGTTTCAGAAACACTTGCCAAAGCCGTGTTTGCATGACTGATCACATATCCGCCAGTACTGAAGTCATGATCAAGATAGGTTGGCATGCAATCATTGGTGAGTGCCATTTCACTTTCGACATTTCCAATCTGATTGAGGCGCAACAACGATGATGTTTCTCCTTGTTTCAACAGCGACACCGTCACGCCAGACCACTGCTCGTCAATCCGACCATCACAATCGTTGTCCACTGAATCGTCTGTTTCTTCATCTCGCGCAGGGTTGATCCATGGGTTGGTGTCGTCACAATCGCCATCTTCAACAGTGAAACCATCCCCATCTTCATCGGTTCCTTGAGGCTCTGAACTGGGCTCTGAACCGGGCTCAGTACTGGGATCTACAGTGGCCGTGTCTTCAACAGCCGTGTCATTGGTGATGGGTGCAGGTTTGTCCCCACATCCGAACAAAGAGAACCAAAACAACATCATTTCATCCGGTAACCAGTCATTTCATTGTTGAAAATCCACGCCACAACTTCCCCAATCTCAAAGGTATTCCCCAAGTAACTGGTGATAGAAGCAGACGCAGACCCCATATCTCGCAAAATTGCGCGGGCTTTAATCATTTTGGCAAATCGAGACAACCAGAGTTCTACATTTTCAGGTCTCAGATCAATCCAGCCTTTTTTCACCCAACCTTCCAATTCCTTGGCACTGTCCAAATTCACACTGGTCCCGTGTCCCATCAATTCTGGAACGTTGATTCTGGGTCCACGCAAAATTGTCTTTCCATCTGGCAACAATACTGGAATACCGATAGAGGGAGCCGTTTTGGATACCCCCGATGAATCCAGTGTACTGACCAACAGGTCGGCTATTTCACTGGGGCTTTTCTCACTGGCACAGGCCTTGGTCATCGAACCAAATGCTTGTTTGAACAAATGAGCCTCAAACAACAGTTTTGACAATTCAGGTGGACCCAATCGACCCAACGCAACCGATGGTATCTCTGACTCGGATTCTACAAGTTCCAAATCTGTCATCGCGGCTGAACGAATCAACCCGGCTTTGTAGGAAGGGTTGAGAACAGAAGCGTCCATGGCACTGATCACGTCGCGTCCAGTATTGGCACCCCGCAATTCCAATACAATCGTTTGGGCAATTTCTTCAGGCGTGATGTATTCCATCTGACCCAAGGCCGTAATGGCTGCGAACTCTCCACGGGTAAAGACACCATTCTCACCGGTATCCACAACAGCGACCTCAAAGGATTCGACTTTGGTGTACTCATTGGATTCCTGCCTCAAAGACAATGAACCCCCTGTCAACGACACTTTCTTCGGCGCAAACAAGTCAGAATTCCCGTGCTTGTCCGATACTTTTTTTACTTTCACCGCTCGATATCCAATCATCGCTGCTGGCTTCACCTCTTTGACAATCGGAGAGTTTGGTGTTCTCGCCAGCAAAAATAGCAAACCCGTGTGTCCAAAGGCTGTTTCATTTTTGGCCAACAACTTTCTAGATGGTTTGTCTTCGGAATGCGTATATGGAATGTTGAGTCCCATTCCACCGGTACCCGTAGTCCCAACTTTCAAATACATCTTGGTGTGAAACTCTGAGGTGGCACGGTGTACAAACCGGACGTGTCGAATCAACTGTGGTCCAGTTTGACTCAACAACAACGCCTCTAGATCTTGAATCCCAGCAGAAGAAAAGCCATCGTCGTTGATCCACTCTCGAACTTTGGCTGCGCCGTCAAACACATCTTGATAGGAAATCCCCGTGGCAGTGTTGACGCAATCCACAATCACTTCTGGTCGATGCTGGCGAATCATACTGGCGAGGTGGTTGTCTTCATAGGCCACTTCAAAATCGTCATACAACGAACGCAGCAACTGACGTCTCTTCATTGGATCTTGAATCAAATCGGTTCTGGAAACCGCTGATAGTTCACTCGGGACAAATAAATTTCCCCACTCAGGGACAAATGCAATCTGATCACCAAACTCACCGCGCAGTGTTTCACAAGCCGCCTGTGCTTCGTGTTCAAACAAGGACGCCACCACTATTCGTCTCGGTTGCATGCTCATCACAATGTGACGACACACTTGCAACCCAACCAAACCTGCGCCACCCAAAATCAAATAATCGTGATACATCAGACCGCTCCTATTTCAATCGTGGACTTGATATATCCGATCAGCGCACTTTTCTCAATTGTCTGTGGCGCGATGTCGAATCATCTCTGACGTTATGTGCCAATATAAAGCATCCATCTCTGTACCACGTTCTAATATTGGGGAAACATCCAGCCCAATTCGCTGTGCATAGGTTGCCAACAGCCCCCATCCACCACCAGCGAACAGTCGCTGATTTTTGCGAGATGGGCTTTTGGTCAACTGTTGTATCTGTTTGATAAATTTTCGTTCTGGTAAGACTTCAATCAATGGCAGCAACCAAGCCCCACGCTGTTGACAGTCCTGCTCAAGAGAGTCAATGATCACCATACCCAGTTTTCGAAGCAATTCTACGTGCAATACGTGAAGTGCTTTCTCTCCACCAGCAAACAACTCCACGTGCAAAGGCAACACGTCTCCGGGGTACACGAATGGTATTTCCATACTACACAATCTCTGTCTAGACAGCATTTCACGTTCCATTGACGCTTTCACATGCAAAGAAGCCGCTTCAATGTGCAGGATCGGATCTTGTGCTTCAGCTCGTTCTTCCAAACGATTGAGCCACTCGGCATTCAACGCATTTCCGTTTTCGAACCACGCTCGAGCAAACCAAATATCAGACTCAAGGTTTTCAGAATCCGATGGTTCGTTTATTTTTTCTCCCAGCAAAGCCCTATGGAGAGGATCTTGAATCTTACTCAACAATCTTTCTTGAATCCACGGAACGTTTCGACTAAATGAGAGCATGGTTTTGGACAGTTTAGACTCTTCCAACCACCTGAGATTCCAAAAGTCTGAATCTCGCGTTAAATTTTCCCATTGAGATTTCATTATGCGTCTCCAAGTTCAAAACATCAATCTCGACATCATCAGTGTAGGTGGTTTGTATACTGTTGTCCAACTGCCAAACTTTAAAGTATGCATTGATTTGGGCATCTGTCCCAGATCGGCATTCAACAAAGGACACGTCTTCTTTACCCACGTTCATGCCGATCACATTGCCGGTGTCATACGCCACTGTGCATCGAGACGATTGTTGGGGCTGACACCACCGACATACGTAATTGGGTCAGAAGACGCGAACAATTTTAAAGCTTTTATGAAAGCGGCTGGAAAGTTGGTTCGCTCTGATATGGACTATAAGGTGAAGGTCGTATCCCCCGGTGATCGAATTGACATCAACAAGCAATTGTGCGCCAGAAGCTATCGTTCCGTCCATCGTGCGCCTTGCCAAGGATATGTACTCTATGAACTTCGAAACAAACTGAAACCACAGTATCATGGATTGACGCCTTCGGATTTACAAGGTTTGCGCGAAGCTGGATTTGAACTGTCTGCGGAAATCGAAACACCTTTGGTGACCTATACTGGAGATACCACCATCGACGTGTTTCACCGTGAACCAGTGCTCAAAGAGGTCAACGTCCTGATCACAGAAGTGACTTTCTTTGACGATGAAGTTGATAAGGTAGAGTCCAAACGCCGTGGCCACATGCACATTGACGACATCATCGACAATCCTGAACTGTTTTGTCAACCTGCCATCGTTCTTATGCATGCGTCCTCTCGTTTTTCCGGGAAAGACGTGGAGAAAATTTTGAATGCAAAGATGCCACAAACACTTAGAGAGCGCATCCATGTTGTGCCAAACGATGCACCGTTGGATGGGTTCTAAAGAAACACACTTGTGTTGTCTGTATTTACTGCCATGCCTCAGGTACCTGACAACTGTTTCCAATCGACAGCGAAACATATGTGTACGGACTGGATGCGTCACTGTTTTCGATGACTGAACGCCATGTACTGGCATCTCCATGAGTACCATATTGGGCATACCAACCTGGATTTTGCCCCATCAAACTGTACCAATACACTTCTGATGGTCGTCTTGCTTCTCGTAAATAGGTGAAGGCAAGTGTAGAAGAGTCTTTGCATACACCACCGAATCGCACATCTGTGGATTGGATGTCGTCTCCCTGTACGGGCACGCCACTGCTGTATTGGGATGGTGCACCATTGAAGACGATCGGTACAAAGGCTGCCACATCCACTTCTGAATTCCACTGCTCATAGAAAGGACTGTCACTTGGAAAGGAAAGACCAAAGAACTGCTCGGGTTGTGGTTCACCCCAAATTTCAATAGACCAAGAAACAGCGCTGTCTTGGACATACATCGAAACCCCACTGTCTACACTGGTCACCCCGTTGAACCACTGTGCCGGTAACAAGTCGATGCTGTACTCGTCTCCAAACTCTGCTTCAGCAGAAATGGATCCCCGACCGTTGATTTGATAACGTGGCAAAAAGTTTCGGTTGTCAATCACAATCTGTTCAAGTTGATCCAACGCACCAATTGGCTCCACCAACACCATTTCCCCTTGTGAAAAACGTGCGAGGTTCCAACCCAATCGAAATCCAAGATCCCCAAAAGCACCTTGTATGTCCCCTTGGACATAAACGGGCAACACGTCTGAGCCCCAATCATACAAATCTCCCGCAACGACACTGGCATCCTGAATGTCAAGAGCGGGATCCAAGTCTGGAGTCAAGGGGGTTTGTTGGGTAGTGGCACAGGACACTTTTTGAGTATTGCTCTCGGTCAAATTGAGGGTTTGACAGTCCACCGTGCTGTGAACGAAGGTTGCAGGGTAATAAAACGCCCACTGTACACCAATCGAATCTTGCCCGCCTTCTTCTGTCAGCAAAACTTCTTGGAGATCTTCATCACTGGGTGTGGGTAAAGTAATTGAGAAGATGCAGTCATCCAACTCTTCGGTTTGTGAAAAAGTCAGTCCAGAAGAACCCAACGGAATCCGAGCTGCTTCACTGAAAAACTCGGCTTCAGAAGAACCATCGACGTTCAATCGACCTGGAAACATTTGGGTCAACGTCATCGTGCGCTTCTGAATTTCAGTGCAACTCATCAACGGTGCTCGAAAAGTCACCACATCCATATTCTCTACTGGTTCGCCAGTGTCAGCGGTATCTTCCGTATCGGTTTCTTCTGCGGGTTCTGTTGCCGGTTCTTCAACCACATCCACATCGTCTCTGGATGAAACATCGCCATATTGTGGTTCCTCACCTGTACAAGCCAACCAAAGCCACACTGCATTCATTGCATGCCTCCAATGATTTTGAATTCTACACGGCGGTTGCGCTCTTTTCCTTCTTCAGTCGCATTCGTGTCAATCGGTTTGTCTTCACCATAGCCTTTCGCTTCCAATCGCTGTCCGTCAATACCGGCGTCAATCAAGTAGTCTCGGACTGAATTGGCTCGAGAAGCAGACAGTTTACGGTTGTAGTTTGCCGAACCGTCAGAATCCGTGTGGCCTTGCACCTCAATTCGAATCTGGTCATAATCCTTCATCGCTTGAGCAACAGAATTTAGGATACTGAAACTTTTCGACAAAATGACCGCTTTGCCGGTTTCAAAGAAAATCTTTTCTTCGATCACAATCTCTGTATCGGTGACGCGTACACCTTTTGGCGCCGCATCTGGGCACCCATCGGCGTCCATGTACCCATTTTTTGTTTCGGGCTTCTTGATGCACCGATCCACATCATCCATGATACCGTCATTGTCCGTATCTGCCAAGTCTTCTGGACAGCCATCTTCGTCTTGAAAAGCATCATAATCTTCTGGCTTATTCGGACATTGATCTTGTGTATCCACAATTCCATCTTTGTCATTGTCGTACTCTGGACAGCCATCGGTGTCTTGAAAGTCATCATAATCTTCAGCCACTGTACTGCACTGGTCTTGATCGTCAAAAATCTTATCGCCATCGCTGTCTTTCTCTGGACAGCCATCGTCGTCTTGGTAATCATTGAAACTTTCTGGAACGTCTGGACATTGATCGACGTTGTCTAAAATACCATCATCGTCCTTGTCTCTGGGTCGACACTCATTGGCAACCTTGATGGCTTCTTCGACATTCTCCAAAGCCAACAGTAAGTGCTCCTCTGCCCGAACGGTACCCCCCTGACGAAATTCCAACTCTGCAAACTCTTTGTGGCTGATTGCCGAAGCCATTTGATAGGGTGCACAATTTTTTGTCCACGGATCCTGCTCAGCAATCACCAACTGCATTTCAAGCTGAGAATGCTGTACTTGAACGGGACCATACTTTACACAAGCCAATAGACTCATCCATAACAACGACATCACTCTTCCTCTTCCGATGAGGTTTCTGCTGCCACTTTGACGGCTTCATCCATCCAAACGATGGATTGTGCGGCCAATGCTTCGGCGTCTTCAAACTGAGAGGATGCATATTCTTCTTTTGCTTTGTTTCGATATTCTTCTGCCATGGCCCATTCGAACTGAGCACTGCGGTTGTTAGACGTGTTCAACTCTGCATATTTCTGATCCATCTGCAAAACGGCAACGCCACTTTTCACGGCACACCCCAGTATCAACCAAACAAACATTGATCTCTCCTCACTACTATGGTTCAAATATAACACATCCAGCATCCAGATCGTGGGATCGTCTCTACAAAAGATTGATCGATGGGCAAGTCAAGGTGCAAGTTGTCATTCCATCAATGCTGAATCTTGCCACTGTGCCAAATCAAAAATGGCCATTTCATACCGTCGTGGCATGTCTTGAACTGGCTTTTGAACTTCTTGAGAAGCCCACGGTATCCAAGCCGGTCCAACTGGAAACTGTTCTGTTTTTCCAGGCCATTCAAATGCTTCTTGCTCTATGACCTTCTCTGGTTCGAGTTGTAAGGTCTCAGAAAGGTTCCGAACCACGTCGCGGTACAACACGTCTCCTTGATTGGGATCCGTTAAATAGTAGCCTCGTTGATGAACAATCAACCAGCGATAATCGCCATAGTTCATCAACACTTCTAGCTCTTTCGAAGAGAAACTATCCCACTCCATCGCCAGAGGATTGCGCGAAACATCTCGAAACCAATCTTCCATTTTGTCACCACGAGGCTCCGACTTCGCCAGCCAGCGCATTCGTTTTCCCTCAAGCCCTCCACCCGAATGACGAATCCAAGGCGGAATCGCTGGTACAGTTGCCCAAGATCGATACACCTTGCGACGGTGAATAGATTGATAGGTGCACAACAAGTCTTGTTGTTGTTCAAGAGGCAATTCGATGATGCCTTCCCAACCGTCAGCGTCCAATTCTTGATACCATTCGGGAATCTTCATCGCTGAAATCTGAAGAGGAACCCGCCACATCGAAGGTTTCGCATCCCATTCGGCCAGTTCTTCTAAGTCAAATCGGTAAAACGGTTGAAGAACGATTGCAAACAACAACGCCAATCCGCCCCATCGTTTCCATGTTTCATTCAAGCGATCCATGTTGATCGCCACCAAAATCACAGCACAGACCACGACCATCGACGCCATTCGATACGGCGCAAACATCCTCGACATGCCTGGAACATACTGAAACATCCAAGAATAGGGCAAACGAACAACATAGTCCCCGAGCATAAACACATCTGCCGTGTCCTTTTGTGCCCCCAGTTTCAAAAAAGGACCCAGTGTTCCCAACCAGAAAATCAACCACAGAATCAACCAGATTCGTGCTTTCTTGAACCGAAACGATGGCAATACACCCACCAACAACACCGCCAACGGAAATGCCAACACCCCATGCCGTGGATCCAACACATAATCTGCCGGCCAAGCTGAATCGATTCCACGATGCAGTGATGACAAGACATTCTCTCGATAGTTGCTGGGACGTTGAGGGGTGGTCACAATCGTGTCATACTGTGGATAGGGAACGAAAAATGTTACCTCTGGCAGTTCTTCAGCCCCCCCTTTTCCAGACTCATCTGAATTTGCTGAAAAATACGGCATCAAAAAGAAAAATACCCCAAGGATGGCTGTAAATGCAGCCGAAGAAATCCAACGACGGGCAATGCCAAATGGTGGACGGGTTGTCCACAAAAACCAAACCAGCCAAACCACTCCAAACATCGCCGCAAACAGTCCATAAAACCAATAAAATGCCGATATCAAAGAAAAGCAGAGCCCGGCCAACATTCCATCGATGACCGTACCCGTTCGACCCGCGCGCTTCAAAATGGCCGGAAACAACAACACCCACCACAGCAGAGTCTGTCTCAGTCCTAATTTATTGATGTCTTGAATCACCAGTGGGTTGACGATGGCAATAGAACCGGCAGCCAATGAAACAACCCAAGAATTGGTAAAGCAACGAGCCAATACGTACCCACACAATCCGTTGCCCAACAAAATGATCAAGATTTTGGCGTTGTGATCCAACCCGACCCCCAGCCACTCTCTAAGCGGAAAGGTCAACAACAAAATGTCCAAAATGTTTCCCGTTTCTGGAAAGCGACCCAGTCCGACCAAAGACTCTATCGTTCCCCACAGACCAAAGTCTTCTTGTTCGAGCGCCTTCACTTCACTGTAATGCCACCACTGACGCCAGAACCAGCCTCCCAATTCTCCCCCCCCGACAATCACTTCTGTGGGGTGCATCACCATTGGCCACGTCAACGCTGCCGACAGCAGACAGAACCACAAAAGCGCCATCGAAAGTTCCAGAACAACGGTTTTCCAAGAATGGGTCACGGTTCTTCCTCCGTTGCGATGACGGGCAATGTGTACACAACAATGCCGTCGTCATACACTTTGCCATCTCCGAATAAGCCTTTGAGCAATTGATGGGTTTGTTTGAGCTTAAAGGAAGGATAAAAGGACTCATGCACAACAATGTATCGATATCCTTGGCGCGCCAATATTCTTGAAGAAACAACCAAATCCAACTGTGGCAAAGTGGCAGGAAGAGTCTGCGCATGGGTTGCTTCAATGCGCAACAACAATTGTGTCAGCATGTTTCGTCGAAGGGGAGTCGGCATTGGATCATTGAGTCCCCATGGTGTAGGACGTTCGTGAACAGACTGATTCCAAACGTAGACAGCACGCTCCAAGTTCGGTAAACTCAACGGAAGATCCAAAACAGCACCCTCTACGGGATCGGTTCGCATATCGTAATAGGCTTGAGATATTTTGGCGTCTCCATGTGGGATTGGCAGCACTGCTGGAGAAAAATTGGAAAGTTCTACCCAAATCAACAGTGGCATAATTCCGAGAAAGCCCATCTTGACCATCGAAGATCGTCGACGAAACAAAACGCGCACACCTTGACTGGCCAGCACAGCGATCGCCAAATTGACCCCCACCACAAATCGAAATGGGTGCGAAATGCGATCAAAAATGGGAAAGGCTTTGTACAGAACCAAAAATGGCAACGGCACACGTTGTCCACCAATCAGCAAGTACTCGCCACCCACGTGCAAATAGGGTCCCAAACAGAACAGCAAGAAAAGCACTGCAAACCAACCCCACAAACGCCAGTCGTCTTTTCGACGCTCATTCCAAATGCCGATGGCAGCACACACAATTCCGATCCACCCCAAATAAATGACGATCATCAGTTCTTCGCCATACAGTGTTTTGAGATCGGGCAAGGGCACCGTACTGAGTTGAAAAAATGCCTGTACGTCGGTAATGTTGTGATTGAGCAAAGATCGTTCTACAAACTCTGGATCACGTGTCACAATGGCATTCTCAGCAGATAGAGAGGACCGGAAGGACATAACTGGCCCGATCACAATCAAACCTGCTGTGAACGCAGAAAGAAACAAGTGTCGAACCACCGAGCCCCAAGTATACAACCACGAACGTTTTACAAAAGTCCACACCAAAATCAACAGAGAGCCCAATATGGCGAACAGTCCATAATACCAACTGGTCAATACACACAACGCACCCAACACCCCCAACTGGACAGCGTGCTTCTTGTTGGGTATTTCCATAACCCTCAGCAAAGCCCACAATGTCAATGGGAACCACCCTGCACACACCGTTTCAGAGATCCCGTTGTAGCTTTGCCCCAATAGATGTGCCGACATTTCAAACAAAAATAGGGCAACAAAGGCAGACCAAACATCTGCAGTCACTTTGTATGCCAACAACCACGCTCCAATACCTGCCAATGCTATTTCACCCAAAACAACAGCATTGAACGCAGCCGCAGGACCGAACACCAAAGATATTGGTAGAGACAGCAACACTTGTATGGTGTCGATAAAATAGAGTGTACCCCCTCTTGGAAAGGCCAACCCTGTAGCCTCTGTTGGCCAGCGACCATTCATGATTTCTTCTGCGACCCACCAATATCCCCACACATGATTCCAAGTGTCGTTCCCTGGATGACCTACCAATTTAGACTGTGGAGACAGCACCACAGGCCACGTCAACGCAGTGGCTAGCAAAAAAGCCACCACAACCACCACAATTGAGATATGTTTGTCGGAAAGTGTACGCATATAAAAAGACGCGATGCAAATTGCGCCAATGACTATAAAATAAGGAGTTTCAATGGTGTTTAACACATCCACAATGACTTATACCATTGCCATTGTACTCGGAGCATTGTTCTTCACAGTCGGGTGTAGTAATGAGCCCACCCCAATGCCGACCGAAGAACTCATTGCAAAGCAAGAGACCTTGGATCCTGCCTATCAGTTAATTTATGGAAGTCAAACAGGTTCAACAGCGTCCTCCACACAGCAACGGGTACGGATTCTTTTGTGGTTGAAAAGAATGAACTGCAATGTTTCGCAGCTTCAAAAGTTGGACGAACTTCGAATGGTTGCCCAAGAAAAAATTACCAATCTGAATCAAATTGCCGATGCAGACCAACAACGATTGGAAGAAACCTACACACCAATTTTCAATCAACTCTGGGATAAAATGCGTACGGGTGCAGAACTGTCCGACATAGAAATTGAACCCTTGCTGTCTGAACTCAAAAATATCCAGCAAGCCAAAGAAGACACCCCCCTATTGGATCCGAAATTAGAAACCATCAAATCCATCATCGAAGCAGAAGAAACATTTTTGCGATCCCTCTCTCCAGAACAAGAATCCACAATCGTTGATGCATTGTATTTTTTGCGACACCACTTGGATCCAGTGGGCACCCCCAAAGACTTTTCGCTGTTGATTGGCAACACATTTGAGCCAGGTCAATACGCAATCTTGCTCAAAGGCACCAGTGAGTTGGCTCAGCAGTCGGGCAATATTGGTGGTCTATGGAGTGATGAGCCAGAGTTGACCGGACGTGTACTGCATGAAGCCAAAAGAGAGGTCGTACTCTACTTAATTTTACTAGAACCTGCTTTGGAAGAAGCCATTCGCGCAGCAATCGCACTCCAAAGCCAATCAGCAAGCCCTTGATGCAACGCCACCAAATGAGACACACTGTGTAAGTTTCGATGTTTCACTATTTGAGCAAGCCCCAAAGACCAAATCACGGGCATTCTTCGAAGTGAATTGTAGAAGCACAAGTGACCGTAGACAGAATATCGAAGCCCCATTGGACTGTGAGAGTCCAACGTTCCACCACCAAGGTGCCGACAGACAACAGATTCTACTACGCACAATTCATAACCATCATTGCCTGCTTGATGGGTCAAATGAATGTCTTCAAAACCGTGATAGAAACGATTGTCAAAACGAAGGTGAGAGGGCATTACCAAACACGCTCCCAGCAGTGCATCCACATTGCCTGTAGACTGTGTGTTCAGCGTCACCCTACCCCAAGAGTGTACTTGAACGCCATAGTATCGAGTATGTCCATGCTCTAGGATGGGTGACAACAATTTGTCTGGTCTGGATTTAGAAAACAATTCTGCAATGCCGGCTGTGGAAATCCAAGCGTCGTCGTTGAGCACCAAAACAGTTGAGTACCCCAAATATTGAACGGTGTTCAACCCCAGATTCACAGCCAATGTGAAACCACTGCTTCCCTCTGCGCGTACGCACTCAAGATTTGGATGCAACCGTTGCCAAATAGACCAGTCGCTTTTCATCGGACCATCATCCACAACGACAACCGGAAAGTCTTTCAGATGATCCAACAATGGACGCAGAAGATCATCGCGGTGGTGAAAGGGTATCAATACACATCCCAGCATCACTCATTGCCCCAACGAAAAGTCAAACACCGAATGCCACGGTGAACACCACTCAAGGTGGCGCATCATTTGGAATGCCAAGCGTCAAGACAATATCTTCTTGATTGGAAGAACCAGAAATCGGATTGCCTTCATACCATCCGGATGGATCTAAGGGTCCTGGTCGACCATCACCATCTTCGTCGATGTACGCGCCCACCCACAATTGCTGGTCCTTTTTCGGCAGAAATATCTCAAACTCGGGTCCCCCATCCACAGTTGTACTCACAACGACAGATGGCCTTTTGCCACCGATATTGCGTTGATCACCATCAAATACGTCTATTCGAATGACATTGTTGTTTGGATTGCTAGCGTTGATGGTCCCTGAAATGGTTACGAAATCACCGTCTTTTGGGTTTGGTGGGGGTGGTGGAACGGCTTCTTTGGGCTGTTCCTTTGGAGGAGCCACGGCCGGTGGAGCAACTTGGGGAAGTTGACCAATCGGCGTTTTGGGACTGTCCTTCGGTGGCGCGATGGTTGGTGTCGTGGCTTCTTTTTTGGATGTCGCCTCTTGGACCGTGGTGGAAGATGTTGCATCCTCACTTTGTACGGCCTTCTCAGGGTCTTGCTCTGAATTAACTTTTGCCAAAATGGGGTCTTCACCGCACCCCAACACAATCCAAAACGGTATCAAACACGAAAATCTCATCCCAAAATCCTTTCCTGTGTTAAAATGTCAACAAATGTCACTGTTGACAATCTCTTCCTCCATATACATTCTTAATGCGATGCTCACTTCTTTGCTCAGAACATTTTTTCGATCAGAAATCTCCATGATGGTAGCCAAAGTGTACATTCCTGTACTCTTTCCACTGACTTTCCTGATTTGCCTGTTGTCTGTCAGCGTGGACAAATGGTTGAACCTTCCCGCATTGTTTCCAACACCCACCAATTTCATCATCGCAGGAATCACCTTTGTAACGGGGGTATTTTTGTGGTTGTGGACCTATGAACAACTCTCTAGACTTGGGGAAGGTTCTCCATCACCGACAGCCGGTCGTACGATGAAACTTGTTCGAACTGGCATCTACGCCTATTCCAGAAACCCATCTCTATTTGGTAAGCTGCTCGGATTTTTGGCAGTTGGATTTGCACTCAACTCAATGGCTTTTTGTGTTGTGCTCACCCCACTGTTGTTGACAGGCTCACTGATTGAAAAGGTATGGAGACAAGAACCTCAGTTGGTAGAAATATTTGGAGAAGAGTATTTGGACTATCAACGAGAAGTCCCCTTGTTTATTCCTTGGACCTTCTTTTTTCGCAAAAAATCTCGAGACACTTGAGACAGAACATAGGTTTGAACACGCATACACTGAAAACCACGTTATAGTTAAGTTAGACTCCCAACCCACAGGTGCATTATGGACATTTCACTGATCAACCCCCCAGAGAAATTACGAGTATGGGCAGGTATCCCAAAAGCCCACGCACACGGCGTGTATTGCTTTCCCCCACTCGGTTTGATGTACATCCAAGCGGCAATTGAAAAGCGCTCTCAATACGTTGCCGAAATCATTGATCCTGTGGTCCAAGATTTAGACTATCCGGAATTTGAAGCAATGTTGAGAAAACACCCATTGGATTTGGTGGGAATTTCTACCTACACACACTCGCTGCCAGACGTGCAGATGACCATCAACCTTGTACGGAAGATCAACCCCAACGCCACGATTGTGTTGGGTGGTCCACACTGTGCAATGTTCCCTGAGTATGCCATGGCGCTTAAAGGGATTGACGCCATCATTACTGGAGACGGTGAAGATGCATTTTTGGAAATTGTGCAGCGCTATGACAACGGTGAAGACTTTTCAGGCATCCTTGGTTTGTGGTGGAAAGACAGTACTGGGACAGTGGTCAAAAATGATCCACGACCATCGACCAAGGACATGACAAAATACCCCTGGCCCGATCGTCGACGAACAGATTACGCGAGCTATTATCTTCCCGGTACAAAGCAGCCAATGGTGACAACGGCCATTACGTCGAGGGGTTGCCCACACTCGTGTCCATTTTGCTTAACGTACAAAAAACAATATCGAATTCGTGGTATAGAAAATATTCTCGATGAAATTGAAGATTGCGTATCCATCGGCATCAAAGAGGTTCACTTTATCGATGATTTGTTCTCGCCAAACAGCCAGTGGATTTTGCGCTTCTGTGACGCTGTAGAACGACGCGGTCTCAAGTTCAATTGGGGTTACAAAACTACAATTGCTGGTACAACACGTGAACAGTTGAGACGTTGTGCCGAGACTGGCTGCACTAAGATTCACTTTGGTGTAGAGTCCGCCAACAATGAAGGACTTGACGCTTGGGGAAAACATTGCGATACCGATGACGTGCACAGAGTCTTCCAATGGTGTAGAGAAGAAGGTGTCCGTTCCGTTGCCTACATCATGCTGGCAGGTCCCCACGAACGTTCGATGGATGAGGCACTCAAAAATCTTGACGAAATGATGAAACTCGATGCTGAATATGCAGTTTTTGCTGTATTCAGCCCCTACCCCGGAACCGAAAGTTTCGAAGAAGGCGCCAAACTGGGTCTATTTCCAGCTGACTGCTGGGATCGTCTCATGAAAGAACCACTCTGTGGCGTTGAAGTGCCCGTTTGTTGGACGGAGCACTTGACCCAAGCAGAAATCTTAGACCTACTTAAGATTGCCCATCGAAAGTTTTACTTCCGCCCCAAATTTATCGCTCGACAAGTTCTCAATCTGAAAACTGGTGCTGAACTCAAGCGCTTGACTCAAGGTGCCCTGTCTTTGGTGAAGTTGGAATTGCTCAAGTCAAACAGCCGTACTGCTCCTGTATGATTCTTTGGTGTGTACTTTTGTGGGGTGCACTGGAGACTCAGGCTCGGGGAGAGCCCACATTGGTCGTTGATGAAAGTAGATTGCAACGGGTTGAATCATTGAGCACATCGCTCAAATCAAAGTATTCTCAACTATCTAGATTCGTAAACCCATCTGAAAACGAAGCATTGCCAATGTTGAAGATCGAATCGTCTATGATGGAATTGGAAAATTTGGTTATGCAATTGGAAGAACAAATTTCCACCCTCTCCCCTTCTCCTCCCTGAGTACAGCATGTCTACTGAACAAGACCTTCGAAAATTACAACAGCAACTGCAAGAGTATCAGCAGAAAAACAAAACACTTCAACACGAACTCAAAAAGTGGTCTCAATATTGTGCTTATATTGCTGGAATATCGATTGGTGCTATCCTATTTTTGATTGTGTTTGCCAAACCAGAATGTGAAGAATGTGAAGAGTGCACCATCTGCGAAGAATGTGAAGAGTGCCCAGAACCGATTGTTTGCCCAGAACCAGTTGAATGTCCTGAAGTCAAAGCGACACCTCAACCTGTCAAACCACCTGCCCAAAAGGTGAAGAAAACTGTTGTTGTGCCAAAAAATGTTGATCCAAGCTCCTTTCCACGCACATATGTCATTCAAAAAGGCGACAATTTTTCCACAATCGCCCAACGAATATACGGACGTTCTTCTTGGGGAACATGGCTGGCCGAACAAAACGGTATTGACCCCAGTAAAATGCAAATTGGCCAAGAGATTACCCTGCCTGAACCCAAGGAATAAGGTTTTACTAGACGACGTTTATTTTTTCTGGACCATTTTCTTGGCAGCCAGTTCTGATCGCTCTTTCGAACCTTTGACTTTGTTCACTTGCCAAGCTTTGTCATAGGCGGACTTGGCTTTTCGAAATTGCTTTTGGCGATAGTGGATGTGGCCTTTGAAATAGTGCGCATAGCCCTCTTGATAGGCTGACAAATCAAACTGTAAATACGTGTCGATATGGGACTCTGCTTTTGGATAATCCTTCATACGCATGTACAAACGCGCCAAATAGAAATGTGAACGCTGATTCTTCGGCGACAACAGAAATACCCGTTGAAAACTCTTTTCGGCCTGCTTGTACTGCTTTCGGTACATTTGGACCCGTCCCAATACTTGTAAATTGATCACGTTGTTTGGATAGGAGTTTTGCAAATGCTGCGCAGTCATCAATGCCGTCTTCATTTTTCGTTCTTCAATCCAAGTGTAGACCAATGCGTGAGACGCTGCTGGGCGCAAAAATACAGACTCACGCTCAGCGAGTTGCATCATCTCAATTCCCTTTGCCCTTTCATCCGTAAAAATAGGCACACCAGGAACATTTGAAGCGATCAGGGAGCGCCAATACAACCACAGCCCGTCCCCCAACTGAGAATCCACAAAGAACTGGGCTTTGCTTTTGGCGATTTCAATAAACTTCATGGCTTCATAGCCTTGATTGATGGCGTCCAAAAAATCTTCTTTTCTGAGTTCGTGGATCGCATCCACCCCCAAAATGGCTCCCATCAAAAAGTTCTCCCACGCATCATTTCCTGCTTGTACCGATGCTTTCTGTAAATCTTGAACGGCGATTTCAAAACTATTTTTGTACTGGGTTTCATATTTAAAATCGAAGTTTTCCAACATCAACACTTGCCACATCAAGGCTCGACCCACTGGTGCCACTCCTGAGTCGGGATATTGTTTTTTGACCTTTTCCAACACACCATGCAACCCCTTGTAATCGCGTAAATACAGGTGGTTCATGACCTCCCAGCAAGACCACACAAAGTCCACTGACATTTGTAACCATCGCGCCCCATCGTAAATTCGCTTGGGATATTGACCCGTTTTCTCGTCTTCATACTCTACCAACTGGGTCTTGCCATCTGGTAAATCAATGGAACGAACCCGACGACCAGATACCGTATCGGACAGTTCCACATCTACCTGGGGGTCCTCTGCCAATCCCAAACTCATTCCCAGCAACAATGCCCACATATACAACCCCTCGTACAATTATGACAGCGCGTTGAACATCTTTTCAATCTGATCGGTCAACACGACTTCCAATTGAACCCCCATCAGACGATTGATCTCTTGAATACCAGTGGGACTGGTCACATTGATCTCTGTCATTTTATCACCAATGGTGTCAATTCCAACAAATAGCAAGCCATGTTTTCTCAACTCAGGTCCCAAGACTCGACAAATTTCTTGTTCTCGTTCCGTTAGTTCACAAGGTTCAACCCGTGCGCCAACGTGCATATTCCCACGATGATCTCCCTTCTGTGGAACCCGCAACATTTGACCAACAGGCTCTCCATCTATCAAAATGATGCGCTTGTCTCCCTTCAGGATATCCGGCAAATACTCTTGAACCAGAATATACTGCGTTTGATTTTCCGTGAGTATCTCCAACATCGACCCAAAATTTGGATCGTCGTGAGAGGTCACCAATACTCCACGTCCACCGTTTCCATCCCAGGGTTTGATGACCACTGTTGGATAATTCTTCGCCCACTCCTTGGCACGCACAAGCTCTCTAGTCACCAACGTATCGGGACAGTATTCTGCAAAGTGTAGCGCGTACATTTTTTCATTGAAGTTTCGAATAGACCGCGGATCGTTCAATACCAAGGTATTTTTGGGAACCAAATCCAACATGTAGGTACTGAAAATATAATCCATGTCAAACGGTGGATCTTTGCGCATCCAAACAACATCAAACTCAGACAGACACATGTCCGTGGGCTCTTCTTGTACAAAAAATGGTTCAACATTTGAGACAACAACTGCCTGTACTTTCGCAAACGCTCGCCCCCCAACGGCAAACAAGTCCTTTGGTGTACACCAAAAGGTTGGCCAACCTCTACGATTGGCTTCAAGCATCATCATATAGGTTGAATCCCCATCAATGTGCAGTGACTCTATTGGATCCATGACATACAGTGTTTTCATATTCATTCCCCTCGGTGTTGCTGTATTCGCTCTTGGTTTTGTCGTTTTGTTATTTTCCAATGCAAAATTTTGAGAACAATCGATCCAAGACGTGCTCACGCGCATCATCTCCACGCAACGTCGCCAATTCTTCAAGCGCCAAAGTAATCTCTTCTGTGGCAACTGCAGGTCCCAAGAATCCACTCAAAGCCACCGCCGCTTGATCTGCATGGTCTGCAATTGATGAGAATAAAGATTGTTGTCGCTGACTCAAAGCTACGTGCTGTGATTCAGATGATTTATTAAATCCTAACATTGTTCGTATTTTTGATTTAAGTTCTAAAACACCACTACCATCAATATTTGATACTACACAGTCCAGATCATAACCAAACTCAGATACCAAGTCTTTGTGGGTACCAACCATCAACACCGGTATGCCTCTCAATTGTTCCTTAAGCGCAACAGAAACCCCCAACTCTTGATTCAAAGCCGTCACCAACAAACACAAATCTGCTTCGAGTGCCAACTCCAGCCCCATCTGTATCCCTTCATTTTCAATGGGATCATCACTGTCGAACCGAGCCCCTGCGGTGTCAAAAAAACAAATCTCCATGCCGTCCATCAAGACTCTGCGCTCTACAATGTCTCGTGTAGTCCCAGGCCGTGAACTGACAATGGCTCTCTTTGAACCAACCAAATGATTGAACAAGGACGATTTGCCTGCATTGACAGGTCCCAAAATTGCAACTTTCGCCCCATGAAGTCGAATTCGATTCTGTTTATAAGACTCCGCTGCTCGTCGAGAATTCACCGCTATCGATCGCAACACTTCACAGATCTCTTCATCGGATTCAAAGGATAAATCTTCTTGTGGATAATCCATTTTGGCTTCTAATTCTGCGGCGATATCCGATAACTGTTCACGCAACGTTCGCTCTCGCTCATCCACGACACCAGACAAGCCGCTTTGGGCAATGGAAACCCCTTCCAACGAAGCTGCGTGAATGACTTCGTTGAGGGCCTCGGCTTTGAGCATGGTCATTTTACCGTTGAGTACCGCTTGTCTGGTAAACTCTCCGGCTCTAGCCAGTCGAGCACCATAGTGAATCCCCAATTGAACAATTGCATCCACAATTAATGGGTTCCCATGACAGGAAAACTCTACAGTATGCTCACCGGTAAAGGATCGTGGTGCCTTGAACGATGTCAAAACAACCTGATCCAACGGTGTACCATCGGTCTTATCGACGTACCCAACCACTGCCCTTGAATGTTCCCACTTTTGAACTCTGGGAGCCATCTTTTGTGCTATTTCAAATGCACGTTCTCCGCTCAAACGCACCATAGCTACGCCAGAGCGCCCCAATGGGGTTGTGGCAGCAATAATGGTGATGGCTCAGTCCTCTGATGAAGATGAGCTCGATTCCGAAGAGGATTCAGAACTGGACTCTGAAGATGCTTCTTCCAGCTCGGCTTTGACCAAGCGGATCTTTCTGACACCGTCAGCATCAAAACTCTCAGAGTTCACCCCTGCAAAGTCTTTGATGGTCATGTGTACAATGCGACGTTGGTACCCATTGAGTTCCTTTTCAATCACCAACGACTCGCCACTGTCCAGCACACGAGATGCCAATTTCTTCGCCAATCTCTTCAACCCTTCATCGTCGCGCTTGTTGCCACGTCGGTCGTTTCTTTTGCGGTCTCTAGAGTCTGAACGATCTCGACGTCTGTCGGAACGCTCAGAACGCTCTCGTTCGTCACCACCAGCGACATGCAATCTATACTTCCAGTCATAGCCTGATTTTTCAGAATGCTCATTCAACAATTTCTCAATGCTTTTCAACGTTGCACCACGACGACCGATAATTTGTCCACCTTGCTCAGATGTAATCGTGAAGTGCAATGTGCCATTTGCTTCTCGAACTTCCACTGTCGCTTCTATACCCAACACTTCAAATGTCTCGCTGAGCCAAGCGGTCATCTCACTCACGCCAGCTTTGACAACCTTTTTCCATGCGGTCACTTCAACATCGTGTCGTGCAATCTTTTGGCCATTTTCGTTGAGAAACTGAGCGTCGTCAATTTCATAGTCCAATTCCCCTGCGTCTATCTCTAACTCTGCCGCAATGCGTACCAATGCCTCTGAAATGGTCTCCGCCGTTGCGCGTCTTTTGTCTACTGTCATTTTGCCTCCTGGAGCAATGTCGAATCATCATACTGAACGCGGATCAACCACTGTTGAAAGATGGTCAGCAGAATGTTCATTGAAAAGTACAATACCAATCCACTGGGAAAGGTAAACATAAAGATACCAAACATCAGTGGCATCAATTTAAGCATTTTTTGTTGTGCTGGATCCATATTGCCCATTGGCATCATCCTCTGTTGAATAAACATCAACACACAGTACATGATTGGCAATACACCATATGGATCAGCACTGGTTAAGTCTTGAAGGTACAAGAAACTTGAGTCATACAGTTCCACACTGTACAACATCACATTGTACAAGGAAAACCACACGGGGATTTGAATCACAGTTGGCAAACAACCACCCAATGGACTCACTTGATGCTCTGTAAAGAGTTTCATGGTCTCTTGACCCTGCAACTGAGCATTGTCCTTGTACTTTTCCTTGATTTCTTTGAGTTTGGGCTGAAGTGCTTGCATCTTTTTGCCACTCAAGAACGCCTTTTGGGTCAAAGGGAAAAAGATGACTTTGACAACAAGCGTCAACAAAAGAATGGAAACACCCCAGTTTACGAAGCCGGCTTGAATAATTTTCAACAGAAACAGCAACACGCGAGAGAAAAATCCAAAAATCCCATACTCGACAGACTCGGTCCAAGACTCTCCGAGTTGCTCTAATTGATCAATTTGCTTTGGACCAACAAAGGCTTTCAACTGAATCGTTCTTGTCGCACCAGGATCAAGTGGCTGACTCAAATAAGAGATGACCCCATACTCGTTCTCAGAAAACTTGAATGTGGACACAGAAGACAAGTCCTTAGAATTCACGGGATACAATGCTGATAGAAAATATCGTGATCCGATTCCAAACCATTCGGGAGAAGAATCAAACTTTGTGGGTTCTTCTAAGTCTTCGAGCTCTAGAAACGATGTGGAAAACATTGTACCAAAGGTTCCCACAAGTTCCTCTTCAGCATAAAATTGGGGTCTAGACGCATTGGTAAACCTTGAGGCAGATGAATCGTCCATCTTGTCCATCGTCCCAACCCAAAGGTTTGACAATTTTTCCGAACGCTGATTGGAAATTTGTATTTCAATATCGATAATATTCCGTTCAATACCTTCAACGTCATTTTTCGGGAAAGAAAACTTCTGCAAAATTTCAATCCCACTCACACGCCCTGTAGAAACAAACTCGTTGGCAGACCGTTGTTCAACGACGAACACATCTTTAAAAACAGAATCACTTTCTCCGACAACCAATAAAGAACCGGCCTCTGTCAACAGTTTCAACTCGTCTGTTCCATCGGCATAAGGTACCCAACTGTCAGACATGCCCGAAAATATCCATCCCCACCAAGATTCAATACTTGGCAACACAGTATATTCGTTGAGGCCAACGTGCTGGGGCCCGCCATATGAGGACGTAAAATCAAAGTGAAACTCCCCTTCTTGGTATGGCAGTGTGCGGTAAGCGACCTTTTCTACAGTTACTGAATCTGTTCCCCCGTCTTTTTCACCAACTGTAACGGATGGTTCTTCCTGTACACTGTCGTTGGACGCGGTAGAGGTGCCTTCTTCAGACTCAACCTCAACAACAGGCTGTTGAACAGGTGGCTCAAGTTGTGAGAACCAAAAGAAATACGCCCCCATACTCAAGACAAAGAATAACTGTAAACGACTTTTGTGATCCTGATTTTCTAAACTGTTCATGATTGTTCCTTTATCTGAGGTGGAACTGGGTCATATCCGTATCCACCGAAGGGATTGCAGCGCAAAATTCGCCATGTCCCCATTATGGTTCCCTTAAAAACCCCATGTACACGAATTGCCTCTAGCGTATATTGACTGCACGACGGGTGATAGCGACAACTTGGAGGGGTATATCTAGAAATCATCTTTTGATATCCACGAATGGTCCATATGAACAGTTTTCCAATCATCCAACTGTCCTTGTACGCTTTGAGTGAAATCGGTGATTTAGTTTCTCAAACATTGTGGACACTTGGTCATCTACGTCTGTCTGCGTCCTATGAAGAGCACAAGAAAAAGCGATGATCACAACATTCAAAGGATGCTTGAGCTGATGCTTATTGCGTCTACACGCCTCTCTAATCCGACGCTTCACCAAATTTCTACATACAGCATTGCCTACTTTTTTGCTAACAACCAACCCAAATCGAGGATGCTTGTTTTGTTCTCTCATTTTCTTGGGCGGTAAAAAAATAAAAAGAAAATCTCGAGACTTTAGCTTTGATCCTTTTCGTTGAATCAACCTAAAGTCTCGAGACTTCAGAATTCTTGACGATTTTTCCCAAGTCGCATCCATGGATTTCACTCCACTGACTGGAGAATACAACGCCAATTATTTTGTGCGAATGTCTGATGCCAAGCGCTTACGTCCTTTAGAACGACGTCGACGCAAAACATTCTTTCCACCTGGTGTACTCATACGTGCGCGGAAACCGTGGCAGCGCTTGCGTTTGATATTACTCGGTTGATATGTGCGTTTCATAATAGCTCCAATTCTATAGAAATTGCGATCTGCTGTTCTAGAATAATGGGCTTATCCGATATTTGATGTCACGTCAATAGTAAAGATCACAGATGCAACAAGTGTTAGAAGAGACAACTTGAACAACTTCATCAACTGGACTATGAAATAAAACCCTAAGGGCATACGATTGGAACTGAAGCATGAATCTTGAACAACTTTGGAATGACCTACAACAAGAGATCAAAGAGATACTGGGGGTCAACAAATATGAGATTTGGATCCAGAAAGGGGACGATGTCAAGCTCAAACTGATTGATTCGGGTGAGGATTGGATTTTGTTTGAAACCAACAATGACTATTTCGCACAACACGTTGAAAAACACATCTGGCCGATCCTCTCGGATCTATTCATGGCCATTTGTGGACACAACATTGAGTTCAAATATAGACAGTCAGACAGTGGGGAAGGGGAGAACACGTACAAAGAAACAAACAAAGAGAATGCTTCGTTTGTACACGTCAAACCCAGACGAATATTGGATGGAATTCCCCCCGATAAAACGTTTGACAACTTTGTTGTGGGCAACTGTAATTCCTTCGCTCATGCAGCCGCCATGGCGGTAGCCGAATCTTTGGGTGAAGATCAATACAACCCATTGTATATGTATGGCTCAACGGGGTTGGGAAAAACACATTTAATGCTCTCCATAGCCAATGAAGTCGCTCAAAAAGACGACAGCATCACGCCCTTGTACATCACTGCAGAAGCTTTTGTCAACGATATGATTTACCATCTACGCACTCGGAGAATGAATGAATTTAAGCTCAAGTACAGAGAGAATTGCAGCCTCCTATTGATGGACGACATTCAATTTCTTTCCAACAAAGAACAAATGCAGGCTGAACTCTTCCACACCTTCGAATATCTCAAGAACCAAGGTCATCAAATCGTCTTTACTTCTGATGTTCTACCGAGAGACATTGAAGGACTGATGGAACGACTGAGTTCAAGGTTTCAAAGTGGGATGATTGCCGACTTGCAACCGCCAAATATGGAGACAGTCCTCGCCATCATCGCCCAAAAATCAGAAGAAATGGAAGCCTATATTCCAACAGATGTTGCTCAATACATTGCTGAACGCGCACAGGGCAACGTAAGAGAAGTAGAAGGCTGTCTCAACAAACTTGTGGGATACGCAAAGTTACGGAAAGAACGCATTTCTTTGGCTCTAGCGCAACGAGAATTGCACCACATGTTCCAAGAAAAAGAAACCCCAATGCTCACACCTGACACTGTCATCGGTAGCATTAGCAGCACATTCAATATAGAGAAGAGTCAACTCTTGGGACGCTCTAGAAAAGCCAGATTTAGTCTTCCCAGACAAGTCGCCATGTACATTCTTAAAGAGTATAGTCAATTGTCATCCTCCCAAATTGGGGCTGCGCTGAATGGTCGAGATCACAGTACCGTCATTCATGGCCATTCCAAAATCAAAACAAAACTGTCCACCGATGCTTCACTCAAGCAAACTATTGATTTGATCAAACGCGATTTGGAAATTCGATAATATCAACAAATCAGATAATAATGGACATTTTATGACCGAAAAGTATTTGGTTGGGAGAAATTATTGATTAAACTGTGGTGAGGGATCACAATTTGGGATCTAAAGATCCAAAATTGGATGATCCCTATCAATATTACGCTGAGGATCACCAAAATGCCTGTGGATAAGTTGTGGATAAGTCTATGTTTTCCTGTTGATAAGTTGTGGATAAAGTTGTGGACAAGTGGATAAAAATCTCATATCAAAAGTTATCCACAAGTTATCAACAAGTTATCCACAAGTTATCCACAGGGTGTTACTACATACACCCTCCTAAAATAGAGAGTTGTAAGAGTTATCAACTTATCCACAGCACACTACTAATTACTACTAAAATATACAATACTAAATTTTTTGTTGTCATAGGGAGTCCCCGTGAAGTTCATCATCAATAGAAAAGATCTCTCCACCATCTTACAACGAGTTCAAAGCATTGTTTCAGGACAAGCGAGTAAAGAAATCAAAGGGCCAATCCTCAATCACGTCAAGATTGATGTAGCAGACAATAGAATTACTGTGACAGCGTCTGGTGCTAGTGGGGAAGGACTTAGTTTGATCACACACATGGATGACTGTATTCAAGTGGAACAGCCAGGCTCCATTTGTGTAAAATTCGCTCGTCTTTTCAACATTGTCAAAGTGTTGGGCCATGAAACCTGTACCATTTCTGTTGAAGACAGTATGACAGGACCAATGGTGATTCAAAATGGTCGAACAGATGTAACCATTGATGAATGTCGAGCCGCTACAGACTTTCCACCAGTTCAAGATTTTACAAGTGACTTAACGTTGACTTTAAATCCAGCAGACCTGAAAAGAATGATTGGCGAAAGTGAATTCTCGATTGGAAAACGTCAAAACTTCAACGGAATGCATGTGGATTTCAATCAAGATGAACAAAGATTGCGTTTTGTCAGTACTGACGCCAATCGAATGTCGTGGTCTGAAGTGAAAGTGTTGAGCAGTGAAGTCATCGGTGTCGATCCTGAGTTGAACAAGAAACTCTTGTCCCCAAAAGCTGTAGCCGAAATTAAACGCTGTTCAGGCGACGGTGAGCACTGTACACTGAGTTTTGGAGACAATGGTTTCACCTTACAAAGTGACAATATGTTGTTGATCGGGAATATGCTTGGTGGTATTTTTCCACCCTACAAAAAGACACTCGACAATTTGTATCGAAGTGTTTCCAATATTGCGACCTTGAATCGAACTGATACAAACGCGATTTGTGATCGTGTCCGTACCATCGCCATCAACAAAGACAACGCTTCGTTGAATATGAGTTTCACAGATCAAGAAGTGGTATTCTCACTGTCTCAGAGCAGTAAACGAATCTTTGAAGACCATCTGGAGATCGACTACGAGGGTTCTCCTGTGGAAATTGCCTTCAAGTGTCAATACGTACAGGATATTTTAAAAGCACTCGAATCAGAGTTGGTCATCTTTCACCTGGGCAAAACACGTGACGAAGCGTGCATTGTCAGAGTTCCCGGTCGAGCCGATTGCGAATATGTCATTATGCCGATGCGATTCAACTGATTTAGGTAGGTCTTCTGAGAGTTCAATCGATTACACTGCGAAACTTTCGCAACATCAAACAGGCAACACTGCAAACAGATAGGCAGTTCATTGTATTGCATGGTCCAAATGGTGCCGGAAAGACATCCATTTTGGAAGCTGTAGATGTGTTGAGTTCACTGAAAAGTTTTCGTGACCACTCAATATCAAACGTCATTCAAAGCGGTTCGTCGACGGCTTTTGTCGATGCGCAAGTCTTGTCCCCAATTGGAACTCAGCGAATGATGTGGGGCTATCACAGAGAGAAAGGCCGACTGTTACAAGTTGACGGCAAGAAGATCACCGATTTAACACAGTGGTTTCATTGCCTGCGCTCCATTTTGTTTTGTCCAGAACAAATCGACATCATTAGAGGAGCCCCAGAAGTCCGACGTAAATTTCTAGATCGAGCACGATTCATCGCTGATCCTGGATATTTACTGACAGTGCAGAATTACATTCAAGTGCTGAAACAAAAGCGTGAGCTTCTCAAAAAGGAAACGTTAACGGAAGCGGAGTTACTGCCGTGGAATCTGCAACTCAAAAAGTACGGTGGAGAAGTCATTGCAGGTCGGTTGAAAATCTTAGACGAACTTCGAATGCCTTTTCAAAAAATGCATCAGCAGTTGGTGGGAAATGAAAATGTAGCATTGTCGATACAAGGAGTTGGGGCAGGGCCATTGTCATCGGGGACCAAGAAGTTTGAGCATGAGCTAAGCAATCAAACCGGAGACGAAGTTAGACGTCGTCAGATTTTGGTTGGACCACACCGGGATGATTTGGAAATTTTGCTCAATGGAATGACAGCTCGTCGCTTCGCTTCACAAGGACAAACGCGTTCCATCATTGTAGCCTTGAAACTTGCCGAGTTAGAGGCTGCAAAATTGAGAGGAGAAAGTCCATTGTTTCTCATGGATGACTTGAGCTCTGAATTGGACTTGGCGCGACGCAAAAAACTGGTTCAGTTGCTGGCTGAAAGGGAAGGGCAAGTGTGGATGACCACGACTCAGCCTAATTTTTTAACTGACCTGCCACGAGAAAGAATCGCTCGGTTTTATATTGAAAATGGCCAAGTAACACCTGAACAAAAATAGTTTTTTGATTTAAATGATTTGTATTGCGGACATAATTTGTCCAAAATTTATATAAGTATCGCACTGAAAGCCTGAATCTGTTATATTGTCTTGTGTTAGTCCCTTACTCTAGGAGTGTTCCCCCGTGACTCAAAAACCAGAAGAAATGGCTTCAACAGAAGCAACAGAAGAAACTGTATCCACTGAAGAAACCGAAGTTATTGAAAGCAACTCTGATTACAATGCTGAAAACATTGATGTATTGGAAGGGCTTGAAGCTGTTCGTATGCGACCTGCCATGTACATTGGCTCTACAGCTGCTCAAGGCTTGCACCATTTGGTATACGAGGTCGTGGACAACTCTATTGACGAAGCCTTGGCTGGTCATTGTACAGAAATCTTGGTTCGAATTCATGAAGATGGTTCTTGTTCTGTTACTGATAATGGCCGAGGGATCCCAACCGATATTCATCCCAAACAAAAGATTCCAGCCGCGGAACTTGTTTTGACAACACTGCACGCCGGTGGGAAGTTCAACAAGGACAACTATAAAGTATCCGGTGGTCTTCACGGGGTAGGGGTCTCTTGTGTCAATGCATTGTCCGAGTGGTTACAGGTCATCATTTGGAGAAATGGAAAGAAGTACTCTCAGAGATACTCAAGAGGAAAGAAACTTCATGATTTGCAAGAGTTGGGAGACACCGAACAACGGGGAACTTTCGTACAGTTTTTTCCAGATGCAGACATTTTTAAAGAAACAATTATTTTTTCAAAAGATGTCTTGGCTCGACGCCTGCAAGAATTGGCGTTCTTGAATCCCGGATTGAAAATCATTTTCAGAGACGAGCGTGTCGACTGGGAAGCAGAATACGAGTACGAAGGTGGAATTCGTTCGTACATTGAGTTTTTGAATCAGTCGAAAAGTACGTTGCATGATGATGTTGTATACATGACAGGCAAGCACAAAGACGTTGAGGTTGACGTCGCCATGCAGTGGACCACATCGTACAGCAGCACGATCATTTCTTTTGTAAACAACATCAACACCATCGATGGTGGAACGCACGTTTCCGGATTTAAAGCGGCTTTGACTCGAAGCATCAACAATTATTTGTCTGGTACAAAGATGTCGAAGAAACTCGACAGCCTGAGTGGGGACGACATTCGAGAGGGGTTGTGTTGTATCGTTTCTGTACGGGTTGTAGAACCTCAGTTCGAAGGCCAGACCAAAGGAAAACTTGGAAACTCCGAAGTCAAAGGTGCCGTAGAGACAGTTGTTGGCGAAGCGTTGAGTCAGTACATTGCAGAAAATCCAACATTCTCCAAAACCGTTGTTGGTAAAGCCGTCGACGCTGCAAGGGCACGTGAAGCTGCTAGAAAGGCTCGAGACTTAGCACGTCGAAAGAATTCTTTGGAAGGGGGAGAACTCCCAGGTAAGTTGGCTGACTGCCAAGAAAAGAACCCAGAACTTTGCGAACTCTACCTTGTGGAGGGAGATTCTGCGGGTGGTTCGGCAAAACAAGGTCGAGATCGAAAATACCAAGCGATTTTGCCACTTCGAGGAAAGATTCTCAACGTTGAGAAAGCCCGTTTGGATAGAATGCTTGGAAATCAAGAAATCTTGACGATGATATCCGCATTGGGTGCGGGTATCGGAACAGATTTTGATGTCAGTAAGCTTCGATATCACCGTATTATCATCATGACCGATGCCGACGTGGATGGTTCTCACATTCGTACGTTGCTGTTGACGTTCTTCTTCCGTCAGATGCCAGATTTGGTTCTCAACAACCACTTGTACATCGCTCAACCACCTTTGTACCGAGTAAAGAAAGGGAAGAAATCTCGATACATCAAAGATGAAAAGGCCCTTGAAGACTTTTTGATGGAGCAGTCCCTCAAAGACTGTGTTGTCACACGCCCAGATGGTTCTACGATTGAAGGGGAAAGCTTAAAAGAAGCATTTGCTTTGATTGAGCGATACGAACGTCGATTGAAAATGCTGGCTTCGCGCAGTAAGCCTGAAATTTGGGACTTGTGGTTGAGTTCAGGAGGCCACACAGTAGATTTGTCGTCTGCTGAAACTGCACAACCGGTTGTGAATCGATTTTTACATGCCCTTGAACAATCTTATCCCCACATGCACGTGATTGGCAAAGAGGTTTCTGGAGGGTTTTTCAACCTTCGTGTCTTGCAGAGTGGTGAAGAAAAGTACATTCGCTTACGAGCACTCAATGAAGACAACGAAGCGTTGAGTGAATGTATTGAACAACTGGCTGTACTGTTGCCGTTGCCGAGCAGTGTGTATGGCAAGTCAGTACATGGTTGGAGTGCTCTGTTTGCAACCAGTCTGGCAAGAGCGCGAAAAGGATACGACATTCAGCGATACAAAGGGTTGGGGGAGATGAATCCCGATCAACTTTGGGAAACGACCATGAATCCAGAAAACCGAACGTTGATGCAAGTTACAGTGGATGATTTAGGACACAGCGATCAACTCTTTACCACGTTGATGGGAGATGCTGTTCAAGCGCGACGTGAATTCATTCAAAGCAATGCATTGTCTGTGAAAAACTTGGATATCTAATCTGCCTTGTTGTGAACGTTGATGGTCAGTTGGAACTTCACCCTGTATGTGATACAAGTTGGTTGTTTGGGATTGTCAATAGACAGGTCCACTGATTGAGGGTTCATGAAAGTACGAGATATCATTCACAGTCGCTTGGTTTTCGTCTCTGGCAAAGGAGGCGTCGGCAAGACCTGTGTCTCGGCCGCTCTCGGTAAATCGGCCGCTCAGGCAGGCAAGAAAGTTCTGTTGGTGGAAGTAGACAATTTTCACCCGTCATTTCCCGCAATCTTTGGTCGCGATATTCAATACCACCCACGTGAATTGGAGCCCAATTTGTTTGGGTGCAACATCATGTGGATGAAGGCGCTGGAGGATTGGCTGCTGAATACCGTGCGTGTAAAAACCATTGTTCAGTTGATTTTGAAGAATCGAGTGGCGATGCTCTTTCTCAATGCAACTCCCGGCGCCAGAGAGATCGTCATCTTGTCAAAGATTGCCGATTTGCTTGAGCAGTATGATCAAGTGATTGTCGATTTACCAGCCAGTGGCCATGCACTTGGGATTCTACGAGTGCCCGGAACTGCGATTGACTTGATGCGTTCTGGTCCCATATATGAACGTGCCAAACAAATCCTCAGTGTATTCGGACACCCAAGAGCAACAGTGTTGTTGTGTGCCTTGCCAGAAGAAATGGTCGTCAACGAAACACTCGAGTTTGCTGAGAAGATTAGAAAAGATGTTCCACAATTACAAAACTTAGGGGTGGTGATCAATCGTGTCTCCGTTCCGAGTTTGAATGATGCAGAGCAGACATTGTTGCATCGACTGTCCGAAGAGTCCTTTGAAGACGCACCACAGGTGGACAGCATGATTGACTCCGCCATCTGGGACAAGGAATTAGAAGAAGCCAGTGCCCGGTCGATTGACCGCTTGAATGTTGAGTTGGGATACAATGTGTTGTCGTTGCCCAAACTGGGATTGTTGGGTGGATTCGGTGGTGGAACCCCCAAGGTTGTACAGCAGATGTCGACGATCTTCACTCGTCAGTTTCGAATGGAGCAGTCATGAGTGCACCATCCATCAAAGATTTGTTGTCTTCGAAGCGTCTTTTGATCTGTGTGGGTGCTGGTGGAGTGGGAAAGACTTCGATGGCAGCCACCATGGGTGTACACGCTGCTATGACGGGGCGTAAAGTCTTGGTGCTAACCATTGATCCAGCAAAAAGGTTGGCCAACTCTTTGGGGCTGCATGAGTTCGGCAATGAAGAAACCCAGATTGATCTTTCGTCATTGGGTAGTACAGAAGGGGAACTATGGGCGATGATGTTGGATGGCAAGCATGCTTTTCACGAACTCATTGATCGTGTAGCTGAAGATGAGGCAACCAAACAAGCAATCTATGACAACAACATTTATCAAAGCATCGCCGATACGATTGTTGGAAACCAAGAGTACATGGCTACGGAAAAACTCTATGATGTGATTCATTCGGGTGGATACGACTTGGTAATTTTGGACACGCCTCCAGTTAAAAATGCATTGGACTTCTTGGAGTCACCTGGTCGGATGGCGCAGTTCGTGGATAAGAGAATCATGCAATGGTTCTTGGCAGACAGCAAAGACAAGGGAATGCTGCGACGGCTTATTTCCAGCACGTCGTCCAAAATATTTGGGTTGCTTGGCCACATCTTTGGGAAAGATTTCTTAGAAGATATTGCAGTATTCTTTCAGCACTTCAAAGAACTGTATGAAGGCTTTCAAGAGCGACACCAAGCGGTGGAAGCCTTGTTTCGAGATCCACGAACTGGATTTTTGATTGTGCTGTCTCCAACGGAACCCGCCGTTGAAGTTGCACGGTTCTTTATTGATCAGCTTAAAACTCGAAAGATGCCTTTGCTGTCGGTGATTGCCAATCAGTGTCATACAGCAATGCAGGTCTCTACACAGGATTCTGAGTTGCTCAATAAGGCTTGTGCGGCAAACAGTGAAGATTTGCCAGCCGACACCGTCAATCGTATGATGGCACGCATTCGAAGTGCACACAATCGATTGTTGATGCTACAAGAGTACGAAGAGAGTTTGATCGATACTGTTCAACAAGATTTACAAGCCCACCAACGTTTGGAAAGGGTTCCGAAAATAAAAGGAGAAGTGCACGATCTCCAAGCTTTGTACAGCGTTGGCAATTATTTACTTGCGAAAGGTGCGCAATGAAGCGTTTGTGTGTGGTGTTAAGTGGGGCATTCGCTTTTTCTGGTGAAGCTCAGGCGGTGCGGTTGGCACTTGAGCCCCAAAACAGATTGTATGCTGGCGTAGTCCAAAGCGATGGTGGATTGGGTGGGACACTCTCGATCGAGTCTAGACTCACACAGTTGATCAATATCAATATGGGCGGGTTTATCAGTGTGCCGGTTCACTATGGCAATACGGATACGCGAGACGAGCAAGCGTGGGTGAAACTCAATCATGGCTTGTGGGCTGCTCCGGGGTGGCGGATTCCGCACCGCTATGGCAAAGGCAAAGTGAACTGGGATGTGGTTGGTAGAGCGGGTTTCGCCTGTGTATTTACGACCGATGCGTTTCGAGACGATTTGTACTTGATTGATCCAGCGGGATTGCTTGGACTGGATGGGTATCTGACACTCAAGGTTTCACAAGATCGAGTCATGGGACTTCGGACCAGCAACAAAGTCTTTGCCTACCAACCAGATCTGACGCGTACGTTAACGGGGCTTCCCGTCCAAAGAGTCCAACACAGCATCGAGTTTTTTTGGCAACTCTAATCCATACTGTGCATCGTACAGAATCGTTATTAAAAATCGTGGCTGAAAGGATAGGGACAATACAAAAAAGCCCATACTCAGTATGGGCTTTGTATCATTGTACTGTGTTAACAACGCTTACAATGCATTTGCTGCCTTTGACATTAAGCCCTGAAGGCGTTTTGCAAATCCCTGAGGGTCTTTGAGTTGACCTTCAGCAATCGTTGCATGGTCGAGCAACAAGCGTGCAAAAGGCTCGATGTCTGTAGCACCTTGTTCATTCAAATTCGACAATGTTTGAACCAATGGGTGAGACGGATTGATTTCCAATACGCGCTTGGTATCTGGAACAGCCTGACCTGGATTCAACGCTTTCATGATGTTTTGGAAGTTTGAACTCATTCCACCATCAGCATCAACCAAGACACTTGGAGAGTCTGTTAAGCGATTGGAGAGTCGCACTTCTGCCACGTCATCTTCGAGTAATTCACCAAGCCATTCGACGAGTGGTTGAGCCTTGTCTTTGGCTTCCTTGGTCTCTTCATCTTCCTCGTCCTCAAAATCACCTTGAGACACATTTTTGAGCGGTGTTTCTTTGTAATCTTGAACTGTCATGGTCACCCATTCATCAACGGCATCGGTCAACAGCATGACTTCCCAGTCGCGTTTTTTGAACCCTTCCAAAATGGGGAGATTGCCAATTTGGTCTGGGTTGCTTGCATTGCTCAAATACCACAGGGCATCTTGTCCTTCTTTGAGGTCTGCTTGCATCTCTGCGAGAGAGCGAAGTTCCCCATTGCTGTTGGTGGTTTTACAGCGGAACAGGTCAACAAGTTTGTCTTTTTGCTTCTGATCTTCGGGAATTCCGCCTTTGAGAATGATGCCCATGTCGTTCCAAAAAGTTGTGTACTTTTCTGGCTCATCTTGGGCCATTTTCTTCAACATTTCTAGAACTTTCTTGGTGAGTTGTTTTTTGATGCGCTCGACGACTTTTGTTTTTTGCAAGATTTCACGAGACACGTTGAGTTCTACATCTGGAGAGTCCACCACTCCACAGACAAATCGCAAGTAAGAGGGCAATAAATCATTGGCATGCTCCAGTACTTGAACGCGCTTTTGGAATAGGCGCAGGTCAACTTTGTAGTTCATGTTGTCCAAATTTAGGCTGTGTCGCTGCGGAATGAACAGCACGGCGGTGAAGGAAACGCTTCCTTCCATGCTGAAATGCATGTGGGCGAGTGGTTCTTGGTAATCTTTGGTCAAATGCTTGTAGAACTCGTTGTATTCTTCATCGGTGACATCACTGGGGTCACGGGTCCACAGAGCTTGTTTTTCATTGAGTTGCTCTTCTCCCATGTGGATTGGCCATTGCACAAAACTGGAGTGCTTTTTGGCGATGCTTTCTAAGCGGGATTGATCAACAAATTCATGCGCGTCTTCACGGACGAACAGAATGATGCGTGTTCCACGGGTACTTTTGTCTGATTCTCCAAGACTGTATCCAGTACTGCCATCGGATTCCCATCGAACGGCTGCTTCATCTGCTTTGATAGACAGCGTGTCGACAACAACTTTGTCAGCAATCATAAAGGCCGAGTAGAACCCAACACCAAACTGACCAATCAAACTTTCCAATTTCCCTGCATTTTCCAGTCCTTCAGCAAACTTTTTTGTACCAGATTGTGCGATGGTACCAAGGTTTTCGATGACTTCGTCGCGACTCATACCAATACCGTCATCCTCAATGGTGATTGTTTTGGCTTCATCGTTGAAAGAAATGCGGATGCCCGGTTCATCTACTGTACGAAAGTTTCCTTCAGACAACCCAATGAAACGTGATTTATCGAGTGCGTCGCTTGAGTTGGACAGAAGCTCTCGCAGAAAAATCTCTCGATCTGAATAAATGGAGTGGGTAACCAGTTTCAAAATCTGTTGTGCATCTGCTTGAAAACTGTGTTGCTCTTTATCGGTTGTATCTACAACGTCAATAATATCGGGGGTTTGTTCACTCATGGTCAATCTCCTACAAAGAATGAAATGAAAGTAAGGTTCGAGTGTACCGACGGTACTCTCAGTCATTTGTCAGTGTAGGTACAGGAATTGGAGTGTCAAGGTCTGATTTGTCCATCGACCGCAATTTTTATTGCCGTATTTGGAAAGTCTTCATTGGACAGTGTTCGTATCAGATCAACGGCTTTGTTCTCTTTATCCAATGTTGGAACACCACGCCCACTTTGTTTGGTCGAGATAATTTCTCCAGCGACAAAGTTGCCTTCGGAGTCCAACGTAGTTTCCAGAATGACCCCCATGCCAGCGTATCCGGATATGTTGAAACGGCCATACGTAGCAAAGTTTCCAAGAGAGTAGGCGATGAGTTTATTGTTGTACACTTCCATCCCACGTAAAACATGTGGACCGTGTCCAATGACCAAGTCTGCTCCAGAATCGATGACGTCGTGGGTGAACTTTCTTAGGTCTCCTCTGTTTTCTCCATAGAAAGTTTCGGACCCATATGGGACATGAAGGGCCTTTGAGCCTTCTGCACCACCGTGGAAAGAGACGATTACGATATCGTGTGTTGCGGCTTGGGAGGCAACCAGTTTCTTGGCGGTGTCGTGGTCGTTGAGGTAATGGGAGGATCGACTGGTGTAAAATGCAATCATTGAAACTTTAAAACCGTTCACTTCAATTGAAGCAATGTCACCGGGGCGACCAGAGTGGGCGATATCCAAATTGTCCAACAAAGATTCTGTTTCCAATCGACAAGCGCTGCCAAAGTCGTTGGCATGGTTGTTGGCCGTGCTCAACAGGTCAAAACCGGCGTCTTTGTAATGCTGAGCATACGATGCAGGAGAGCGAAATGCGTAGCATTTGCCAGGCGATGAATTGACACATTTTTGAGAGGGGGCGGTGCCATCACAGAGAGGACCTTCTAGGTTGCCAAAGGTAATATCAGCATCTGCCAGTTCGGCTTTGACGTTGTTAAAAGAGTCTGCACCATTGTTTTTTGGTAGATATCCGGCGGGGAAATTGGTACCAATCATCATGTCACCCACAGAACGAATCCGAAGAGTGGCGCCTTGTGGAACGGCGCTTGCAAAAGTTGCCGGGGCATTTTGTTGACTTTCGCTCATGATCTGTTGCAATTTTTGATTGTCTTTGGCCTGCGACAAATATCCAGACAGTTTTGGAAAGTCTGGTTGAGTTTTTTCGACAACGGACCAATGTTTGACCACCGAATCCCAATCAGAAAGCATCCAATGCGCCCATCCAATTTCCCAGTGGCATTCTGTTTGTTCAGGTTTTTTTTCAATGCATTGCTCAAAAGCGGTCACTGCCTCTGAGAATTTTTTATCGGTCATCAGCTGAATTCCCTGTTCATATGGAGATTCTGGACTGGCAAAAACAAAATTACTTAGAAATAAAAACATAAAGTCTCTCCTGTGGTCATAAATTGACCATATTGTGAGGAAAAAGGTCGATATCTTCGTTCAGATCGGTTATACTGTCTATAGATGTGACATAACATCTTACATCGGAATTTTCCCTATTCCAACGATACTCAACGGAGAAATATTCATGCCAGAGATTGCAAAAAATTTATTGGAAATTGACATTCAAGATGAAATGCGCGTTTCCTATCTAGATTACTCGATGTCCGTCATTATTGGTCGTGCTCTCCCCGACGTCCGAGATGGTCTGAAACCAGTGCATCGTCGAATTTTGTATGCAATGTTTCGCGAAGGCAATCTATCCAATCGTCGTTTTTCAAAATGTGCAGGGGTTGTCGGTGAGGTCTTGAAAAAGTATCACCCTCACGGTGACTCTGCTGTATACGATGCTTTGGTGCGGATGGCCCAACCTTGGAATATGCGTGTACCCCTCGTCAACGGTCAAGGAAACTTTGGTTCTGTCGACGG
The DNA here is from genome assembly GCA_965661045.1 of uncultured Myxococcota bacterium. GTDB lineage: Bacteria > Myxococcota_A > UBA796 > UBA796 > UBA796 > CAJWHX01. The sequence goes on from CBFICN010000001.1 coordinate 50,261, forward strand.
TGACCCAGCTGCAGCCTACCGATACACTGAGTGTAAGATGCAGAAGGTCGCCGAACTGTTGCTCAAAGATATCGACAAGGACACTGTAGATTTTACCCCCAACTTTGATGGAAGTGTCGAAGAGCCCATCGTTCTTCCAGCGGCATATCCAAACTTGTTGGTCAACGGATCGGACGGTATTGCTGTTGGGATGGCAACCAAAATCCCTCCTCACAATTTGGGTGAAGTCATTGACGGTTGTGTGGCGATGATTGAAAACCCCGAGATTGCTTTGACAGAGTTGATGGAGATTATTCCGGGACCAGACTTTCCAACTGCTGGTCACATTCACGGTAAAGCTGGAATTGTCAAAGCGTATGAAACCGGGCGTGGCAAAGTGGTCATGCGTGGAAATGTACACTTTGAAGAGATGAAAAATGGAAAGTGGGCCATCGTCATTGACGAATTGCCGTTCCAGGTGAATAAATCTCGACTGGTAGAAGATATTGCCAAACTTGTAAAAGAGAAGAAAGTGGATGGGATCACTGCCTTACGAGATGAGAGTGATCGCAAAGGGATGCGTGTTGTGGTCGAACTTCGACGGGACGTTGTCAAAGAGGTTGTGCTCAATCATTTGTACAAGAGTACACCGTTGCAAAATACGTTTGGCATCAACATGCTGGCCATTGTGAACAATCGTCCAATGACGTTGGGACTGAAAGATATTTTGGGCAAGTACATCTCTCACCGTAGAGATGTGACCATGCGTCGTTGTCAGTTCGATCTTCGAAAAGCCCTCGCTCGTTTACACCTATTGGAAGGCTATCTGATAGCTCTGGACAACATTGACGAGGTCATTCGAATTGTCCGCTCATCAAAAGATGGAAATGAAGCCCGCCCTCGCTTAATGGAATCCTTTGGCTTGAGTGAAATACAAGCCCAAGCAATTCTGGATATGCGATTGCAGCGATTGACAGGGCTCGAGCGCAACAAGATTGTGGCAGAACAGCAAGAATTACTGGCTCTAACGGAAGAGTTGAAAGCCATTTTGGCATCCGAAACACGTTTGATGGAAGTGATTAAAGAAGAGTTGATAGAAGTTCGAGATCGTTTTGCCGATCCGCGTCGCACTCGTATTCAGAATGCTGTAGAAGACATTTCTATTTTGGATTTGATCGAGGAAGAAGAGCAAGTCATCACTTTGTCAGTACGTGGATACATCAAACGAATGTCCAATGATGAATTCCAAGAACAGCGTCGAGGAGGAAAGGGCAAGCGAGGCGTCAAGGCCAAGAAAGAAGATGCAGCAAAAGACATCTTTCTCGCCAATACTCGAAGCAATTTGTTGATTTTCACCGCAAAAGGAATTGTATTCAAACTTCCAGTATTTAGGGTGCCAGAAACTTCGCGAAATGCTGCAGGAACTCCAATTATCAACTTGATTCCAATCGATCCGGATGACAAAGTGGCATCCGTATTGAGTGTGTCATCATTTGATGATGAGTCTCAAGATTTGGTGTTCTGTTCGTTTAAAGGTTTGGTGAAACGAACTGCGTTGACTGAATATCAAAACGTGCGCAAAAATGGACTCCGTGCATACAGTTGTGCCGACGGTGATCATTTGGTCAACGTATTGATATCAGGTGAAAGTTCGAGCATTTTGATGAACACCACTCAAGGAAAGTCCATTCACTTCAAAGGTACAGATGTTCGAAGAATGGGACGAAGTACACGTGGTGTGAAAGGAATTTCATTGAATGAAGGAGATACCATTGCATCAATGGTTGAAGTTCCAACAGACATTGAAGATAAACGTTTGTTGACCATCACCGAAAATGGCTATGGGAAACGCTCTCCACTGTCGGAATATCGCCAACAAAACCGCGGTGGTTCAGGGATCATTGATATTCGAACTGGCGAGAGAAACGGCGCGATTGTGGGTTCGTTAATCGTCGAAAATACTGACAAAATCATGTTGATTTCTGAAAATGGATTGATCATCAAGGTGCCAGTACTCAACATTCGAGATCAAAGTCGAAACACCAAAGGGGTAACCATTATGCGCGTCCCTGAAAATGATCGGATCGTCAGTATTGCCAAAGTTTTGGAAGAGGATGAAGAAGAAAGTACAAATGAAGACAATGTTGAAGAAACAGTTGTTGATCCTGTACTTTCTGAAGGTGAGACAACAGAAAGTTCAGACAGTGAAAATTAAGAACTCACTGTTTTGACTACTCAAACACGTTCAAATTCATTAAAATGTATAGTATGGAACAAATTATTTTTGGACGTGTATCATGAAAACCATTTTTCGAGTGTCATCCTTTTTGCTGACAACAGGAATCCTTGTGGGCTCCTTTGTCGGCTTTTGGTATGGTCCATGGTCACCAAATTTGGATCATAGAGCCCGCAATCTTGTGGTTCAAGACCAACTAGAAGAAGGTGTCAATCTATTTTTGTGGAAAGCCGACAACGCGTTGTCGAGAGAGAGTAAGCATACGGCATTGTGGAATGCTGCTCGGATTGCGTCATTGAGATCAGATTCTATTGGTTGGGTAAAGGGATTGTTGCAAAAATGCTTGGATGAAGAGGACTTTTTGTATCGAGCAGATGTGCACGCTCAACTTGCCACATTGCTTTTTGAAGAGCAACCCAGAGAGTCGATAAAACATTGGGAGTGGGCATTGTATTATGGCCACGACAGAGAAGAATCTGTTACTTGGCGAATCCGACTGGCAATGGCATTGGAAGCAGAAGGAAAGAATACTGAAGCCATCGATGTATGGCAAGAGGCTTTGGGATATCCCAAATCTGCTCGTATGGCACACATGGTTTTGGGTCGCTTGTTGCTCGAAGATGATCCGGACATGTCAGTTTATCACTTTCAAAAAGCGAAACAGTTGACAGAGCAGCAAGATCAAGCGGCTGAACTGGGCTTTAGAGTGGCACAATTTGAAGTAGAATACATGGAAAATGTTCATTGAGAAACACACGGTGGGTTGAGTCACCGCAAAAGCATGTTGGTTGAACCAATTAGAATTTCTTCTTGAACTCAGTGTCCTCTTACATTCTTGCAGGGAAATGCAGTACGCTGACCTAGAACTGTAGACAAATCTGCGATATAGACTCTCAAATCACTACACAAGTTATGGAGAGTAGAATGAAACAGCAGCAGTCTCAAGATTGGTTCGATAGAGCACAAAACGTGATCCCGGGAGGGGTAAACTCTCCTGTACGAGCATTCAATGCGGTTGAGGGAACCCCACCATTTATAGTTTCTGCTCACGGTGCGTACATGATCGATGAAGACAACAATCGATACATCGACTTGATCGGCTCTTGGGGACCAATGATTGTTGGGCATGCGAATCCGACGGTCGTGGAGGCGATTCATCAAACTGCGATGACGGGCACGTCTTTTGGGGCGCCGACAAAGGCTGAAGTTGTGTTTGCCGAAGAGTTGTGTGGGGCACACCCAGTGTTGGATATGGTTCGGTTGTGTTCTTCTGGCACAGAGTCCACCATGCACGCAATCCGATTGGCAAGGGGCTATACACAACGAGACATCATCGTAAAAATCGACGGATGCTATCATGGAGCGCACGACAGCGTTTTGGTAGAAGCAGGTTCTGGTGTGGCGACGTTTGCAAAACCCGGTTCAGCAGGGATTCCAAGTGGCGTGTCTGAGTTGACCCGCACTGCACCATTCAATGATCTGACAGTGGTGGAAAACCATTTGAAGAACAATGATGTGGCGGCCGTCATTCTTGAAGCTGTTCCTGGCAATATGGGGTGTATCGTTCCAGCAGAAGGCTATCTAGAAGGCTTGTCGAGTTTGTGTAAAGCCCACGGAACGTTGTTGATTGTAGACGAAGTGATGACGGGATTTCGTTTGTCTAGGGGAGGAGCCTGTCAACGACTCAACATCGATGCAGATTTGGTGACCCTTGGAAAAATAGTTGGGGGTGGCTTACCGCTGGCTGCTTTTGGTGGACGACGAGAAATAATGGAATGTTTGAGTCCACTGGGTGCGGTGTATCAAGCGGGAACACTGTCTGGAAATCCACTTGCTGTTGCTGCAGGAAGGGCCACATTGTCCTTATTGACAGAGAATGTGTACCGTGAACTCGAAGGCAAAGCCGAAAGAATAGAGTTGGGTTTACAGACGCTGGTGGCTGAGTATCCGGTGTCTTTTGCACGCGTTGGATCCATGTTTACTTTGTTCTTCCGTCCAGAGGCCCCACAAAACTTTGATGAGGTCAAAGAGTGCAACTTTGAACTGTTTGGTGCATTTCATCGAAAAATGCTTGAGAAAGGGGTGTACTTTCCACCATCACAATATGAAGCCGTATTCCTTTCCAATGCCCTCAGTGATGAAGATATTCAGACGGTCATTGATGGAGTCATCGAGACTGTTGAAGAATTGTTCGCAGTATAAATAGGGTACAGTGATGCGCCATTCGAAAGCAGCCAAGAAAATTGCACTGGGGATTGCAAAGTCTGCTCAGTTCATTGGGTCTTTTTTGGGTGGCATGATGTTGGGTTGGTTGGTCGATGAGCGTTTTGCCAGCGCTCCGATTGGGTTGTGTGCAGGGTTGTGTGTTGGGTTTACTTTTGGTTGCATTGGGTTGATACGTTCTACAAAAGACGGTGAGTCAGAATGATCGCACGTGTGCTCAAAGTCTATTCCATACTGGGGTGTTTGATCGTACTTGGCAGTTTGTGGTGGGTGGATCTCAATATGACTTTTCAGATAGGGATCACGATCTGTGTGTTTGGGATCAATCTCTACTGGCTTTCAGCCTCTGTTTCGACCTTTGTAAAAGCCTGTGGAGCAGAAGAATCGAGTGGATCGTCCCCATTTTTATCCAGCATCCGATTATTCGCATTTCTCGTGGCTATTATTCTGATTTTATTTGCGTTTGGGGGGGTACCCGTGTTAATAGGCAATAGCCTGACCGTGTGTACGCTCATCGGGACGGTGTTATTTTCTCACTTTATCGATAGAAAGGACTAATCCAATGAGTTCAGAAAGCACAGGATACAGCTATTGGTTTGAAGCTGTTATGCCCGAACAGAAAAAGGCGCTGGTTAGTTTCTTGGGATCAGGTGCGACAGGTGTAGATGCGGAAGTGGTCTTTTCATCTTGGATCGTATGCTTCACATTGATCGCATTGGCGTTGGTGGCACGAGCTGGTCTTGGAAAGACAACGAGTAAAGAAGGCGTGAGTCGATTTTACGCTGATGAAGGCTTGTCGATGCGAAACTTGTTTGAACTGTACGTTGGGTTCATTCGAGATTTATCAGACGATATTGTAGGGAGAAAGAATACGAAGGTGTTCTTCTGGTTCTTTGGTGGACTCTTCTTGTACATTTTGTCCAACAACTTGCTTGGTTTGCTTCCGAATGCAACCTCACCGTCGATCAACATGTCCAACAACGTCGCGTTGGCAGTGAGCGTATTGGTTTTCTTTACAGTTGTTGGGTTTCAACGCCAAGGATTTGGTTTTGTGACCCATTTGTTTGGTCCAAAGTTGCCTTTGTGGCTGGTTCCCATTTCACTGTTGATCTTCGTGATTGAATTCTTTGGAACTTTCTTGATTCGTCCGGCATCGTTGTCGCTTCGTTTGACGGGGAACATGAACGGTGACCACACCATTTTGGGATTTGCGTACAGTGCATTTCCATATTTCTTACCTTTGTTGGCATATGGATTGGGCATCTTCGTATCGGTGATTCAGTCTTTCGTATTTACACTTCTCTCAATCATCTACGTTCTGCTTTCGTTGGAACACGATGACCATCACTAAACTTTTATCAACAACACAATTTTGTGGAGAACATCATGAAAAAATTGTCTGTCATTTTTACTGTAGCAATCGCTATGCTTTTCGTTTCAAACCCTGCTTTCGCTGAAGGTGCTTCTGTTATTTCAGGAAAAGCTGGTGCTGGCGATGCTGGTTGGGTTGCTGTAGGTGCTGGTTTGGCCATCGGTTTGGCTGCCCTCGGTGGTGCTTTGGGTCAAGGTAACACTGCAAAAGCTGCTATGGAAGGTATGAGCCGTAACCCGAGTAAGGACTTGACTGTTCCTATGATTATCGCAATGGCTTTGACAGAATCCTTGGTGATTTTGGCATTCCTCGTTGCTTCTGGTTTGTCTGGCAAAATCTAATCGATTGGATTTTCAGTGTAAAAAAGGGTGTCTTCGGATGCCCTTTTGTATTTTTTTGATGAATTTCTATCGATTGAAAAGTTCCATCATCTTGGATACATATGGAAATACGATAAGGTAAAACACCGTTTATGGAGTAGACAATGTTGTTGTGGATAACCTTGGCCTGTGGCCCAAAAGAACCTGTACAAGAAGCCCCCAAAGTTGGATGGTACCAAGAAGAGTCGTGGAGTTTGGCGTGTTTTCACCCACCAGAATATGAGTCGATGTTGGAAATGGATCGTCGAGACTCTTGGCAAGGCAGCATGGAAGCCATGGCGCAGCAGTGGCGCGGAGATCGCGGAGACG
>CBFICN010000001.1:56857-76564 GCA_965661045.1 uncultured Myxococcota bacterium
GGGATTTCGGTGGATGAAGGGACATTGGATCAAATAGATTTTCAGTTTTCTGCGTATCCCAAAAAAGTAGAGCAAGTGAGCCAAGAAAACTTGGAAAAGTGTCGTCAAGTTGCAACAGGACAACTGTCAAAGGACGATTGGCAGGCTTGGATCAAAGGATTGCCGTCACAACTGACAGCTGGGGAGTGTCGAACACCGTTTGTAGATACAGTGATGGACACCCTCAATATTACCGTCGACTTTGAAAACTCATTTCCCATTTGTGAAGGCAATAGGATTCGGATTTCAGGCTCTGTACAAGATCAGTATCGAGTGTCTGACAATTCAGAGTGGATCACAATTGCAGGGGATCAAAACACACCGAGTTTGGGAAAAGAGAACTTGCCGTGCAACACAGAGGGGTGTTTTGACGGCATGTTGATTTTGCAATTCACCGACTTGGACAACCGTGTAACAGTGTACCCAGTTGGAAATGAACTTGAGTTCAAAGCGCCGCGCGATGGGTATATTTCATACGGCATCAACGACGATACCTTCTATGACAATCAGTGGTACCAAAAGGCTGGTTTGATTGATCACGCCTCCGTTACAGTTGCGCCACTTGATTGATCACGACTGAAGTAAGGATTGTTCATGTTCAAACGTCTTGCATTTGCTGTGGTACCCGCAGTTCTGTTGTTTGGGGTGTCAGAGATTGCACTGCGGATCGTTGGGTGGCCAAAAGCAACCCAGGCGTTTGAGCACAATGAGCCCTTTTGGGTGGTCGACCCCGATTTAGACAACTATGAGATGCCCCACAACGAAGAAAATACGTCTTTTCAAGTGTCAACGAATTCAGATGGGTTGAGAACATCGATTGAAGTGACCGATCCAAAAAAAGAGTTGCGCATCATGACATTGGGCTGTTCAACGACCTTTGGGTGGGGAGTGTCGGACCAAGAAACCTATCCTGCTCGATTGCAATCCTATCTGACAGAAGCGGGCTATGATACCGTCGAAGTGGTGAATGGCGGACAGCCCGGCTATACCTCTTTTCAAGGCACATGGTTGTGGGATGCCATTTTGGACGATTATAAACCAGATGTGGTGCTCATTGGCTACATTGTGCAAGATGCCCGAAAAGCGGCCTATTCAGACAAGAGTCAAGCCATTTTGCAAGGAGACAATCGTTTTCTCAAGGACAATTTCCTCTACCGCTCTAAGGGCTATTTGGCATTGCGGTACGGCATGGGCAAAGTACAAATCCAAGCAAAAGAGCGCAGCAGTCAAGATGATGGAGGGGCGTATCGAGTGCCTCCGGAAGATTATGTGGCCAATTTACGAAGCTTAACAGCCAAAATCCAAGCATCGGGTGCCAAGCCCATTTTGTTTGGGTACCCTCTCGAAAGAACTGGGTACACAGAGCAACATCGGCGCATTTTGAAAGTTGCTGCTCAAGAACTAAAAGTTGGCCACTTTGATCCACAACCAGAGATGGAACAAGCTGCTTCAAACGCTCGACTGTACTTTCCAAGAGACAAAGGCCATGCAAACGCCGAAGGCAACGATCAAATTGCCAAGTGGGTCCTTGAACACCTCAAATCAAATCAGTATTTGCCAACCCAGTAACGGCATCAACACAGGTGAGGAAGTCATGAAAAGAGATGCAACATTGGTGCTGTTGGTGCTGAATGAGATTGATGGTTTGCGATTGGTGTGGTCAGACCTACCGTTGGACGAGTTTGCACGTGTTGTCGCAGTAGACGGTGGTTCCACCGATGGTTCGCGTGAATTTCTGACGGAGAAAGGGATCCCCATTTTGGAGCAGTCGGTTGCTGGTCGAGGAGTAGCCTTTCGGGTAGCGGCTGAGGCGGTAGATACGGAGAGAATGATCTATTACTCACCTGATGGCAACGAAGATCCCGCCGATATTGTTCGCTTAGACGATGCATTGATTGCCGGTGCGGATTTGGCGATCGCCAGTCGTTTTGCGCGGGGATCGGTCAATGAAGAAACAGACTGGTTGCGTCCACGTGCAAGGGTCAACAAGGCGTTGACCTGGATTGCCAATAAGACCTTTGGTGAGGGCCCATACATTACCGATACCATCAATGGCTTTCGGGCGCTCCGAAGGCAAGACTTATTGGACTTAAACACCACGGTTAAGCGTTTTCCCATCGAGTATCAAATTTCGATACGGGCGATGCAACGAGGCTGGAAGATTGCAGAAATCGCGACCATTGAAGGACAACGAGCGGGTGGGGAATCCAAGGCCATATCTTGGCCAGTTGGAAAGGATCACCTCAAAGTGTTGCTGACAGAGCTTCCCTACGCCAAATGGCTTGCCTAAGGAAAATGATATGAGTACCGAACGCACCGACGCAATCCGTTCCTTGATTGAAAAGTATGGTCCCGACAACCCGCGCCTGATCACTGAAACAACAACCCTTCCACTGGCGGTGCCGTCCTTTGGAAAGGTGGAAATCGAAGAGGCGATGGATGCTTTACTGTCGGGTTGGTTGACGATGGGGAATCGCGTATTTGAATTTGAGCGTCGTTGGGCAAAGTATATTGGTGTTCAAGAGTGTATAGCGGTGAACTCAGGTTCTTCGGCACTGTTGGTGATGCTGTCTGCCATGATTGAATGTGGGTATTTGGAGCGTGGCCAAGACGTCATCGTGCCTGCCGTTGGGTGGTCGACGTCTCTCTTTTCGGTGGCTCAAGCTGGGCTGACCCCAGTGTTGGTGGATGTGGATCCCGAGACACTCTCCTTATCGGGAAGCTACGAAGAACCGGTATTGGCCATCCACATGCTTGGCAATCCGGCCACGGTGCAGACACCGTGGCTGTTGGAAGATTCCTGTGGTGCCCATGGAGCTGAACTCAACGGCCAGAAGACTGGATCCATTGGGCATTGTGGAGCCTTTTCCTTTTTCTTCAGCCACCACATTACGACGGGAGAGGGGGGGGCGATCACCACAGACGATCCCTTGTTGGCCGATGCCTGTCGCAGTATTCGGGCACATGGATGGGTGAGAGAACGAACAGACCGAGCGCAGTGGGAAGCAGACCACGCCCACATTGATCCCAGATTTTTGTTTGCTTCAATGGGGTACAACCTGAGAATGACGGAGATTTCAGGCGCAATTGGCATGCACCAAGTCGAAAGGCTGGAGCAATTTGTGGTACAGCGCCGCAACAACCATCAAGCCTGGTGTGCGATGATGGAAGCATTGAATCTACCTTTGAAAGTGTATCCCGAAGCCCCAAATACACGGCACGCTGGGTTTGCCTTTCCCATCTTGTTGAACGAAGACTCCCCAATTGGACGCGCGGAAGTGTGTGCCGCATTGGAAGCCAAAGGCATTCAAACCCGTCCGATTTCTGGAGCCAATTTGGCGATTCAGCCGGCTTTTGCCAAAATTCCGAACAAAAAAATACGGGGACCGTTGACGGTGGCCACCGCGGTTCAAGAGCGAGGATTTTTTGTTGGGCAATCGCATGCGTTCACTGATGCACACGGTGCGCTGTTGTGTCAGGCACTGCAAGAGGTTTTTGAGCGCTGACTCAAGAAAACATACTAAACAGTTGTTTATATTTTTGAGCAAAGTTGGTTGGCGATCTCTTTGAGTTTAATTCTAGATGGTTTGTAGGTAGACACTGCTTCAGGCCAACCCCAAATGTGATCGGGGCGCTTAAATTTTGGCAAGGCAGCGTTCAGGGCAGTTGTAATTTGTTCCAATGAACTGTCTGTCAAGGACGCATTTACAAAAGCCACCGGACGTTGACCGTATCGGGTGTGTGGAATGGGGACCACAATGGCAAAAAATCCACACCGATGAAAGATCTCCTCGATCTCTTCTGGATAAATGTTTTCACCACCCGAGATGAACATTTGATCGACCCGTCCTTGTAGATACAACAGATCGTTCGAGATCCTCCCTCGATCGCCAGTACCAAAGAACCCCTGTGCATCGCGTGGATCTTCAATGTTGGATCCCGTCCAATACCCCAAAAACAAAGGAGATCCTTGCACTTGGATCTCATCGCGATCGCCAATCTGTACAACCCAGTCACCCAAGGGAGACCCAGCAGATTCGAGCACCTCCAAGGGAGCATTGGGAGGGGTGGTCGTCAGTTGAGATCCCAGTTCTGTCATCCCATAGGTGGTGTGAATGGGTAGACCAAGATCCACCGAGTCTCGAACCAGCTTGGCAGGGATGGTTCCACCACCAACCAAGATCGCCGTCAACGAACGAAGATCGGATGATCCGACCAGGAGATCATGCAACTGGGTTGCCACGACCGAGAGGTGACTGATTTGATCGCGATCAACTTGCGCACCCAAAGAGAGTTGGGGATCTTTTTGGACAACAGTGGCCCCATTAACCAAGGCCCGAATGGGGATCATCAACCCCCCAATATGCCAAAGAAACAGAGATTGGATCCATTGATCCCCAGATTGAAAAGCAATGTTTTGATGGGAGAACAGTGCCGATGACCAAAGCGATGAGAACGAATGCACCACAGCTTTGGGGGTGCCTGAACTTCCAGAAGTAAATAAGATGCACCACGGTTGGTTGGGATGGGAAATTGAACGGGGATCGTTCTTCGATATTGCAGATGGGATCGGAAGATCCCAGTAGAGTGAATCTATTTGAATATTCAGTTGCTGTAGATAGCGATCGCGGGTATCATCTGGATCTTTTGTAGAGGGGATCGCAATGCAGTGACCAGTGCGACCGGCTGCAAACAACCATCCCAGAAGTGCAAGGGGATCTCGAGAATCGACGGCCAATGGAGATTGCCGATCCACTTTCATCAAGTGATCTTCGCAAGCGGATACCTGTTGATGAAACTCTTCAAAGGAGATCAACCCAGAGTTCAGTTTGAGATAGGGGGACTCAGGGTTCTCAACAGATTGCTGGTATACAGGGCAAATCATTGACCCATCTCCCACTTGAGTATCGAAAATTTTGGTGGTGGTGGGTTCAATGGGAGGTGCAATCGAGAAGCGTGCGTCTGCAAAGGTTGAAGCACACAGTCTTCTGCAAACCACCCCAATGTACCCAACCCATGGATCCCAGTTGGCAGGTGGTGCAGAGCCAATTGTCCAAGTCCCCACATCCCCAAGGACCCTTCAAATGTGGAGGAGATGATCGCCTGCACGTCGTGTTTGCACAGAAGATCTTGCCACCCAAGATGCAAGGTGGGTTTGATCACGCCCGCGATCACGTTGGGCAAAGACAAGAGATGACTGTGGGACAGGAGAGATTCGTCGAGTGCAAAAGGAATATTGGGGGTCATAGCCATGTCATTTGGATCCGATAGGGGATCTTCAATGTAGTCTACGCGATCGGGATCACAGATCTTCCAAAAATGTTGGAGTTCCTGGATCCCCCACTGTCGGTTGCAGTCCAATCTCCAGCGAACAGAAGGGTGATCGTGTTGCAATTGAGAAAACATTCGACGATCGTCTTCTAAGGAGCGTCGACCCAGTTTCAGTTTGATCGTTTGTTGATCTGCGGTAGAGACTGTTGCATTGTTGTTCAGCAGACTGTTGATCTGGACCGCGCCTTGACTTGCTGGCAACGCCCACCCATCCAACACGGTTTTGACGAGTGGGGTCTTTGGAGGTCGTTGATGCTGGAAAACCCCTTTGATGTCTTCGATGATCTCCTCTCTTGTGTAGGGGTGAAAAGAGGGAAGTGGGGCGATCTCTCCGTAGCGCCAATCATCCGATTGTGGATCGCGTTGGCCAATGATCCACCCTTTTCGATGCAGTGTATCTTCTCCCAACACGGCCAACGGTTGTCTCAATCGAACGCAGTAAGACCATAGGGCCCATTGTGTACAACCATTGTGTCCATCGTCAACCGGCATAGAGGATCTCATTGGGTGTTATACCGGGACATTCCAGCCAATCGAAAACAGAATGCTGAACAGCACCATGATGCGCGCGGTTTTGCCCAGGTTGGGATCCAGTGCACGGCCAGACTCAGTCCACATAGACCGCTGAAGTGGAAGACTGGGAATTAAAGACAGCAAGGCGAGCCAAGCCCACGGTCGTTGTAGAGCAAAATGGATCAGGATTCCCAACGTCAACACAAAACACAGACTGTACTCTATGCGGGCAAAGGTTTCTCCAAATCGAACGGCCAGGGTATTTTTTCCAACAACGGCATCGGTTTCTCGATCTCGAAGGTTGTTCACCACCAAAATGGCCGTCGACAGCAAGCCGCAGGCAGCACCCAACAAGAGTCCATTGACTGACCAAGTGAGGCTTTGGACATATTCTGTTCCCGCAACGGCCACTGGACCGAAAAATATGAAAACAAAGATGTCCCCCAACCCCATATACCCAAGGGGTTTGGGCCCCCCTGTATACAAAATTCCGGATGCAATGGAGGTGATGCCAATCCATACCACGGGCATGCCACCCCGTACGGTCAGGTAGGCAATGATGGGAAGGGTTAGGGCAAACGTGATGATGAAGGCCCACTTCATGTGGTGTGGTTGGATGAGACCTGCTTGGGTGGCCCGTGTTGGACCTACTCGATCATCGGTATCAGCACCGTTGACGAAATCAAAGTAGTCATTGGCAAAATTGGTGGCAATTTGAATGAGAATCGCCCCCATCAAAGCTGCGAAGGCTGCCAGTGTGTGTCGGTTGTCACAAATGCTCCACCCAAGTAGTACCGGTGCGATGGCAGCGGGCAATGTACGCAGTCGAGCGGCCAAAATCCAATCTTTCATGCTTGTTCTCCCAAAGAGTACTGTCTGAGCCATGTGCGAAATTGTTGTGTGGTTGAGCGATCCACCAAAGCCTCTATGATGTGTACGGCGGGCTGTGTCCAGCACTGCTGTAGGGCATCGTCTAAGTCTGCCAAATTCTCAACTGCGTGCGTGGAGAGTCCCATTGATTTCGCAATTGGGGCAAGTTGATGAGTGTGTACCGTAGCAAAATGGCTGTCGAACACATCTTGTTCTTTGGACACTGGCAACATGCCGAAAATGCCCCCCCCAGAATTGTTGATCACCAAAATTACAAACGGTACGCGTGTGGATAGATTTTTCAGCGTGAACAGCACGCCCCAGTCGTGCATCAGAGATAAGTCTCCCAACACGAGGAGGGTTGGGGTCTTGGTGGCAAGCATCCACCCCATGGCGGTAGAAGGAATGCCATCGATTCCACTGGCCCCTCGATTGCTAGACACGGAATGAAAAGCATTGCTCAGTACGTAATTGTTGAGATCTCGAATGGGCATGGAGTTGCCGATGAACACGTTTGCATCTGGTGGCAAAAAGTCGATGCTGTGTTGCAAGACGTGCACCTCATTCCAGGTGTGAGGACGTTGCAAAGCATCTAATATATGTGCATTGTGACTGTCGACCCAATCTATCAATGCCGAACTGTGCATCTGTTCAAACAACCAATTCAAAGACTGGAGATGTACTTGGTATCGTTGGGTGGGACTGGCAGAGGGGTTGCTTAAAATGGGTCGGGCATTGAACACCAGTGTTGGACAATCGAGCCTTTGAAGCCACTGTTCATAGCGCTTGGTGCACAATCCATTGCCAAAATGGACAATGACATCTGGATCCAGTGCATTGGGTGGCGCCCGCAAGACATCTTCAAATGCCAATATCTTATTGGGCAGTTGCATTAGGGAGAGTCCAGAGGAAGCATCGACAATGATTGGCCACCCAAGTGTGCACAAGGCGTTCCGAATACAGGCAATTTCATCGGGATTGGTTAATTCTCCCACAACAACCAACCCACGCGTGGCTTGCTGGAGCAGTGTGTTGATGTGTGTTTTCTGGGGCTCTGTCAGGGACAATATCCCTTGTATGGGTAGAGAAAAGTCTGAATTGATGTTGGTGGGTTGGACGGTTAAATCGAATGGTTCTCGAAACATCCAATTGAGGTGCACCGGTCCAGCGTGTGCTCCCATTGTTTTTGAAACAGCGAAACAGAGGGTGTTTTGTAAAGCGTTGGTTGGATAGTTCTCCGACTCACACGGTATATCGAAGAAAAATCGTACTTGCTCTGAAAAGATTTTTATCTGATCGATGGTTTGATTGGCGTTGGTGGATCGAAGTTCCGGTGGGCGATCGGCGGTCATCAACAACAAAGGGATGTTGGCCAAATTTGCTTCCACGACTGCCGGTAAAGCATTGGCAACAGCCGTCCCAGAAGTGGTGATCAACACTGCTGGTGTTCCAGATTTACCGAATCCGAGCGCACAAAAGGCGGCGGATCGTTCGTCGTGAAAAATGTGAGATGTTGCCTTGGGGTGTCGAGCAACAGCCAGGGTCAACGGGGTCGATCTTGAACCCGGACAAATACAAAAGTGGTGAATCCCCAAGTGAATGAGTTGTTCAACTGCACACGCGGCCAATTTTGACATGCTTATCTCCGTTGTGCATATTGTTTGACTTTGTTGTCGAGTTCATCCCATTCGGCAGCGGGGTTTGAATCGGCAACAATCCCCGCACCACTCCAAGCGTAACCGACATCGTCTACAATTAATGCCGAGCGAATCAGCACTGTGAAATCCACAACATCATTGTGTGAAATGCCCATGGTTCCAGCATACCACCCCCGATTGAAGGGTTCTAATTGGGCGATCGTTGACTTGGCGATTTGCTTGGGCATGCCGCAAACAGCAGGCGTTGGGTGTAACTGGTCGACAATTTGTTCAACGGAACACCCTTGTTTCAAGAGAAAGTGCATCGGTGTTCGAAGGTGTTGCACAGTGGGCAGGTGAACAATTTCTTGTGCACAAATCTCATAATGTTTCGATAGGGGAGAAAGCTGTGCAATTAGATAATCAATGACGACCTGATGTTCTGCTTGATCCTTGGTACTGTTCGTCAGTTCCAAAGACATCGCTTTTTGTTCCGTTGTCGAGTGACCAATTGGACGGGTTCCAGCCAAGGCTTCCGTTGTCAATTGATTTCCGGAGAGTCCAAAGAGTTGTTCTGGGGACGCACCCAAAAAGATAGACGATGGGCTTGGTGAAAACGCAAAGTGGTAGTTGTTGGGTTGTTCTTTGTGAAATCGAGCCAGATAGTCCCATGGGTCTGTAAATTCGATGTGGGTTTCTCGTGCCAAAACAATTTTTTGTAGAGTTTTTTTATGAAAAAATTGTTTTGATGTTTCGATTTGTGTATTCCATTCTTTCAGGCTTGGAGTTTGTCCTTTATGACAGGGAACAGCTCCTTCTGTCACACCCCATTGTTTGTGTTGTTTAGATTTGTACAGTCGAGTTTTTTCTGGGGTCCACTCCAGAATGCAATGTGGTGTGTATTTCAATGAACTTGGATAGCCTGTCCATTGTGGTTGAGATGGGTCGAAGGATTCTATATAAAAAGTAGGAAGCGCTTCTGTAGCAGTCCCCATTCCAACGCAAAAATAGATGGAGGAGTGTGTACGACCTTTCCAAAGTAACTTTGGAAAAACTTCGCTTGATTTAAACCACTCCAGTGCTTGATTCCGCGCAACCCCATTCACTGTCCGATGAGTACCACACTGTAATTCATCAAACAGCAATGACAGAGATTGGTTAGACACAGGCACCTTCACGTTCAATTAGTTTGGTTGTTTACAGGCTTCGTAGATTGTCGCAATTCCAAAGGTTACAGGGTGGGCAGTAACCTTTTCAAAACCAGCCCCCCGCATCAAGTCACAGAACTCTTCACCATAAGGAAAAGCCTCAATACTGGTGTTGAGGTATTTGTAGGCGGCGTAGTCACCCGAAATAATACCACCCACCAAAGGCAACACATAGCGCAAATAAAACAAGTGTCCAAAGCGAACGATTGGATTCTTGGGCAAGGAGAATTCCAGAATGAGCGCCTTTCCACCCTCGTCCAAGACACGGTACATTTCACGCATGGATGCTGGAACATCTGGCACGTTTCGGATTCCAAAGGACATGGTGATCGCATCAAATTGAGCATCGTCAATGGGCAACTGTACAGCATCGCCATTGTGCAATTCAATTTTGCCGTTGAACCGTTTCACTTTTTCCCGACCAATATTGAGCATCTCATCAGATAGGTCCATCCCAGTCGCCTCTCCAATATTGGGGTTGATGTCGCACAGCATGATCACCTGATCCGCAGTTCCGGTGGCCAAATCCAACAGTTTGAGTCCTTGTTTGGACGGGAGCAGTGTATTGACCTTTTTTCGCCACCCAACGTCTAAACCAAAGGACAAGATCCGATTGACCGAGTCATAACTTTTGGCAATCCGGTTGAAGATTTCAAATGAACTTTTTTTGGAGGCATCTTGAATGGAAGAACTCATGGTGCAGTCTCCGATTGTTGAAGGTTGTGAAATTGTTTGGTCATTAGCTCTATGGGTGGTGGACAATCAAACCAAAGTGAAAAACTGTGTGCGGCTTGGTGAATGAGCATCCCCAGACCATTGATGGCGAGTGCACCGACAGCACGTGCTCTATTGATGAGTATTGTGTCTCGATAAATCAAATCCAACACAATCTGGTCAGCGTGTAAGGACTGTTCGTGTAGGGGGTCTTCTCCATGTTGACCGAGGGAGGTACACTGAACCACAATTGCATTGTTGGGCAACAGTGTGTTTCGATCCCAATACTCGACGGTATTGATACAACGTAAGAGACTCTGTATTCGCTTCACGTTTCGGTTCCAGACGTTCACTTTTGATACTCCCACTGTCGACAGTGCGACACAGATTGCTTTGGCTGCACCCCCAGCCCCCAAGAGATAAATGGGTCGTTCACACCAAGGAATATCAAAGTCCTTTAGTGAAGATAGAAATCCAATTGCGTCGGTATTGTCTCCGATCAAAGTGCCGTCTTTCTTGTAAATGGTATTGATCGCACCAATTGTACTCGCCCTTTCAGACAGTGTATTCATGTCGTCCAACAATCTTTCTTTATGGGGCATCGTGACATTGGCGCCCAAAAAGTTGTCGATCGAAAAGAGTGTCGACCAATCCATGTGTGTACCTTGTAACGGTACATAGATGGCATTTCGCTGCTGGTGTTGAATGCAGCCGTTGTGTAATTGAAAACTGTAAGAACGTTGTATGTTCGACCCTATCAAACCCAGTAGCTGTGTGTCTCCAGTTGGAATCATCGGTTTCTCACAGCATTGTGTCAAGTGCGCTCAACAAAGAAGAGAGATCTTTAATGTTTCGCTGTTGCATTTTTTGGCCAATTGAAACCAGTTGTTTGACCATCGTTGCGAGATCAACCATCTCTTGAAGTGCTTTGATTTGCGACGGAGTGGCGTCTGCATTTCCAGCTTCTTGTTGAACGGCTTCAAGTCTAGAAACCATTTGACTGAGCATGTCGGATTCTCTTCTTTCCATGACACGGACAATCATTTCAATGAAATTTGGGTTGGCTCGGTATTTCCGTTCTCGCCCACTGGATTCAACGCTTTGAAGGATGACTTTCCAGTCTTCAAGTTCGTTGAGCAGCATTGAGGTCGCACCTTTGGATAGATCGAGACTGTTTCGAATGGTGGATGTACAAACAGGTTCAGGACTCAGATACAACAGCGCCCAAATTCG
The DNA here is from genome assembly GCA_965661045.1 of uncultured Myxococcota bacterium. Lineage (GTDB taxonomy): Bacteria > Myxococcota_A > UBA796 > UBA796 > UBA796 > CAJWHX01. Next base: position 68,403 of record CBFICN010000001.1, read on the forward strand.
ACCGTGGTTTTCTTTAAAGCCCCAAAAGCCAATGACCTCTCCGACGAGAGCAACAGCATCTGTGAACCATTCTGTATCGACAGACCCAGTGGACTCTCCGTTCATGCAGACTCCAAGACTTGGAAACGCTGACACATTGCCAACGCCCACTGTGCAATCTCCTGACAACCTGGTTTTTCTGCGTATTCTCCCAATGCCTCAATAGACAGAGCCACCTCTTGCTGAATCCGATCAATGCATTGTTGGACCAGTCCGAGTTCTATCAACTGGGCACCGAGTGCTTGAATGTCCTCTTCACTTGGAACGTCTTGACTCCAGGCTGCTTCCAAAGCGGTCTTAAAAGTAGGAGACTGCTTGCAGGCCAGAACAATTGGATAGTTGGGATTTTTGTTTCTCAAATCTGCAAAAGGGGTTTTTCCGGAATCATCGTGCCGAATGTCCAACACGTCGTCGGCGATTTGAAAGGCAATCCCAAAGTGATGGCCAAATTTTCCAAAACGTTCAGTTGCATCTGAATTTTCAGCCAAATGTCCAACAGCGCGACCACACCAAGTAAACATGGATGAAGTTTTTCCATCAGCGATGTAGTCCCATTGCTCAACCGAAACAGCTGTGTTGTTTCGAACGTGTGCTTCCATCATGGTGGCCCGAGTCATGATAGAAACCAGTTCCAAGGCTTCTGTCGCGACCACTCTGGGACAGTCTTTCAAGATTCGAATGGATTCTGAAAGTAGAATGTCCCCAGCAAGAACAGCAGTCAAACTGTCCCACACAATGTTGACTGTGGGTTGTCCGCGACGGAGTTCACCATTGTCAATGACATCGTCGTGTAAGAGACTGGCGTTGTGAATGAATTCTGCTGTCACAGCGATGTCGAGTATTTCGGGCTGTACAACATTCAACGCTTTCGCAAAGAAATACACCAATTTTGGCCGAGCCCTCTTTCCACCTTTTGCAAGACACAAATGCCTCGCCGCAGCAAACAAAGTGGGTTCAGCAGCGTGTGAGCGTTGAGTGTCCCAAGTCAATATCTGTTCGATGTGTGCTTCGAACTGTTCAATGAAATGACTTTTTGTGCGTTGTGTGATAGTCATATACATCTATTAACCCGATCTCATCTAAAGTTCAAATCAGTTTGAACTTTAACATCAGTAAACTTGTTTGAATTGAGTTCGGCACGAGTGGACGGCTTATGAACATCACGATTACAGGTGGCGCGGGATACATCGGTTCTATGTTGATCCCAATGTTGTTGGGACAAGGACACCGTGTTCACATTGTTGACAATTTGTTCTTTGGTGGAAAAACGCTGCTTCCACATTTTATCAATCCCAATTTTTCTTTTGCCAATGTGGATGTTCGCAACAAGACTGCGTTGCAAAAAGAACTCAAAGGATCAGATGTCGTCATTCATTTGGCCGCCTTGGTTGGGTATCCACTCTGTAAGAAAATGCCTAGGGAAGCCCAAGAAGTGAATGTTGATGGAACGCGGAACTTGCTGCAGTCTGTTCCCAAGGGTGCACGGTTGGTGTACGCTTCGACAGGGTCAAATTACGGTGAAGTTGAAGGGATTTGTACAGAGAATACCCCACTGAATCCACTTTCTCTGTATGGCCGTACCAAAACTGAAGCAGAAGCCATGATGCTAGACGCTGAGAATTCTGTCTCTCTTCGATTTGCTACTGCATTTGGCATCGCACCAAGACTTCGACTGGATTTGCTGATCAACGACTTTGCTTGGCAGGCCATTCACCAAAAATATTTGGTTGTGTACGAAAAGCATTTCCGTCGCACGTTCATTCATGTCCACGACATTGCCCGTGCCATTGTGCATGTGGTAGACCCAACAATTTGCGATGGACACAAGGTTTTTAATGTGGGCAGCGAAGCCCTCAATTACACCAAAGAAGACATCGTTCTGTTGCTCAAAGATCGGTTGGACTTTTTGGTGCACTTTGCTGAAATTGGTACCGATGCCGACAAAAGAGATTATGAAGTGGACTATTCCAGAATCCGTCAGACGGGCTATCATACTGAAATTGATATCCAAAAAGGGCTCGATGAGTTGGTGCATGCACTGCCTCTTCTTCCAATTAAGAATCCCTATTCCAACGTTTGATGATGCTGGGTTTGTTACAACACAAAAAGGTATTGATCACTGGGGCAACTGGTTTCTTGGGGCGACGATTGACCACTTTCCTAGAGCAAAACGCCATTGATGTCATTTCTCTATCGTCAATGGATTGTGACCTGCGGGATGCTTTGCAAACTCGTCAGACATTGTCGAAACACCAACCTGATATCGTGTTTCACTGTGCCGTACAGGGCGGTGGGATTGGCTGGATGAAAGATCACCCCGTTGAGTCTGGATTGGACAATTACAGAATCAATCTCAACATCTTGGAAGCGTCCTACTTGGCAGGCGTGAAATCTTTTGTGGGGGTGTCGTCGGCCTGTGTGTATCCAAAGCATGGTGACTTGCCTTATCGAGAAACGGCTGTTTGGGGCGGGTATCCCGAACCATTCAACGGTCCATATGCGCTGTCGAAAAGGGCGATGATGGATATGGGGCGTGCCTACGCAACCCAACATGGTTTTCACTGTGTATTTCCAGTTTTGGGCAATTTGTATGGACCGGGTGATCATTTGTCACCTGAGCGTGCGCACGTGATCGCAGATTTAATGCTTCGAGCCAAAAATCAAACTCAAGAATTGAGCGTGTGGGGAACTGGTGTTGCCGAACGAGAGTTTTTGTACATCGATGATGCTGTAGAAGGCATCTTAGCCACGTTAAATGGAACGGCGGGTGGGTTTTACAACGTGGGAACAGGCATTTCGACTCCAATTCGAGTGCTTGCACAACACATGATCGATATTATCAATCCTTCCCTAGCCCTTGTTTTTGACAGTACCAAACCGGACGGACAACTTCGAAAAGTTATGGACGTTTCCAAAATTGAAGCCGAATGTGGTTGGGCAGCCAAAATTTCTCTGGTGGAAGGATTGAAACGGACCTGGGCGTGGTATTCTAGACAGACTGGAGTGTGAATGCTGAACTGTTTTGTCTTGCTTTTGATGGGGTGTCTGTTGGAACGGGTGACTGGAGAAGAGATACCGTTGGACCCACGTTTTTATGCTGCGGTCGAAGAAGCAAGAGGGACGGCCGATCAGGGTGGTGGGTCCAGTGTTCCATTTTCCAGTGTGAAAACGGATAAAGTTTGGGTCACTGGTACAATTGCGTCTGAAGACGATATGGCGATCGACATTGATATTCGTGTGCCTGATCCCTCTGCTCCGGGTGGCATGGCTGGAAAGGGCAAGATTCTGCTTGAAAGACCTGGTGAGTTTAAACTGGGCGTGCCAAAGGATTTGGGATCGTTGGAATTACAGGCCTTTCAAGACATTGATTCAGATGGTCCCAATGCTGAAGATCCATTTGCACAACTGACCATTCAAGTGGCTGGAGAAGACGTTGACGGTTTGGAATTGACACTGGTCAAGGGTGCTCGCGGGGCTGCCCCCGTCCATCAAGAAGTGTCTCCAAAGCAAAGTGGAGAGATGCCCAAAGGCATTCCAGAAAATCCAGATCCATTTGGTGGGGTTGCTGGCAACAGGGTTGAGTTGAGTGGTACGATCCAGTGCGAAACGGAGTGTGCCAAAGTAGATCTCGACCTGTTCGTTCCCGATGATCAAAGTCCCGGTGGTCGAAAAATGCTTGGCAAAATGAAACTTCAACAGGGTGACTATGTGATCATGGTACCAGAAAATTTTGGTTTTCTGATACTTGAAGCGTTTGTTGATTTCGATGCCAATGGTCCAGGCGTTGGAGACTTGATGGGGGTCTATGAACAGAACCCAGTGCGCATAGGCCAAGAGTCCATTTCTGACATTGATTTGCAATTGACGGTTTCGATGGATGGAAAGATGCCGATGCAACCCCCTGGACAACCACAATGAATGTCTTGGTTGGTTTAGGGGTATGATGCTGTGGTTTGTATTTATCTCGATGGTGTTTGCGACCGAGGGACTGGGATCTGTTCAAGGACGCAATGTTCCTGCTCCTACCATAGATAGACCGTGGAGGTTGGACCTTCAACATCAGTTTTGGGTTGGGCCAACCGTGTATACCACAAATGCTTCGGGTGCTACTTGGAACACTGCTCCTGTTTCAGATGTTTTGATTCAATCTATGTTTGTACAGTATCGAGCCAGTGAACAATGGACTGCACACTTGTATACGCCATTGCTGTTTGTTGGTTCTCAAGAAGTTTACCGACGTGGAAATCAGCGATTGGGGGTTGGCTATCATCATCGACTGGGTCGATGGGAGTCTCAGTTGGCGCTTGATGTATTTTCAAAGGGAAAAGAGGCTACACTGATTGCCTGGTCAAATAGGGGACTGTATCCGAACATCCAATTGAATCGCGTGGGTGGTCGATGGTTGATGAGCATTCACACCGGTGCTGTTTGGACAGGTTCGTTTTATCCAAATGGCACAGTGTTGGTTCGACAAAATCGGGAGCGTAAATTTCCATTTGAACTGGGGTTGGAAGGCATCATTGTACAAGATGCGCTGTGGTATGGTGGGTTGTGGAAAGTGTCTAGAGAATTGGAGGCCGTATCCTTTTCTATGGTGCATCGGGTTCCATTTAGTGGGCAACCGGTAAAAGGTTCTTCGATAGAACTGACCGTTGCGTATACACCGTCTACAATTCGACGAGATACGGATCGAGACAACGATGGCATTCCCAATCTTGAAGATTCTTGTACTGATGAACCAGAAGATGTTGATGGCTTTGAAGATGAGGATGGGTGCCCCGATCTCGACAATGATTTGGATGGTGTAGAAGACAGTGTAGATCAGTGTCCAGTATTTTCAGAAGATGTTGATGGCTTTGAAGATGAGGATGGGTGCCCCGATCCTGACAATGATCAAGACAATATTTTGGATGTTGTGGATCGCTGTCCTTCTCAACCAGAAACGCTCAATCAGTATCAAGACACCGATGGCTGTCCAGATGGTGAACGAAACCCAGACTTTGATGGTGATGGATTGTGGGACAACAGAGATGGATGCCCCATGGACGCAGAAGATCTGGATGGGGTTGAAGATGAGGATGGGTGTCCCGATCCCGATGCCCTAAATGATTGGATGGACAAACTTCGAGAATCCGATGCTGTCGAATAGACTGCGGTGGATTTTCTCAATCTGTATCGCATTGGCAATTCTGTTGTATGGACACCATGTACAATGGGAACTGTTGGGGTTTGAGCAGGCTGAAGTGTATGGTCACGCTTGGAGTCTTGATTGGCGGTTTTCAGACTTTCCAAACACGTTTCGTGGTACAGATATCACAGTGGGCACCCAAGACTTTCCAGTGATTGACGTTCTTCCAACCGTAATTGTTTCACTGTTTCGAACGGTGTTGTCGTTGGCAAATGCTTACAATGCACTTTTTGTCTTGAGTCTGGTTGTGAACGCATGGATGGTGTCAAACATGTTGTATTGGGAGGCGCACAAAAAGACAGTAGGACAGACCCGTGAAACAACAGAATCAGAGTTGGCTTTTTGGTTGATTCCCTATGTACTGACACTGTCCACACCAATATTTTGGGGTGCATTCAATTCTGGCTTGACAGAAGACTGGGGCATTGGCCTGACGGCCCTCAGCATTGGGTTGTTGCATCGAAAGCGTTTTGTCATTGCAGGGGTGTGTTTGGCATTGACTGCTTATTGGGGGCTTGTACTTGGGTGGATGTCGGCCATAGTATTTGTCGTGGTGGCACTGGTACACCGTGTTTCAATTCGAAACATATCTGTTTCAACCCTCACGACTCTGATCTTTGTGTCACCACTGATGCTGCTCCATTCGACTAGATTGAGTGACCAAGGGCACCGTTCGATATCCAAGAGTGTGTTGAACACAGATTTTGTAGATCCACTGTGGGCTCTCAACCCGTGGCACAGAACGGATTTGGCGTCTCTGTTGTCATCCACTGTTGTTGAATATTCAGATCACATTGTGCGTTTACATCCAGCGTCTTTGGGGTGGGTGGCTTTGATGGTATCTCTACGGTGCAGAGATTGGCGTTGGTGGATCGGATTGGTGCTTTGTGTACTGTGGGCTTTGGGTCCTGACATATATTGGATGGGTCAACACACAGGAATTCAAAATCCAGCTCATTTTGTCCTGTCTTTGATTCCAGGTGCAGACTTGATCAACCATTCTGGACGATGGATGCTCATGGGGGCTTTGTGTTGGGTGGTGATTCTCAGCAAAGGGCTGTACAGCATTCAGCGATCTTGGATTCGGTTTGGGCTATTGGGCTTCATTGTGTTGGAGTGGGTATTCTATACGCCGTTGGGCTTTCCACTGATGGGGACTTCCCCAATCAAAGAGTCGCTGGTGTTGCAGGAATTGTCAGCACAAACATTGCCAGAGAACACCCGCGTGTTGAGAATCCCCGTCCGTGGTCCAGGCGTGGTGTTTCAACAAGCCCTATATGAACAACGCATTCACCGACAACCACTGTGGATGAACCCAAATCGCTCCAATCCAACAGACTGGTTTGCATTGACGCCAACCTCTCAATGGATAGAAACCATCGCTCGAGACAGAGAAGTGCCTATGGGAGCGTGTGTGCCCAATACAGTCGGTTCCCTGTTGGTCGCCCAACCGTTTGTAGACCTTTTGATATTGGCATTTGGACCCGCCGATCAAAGCGATGCTCACTATTCAGTGTGGTACACACCATCCGTGTGTGGAGAGGACATTTGAAACAGTTTGTTTCGGTTTGACTAAAATTTCAAGGTGATCCCAACCGACGCGGCTTTTGTTTTTGGATCGAAAGAGAGGGTGATTGGAACATCTTTGTATTGAATTCCGGCCTTTGGCAGAAAAGAGGTCTCCCCAGATTGTCCATCGTATCGTACGTCTGCGCCCCCAATCAAGGATAGATCGTTGTTCATGTGGTAGGCACCCATCAGTTCGGTATTGGATTGTAAGCCACGTCGATCGTCGTAATTGAATTGCTGATGTCCACGAACGCTGAAGTCTCCCATGCGCTTCTGAGCAAGAAGATTCAGTTGGTGAGATTCATCTTGGAAATCATAGCGATAGTCTCCAGAGTAGACGTCTCCCTTTTGAGGAGTGTAGCGAAATCCAGTGTGGGCTTTTCCCAGCTCTCCAGTATCCACATTTCCATCAATGGCAGCATGGTAGAGCATTTGCTCTGATTGACTGCTGTACTTTGCTTTCAAAGTTTCCGAATTGGTGTCAAAATTGAGTTGGCCAAGGTGGGTGAAGTCTCCTTGTTTGGTTTTGATTTGCAAATTCATGTTCGGAATGTCATAGGGGTCAGTTCCGTGAATTTTGCCACTCATCGAGGTTTTGTCAGAGAAATTGTAGAGACCAGACAGTTCATATGCCGTGATGCCCTCTTCTCCAATGTCGACGCGCCCTTTGATGTGTCGCTTGTTGTCCCCCAACTGTCCAGAAACAGACCCACTCAGTTCACCTTCCTTGGAACGGGCAACTTCTACGCCGGCTTGTAAATTCTTTTGTTGATAGTTGAGTCCGACCTTCGTCGCACCAATGGCGATGTTGCGCAACGATCCAATGTTGGCTTCAAGCTTGGTGGAAAAACCTTTGCCCAAATTCAGTTTGTGCTTGAGTGTCGGGATGTCCGCATCCGCCAAGACGGCACCTGCTGCCGCCAAGATGGCAACACCCGCCACACCGTACGGGTTGGATCCAACAACGTTTTGGAGGCCTTCAATCAGTTTCAAGCCGGTATCGGTTCCCATCAGTTTGGCAACCAAGGGTTCCAGTTCCTTGGAGATGCCCTCTACCATTTGTTGCTGCAGTTTGTCGTTGATCGCTGGGTTTACTTTCTCGAGTTCTCCCATACCAACTTTCAACAATGCTTCAACCAGTTTGTTGCCATAGCCTGTCATTTTGTCGAAGGTAATTTGATCCGAGACGGCTTCATACAGTTTGGGACCCAGAAAAGAGCCCAGTGCACTTTCGTATTCAGCGACAAACGCGGCTTCTTTTAACTTTGCCTGTTGGTCACTGTTGCTCTTGCCTTGAGCCGATCCGACGTTGCCTTGTTGATCACGTTGGGCCCCTTGTTTCTCTTGTTCCGTTTGACCACTGTCT
>CBFICN010000001.1:76663-82415 GCA_965661045.1 uncultured Myxococcota bacterium
TGACTCTTGTCCAAATATTGTTTGCTCATGGGGCGTCCCGATAGAGATGTGATATGTTTTATTGAACAATTATAGCATTTCCAAAGGTGGTCTGCGTGGTCAACAAACGCAAAATGCAAGAATACCTAGAGTATTTGGTCAATCGCAACATCATTCACGAAGGTCAACAAAAAGACATTCTGAACCGTGGGATGGAGCAGGCTCGACACGTATTACTCGATAAGCGCGATGAGATTCGTCGGTTGATGGGCCGTCAACGGATTGCCTATGCCCTGTCTGAGATTGAACTGATTGCGTCTTTTCGATTTCGACGCTTGGATATTCCCGAAGACTTGGTGGATGAAGACTGCATTTCACGAATTGTGGCTGAAGAGAAGGGGGTACCCTATGTGGTGTTGGACCCCTTGCAACTGGATTATCGATTGATCACCGATACGTTTGGAGGGCCATTTGCAGAGCGCCATTTGATAGTGACGTTGGACGATCAGCCCGAAGCCCTAACTTTGGCGATGGCAGAGCCGTGGAACCAAGAATTGGTACAGAGTATCGAGCGGATCAAAGAAAAGCGTGTTTTGCCAGTCGCTGCTGCCAAGCGAAATGTACTGCAGGTGATCGCTGAGTTTCACGGGTTTCGGTCGTCGATGCGGGCTGCTGAACTCAAGTATGGCAACGATCGATTTGACATGGGCAATCTTGAGCAACTCCACATTTTGGGAGCAGAAGGCTTTGATGGATCGGAGCAGCCGGTTGTTCAGGCTGTCGAATATCTGCTCAATTATGCATTGGACAACCGCGTGAGTGACATTCACATCGAGCCCAAACGGGATGAAAGCATTGTTCGCATGCGCATTGATGGAGTTTTACATCGCGTTCACCGAATGCCCAAAGTGGTTCATCCAGCGATTATTTCGCGTCTCAAAACCATGTCCAGATTGGACATTGCCGAGCGCCGTCGACCACAAGATGGGCGATTCAAAACGCGGTACAAAGATGAAGAAGTTGAACTTCGGATCTCGACTGCTCCGACGGCTTTCGGAGAGAAAATGGTGGCGCGTATCTTTGATCCGGGTGTACTGATTCAAGATATTGAACGGCTTGGGTTTTTTCCCAGAGAACTAGAAATTATGCGGCAAATGATCACCTCCAACACGGGATTGGTACTGGTGGTTGGTCCGACAGGCTCTGGTAAAACGACGACGCTGTACTCTTCATTGCATTACATTGCCTCCCCAAGAATCAATGTGATCACGTTGGAAGATCCCATTGAGATGGTGCACGAAAAATTCAACCAAATCGCCATGCAACCCAAGATCGGATTGACCTTTGGTTCGGCTTTGAAAACGGTGTTGCGCCAAGACCCAGATGTGGTCATGGTGGGGGAGATTCGAGACGAAGATACGGCCAGCAACGTGGTACAAGCCGCGATGACAGGTCACTTGGTTATTTCGACCATTCACACTGGTGAGGCTGCGGGTGCGGTGTCTCGAATGTTGGATTTGGGTGTGATGCCATTCTTATTGTCGGGCGTGGTGCTCGGTGTGGTGGCCCAACGTCTGGTTCGAAAAGTGTGTCCGTTTTGTGCGGTGGATGATTTTTTGTCAGAAGAGGACATCAACTCACTGCGGATTCCAAACTCACGGGGTAAACGCCTCAAGATTAAACGGGGTCGAGGCTGCGTAAAATGTCGAAATACAGGCTATCTAGGTCGAACCGGGTTGTTTGAAGTCATGCAGGTGACACCCAGAATTCAGCGTCTGATCAATGAACGGGCATCCACTCAGGAGATAAAGCGTGAAGCCCTCAATGATGGCATGCTGACCTTGCGAGAATACGGTATCAAAAAGATCGCCCAAGGTTTGACGACGCCCGAAGAAGTGCTAGCATTGACAGATGAACATCAAATTTATTGATGATTTTATAAAATAAGTGGGAGAGAGTATGGTTGCTTGGTTGATGATGAGTGTTTCTATGGCTGGGACACTGCCAAAGGGGACACAAGCAGTTTTTTCGGGACTGTCCTATGGTACGTGGTCTGCTTTTGAGAGCAAAGGGAACACCAAATCTTTGCCCCAAGACGCTTCGGTGTCTCAAGTACTGAGTCACACCCAATATGCGTACGGTATACATGATCGTTTTGATGTTGCACTGGTGATTCCAATCTCTAGTGTTTCGGTGAGTACACTGTCTGGAAACATGTTTGACACCACCACTGGACTGGGTCAAATCGGTTTGACTTCCAATATTGAATTGTTGCAAGAGGACACTTGGTCCCTCACAGGTATTGTGGGACTGTTTACCGGAGCTTTGCACGCTGAGAACAGAGGCCGTCTAACCAATATCGGAGATGGGAGTACGCAGGCTAGACTCGGTCTGTCATCCGCATTGGCTTTGCCTGTCAACAGTGGCTTTCTGACGGTGAGTGGGGGCGCACAGTATGTTGCCAAGATTCCTTCTACCTTGGACTTTGACCCCAAATATCCAGCAGACGACATTGTCTACGCGGTCAATGTGGGTGGACAGTACAAAGGCTATGCAGCGAGTGTGTTCATAGATGGGTTTCAGCGGTTGGATGGTGTCGATTATCCAGCGCCATCATCGGTAGATGGTATAGAGGCTTTTACTTCTCTCAAGGCCAGTCAACTGAAAGTGGGCATCAACGATTCCCTCTCGTTTAACAATTGGACCATCAGTGGCTATGTGGCGCGATCGATTTTGGCTCGAAACAATCCGATGGATGAATGGATTGGCGGCGTTGGTCTGGGCTACGTCATTCCGTCTAGTGCACAATAAACGACGACGATTCGAAGGATTTACACGAGGTTTCTATGACACGACAACAAGGACAACACTATATTGTGACCGGTGGTGGAACCGGTATCGGAAAGGCCATCGCTCTCCGTCTTGCAGCAGAAGGGGCTTCGGTGTCGTTGCTGGCTCGAAACCTGTCTCGATTACAGTCGGTGGTGGATGAGATTCAGGACAATGGTGGTCGAGCTCAGTGTTTCTCATGCGATATTACAAACCAAGAAGCCGTTCAACAAGCTGTACACTCCTGTGTGGATGGCTTTGGTCTGTTGAGGGGCGTCATTGCCAACAGTGGTGTTGGTGGTGCAAACTTTCCCGGCGAAGACGACCGTTTTGATCTCGTAGTGCAAACCAATGTATACGGAACCTATCATACGCTTCGTGCGGTGCAGCCTCATTTGGTGGATGATGACAGTGCGACGCACATGGTGGTGACTTCGTCGTGTCTAGCGCGCTTTGGGGTTCCTGGCTACACTGCCTACTGTGCATCCAAAGCGGCGTTGTTGGGAATGGTTCGGGCTTTTGCATTGGAACTGGCCGGTCATGGAACGCAGGTCAACGCACTTTGTCCCGGATGGGTCGACACCGATATGGCGTGGGAAGGTTTGGAAGGCATGTCGAAAGGGATGGGGATTTCGATAGAAGAAGCCCACGACATTGCGATGAAGTCTGTGCCACTGGGTCGAATGTCCAAACCCAAAGAAATTGCTGGAACGGTGGCGTGGTTGTTGTCGGAAGACGGAGCGGGTGTCACGGGACAAGGAATTGATATCAACGCTGGGTCTTGGATGGGATGAAAGGGATGGGATGAAAGGGATGGGATGAAAGGGGTGGGATGAAAATAGACCAAAAACTAGGTGAAACCTGTCAATTTTCTACATATTTTTGACGCCATTCGTCAATGGGAATCGGTTATTGAAACTCCATGATTGATTTTACACCACACTTGGATGAGATCGCCAACCAGATTGAGACCTTCAAGGCAGAAGGGAAGCGATTGTTTGCGACGTCTTCTTTTCAAACCAACAGTGTTGCACTGCTCCACATCCTCTCTACGATTGCACCGGAAACTCCAATATACATGATGAATACCGGATTTCTGTTTCCAGAAACATTGCAGTTTCGCGATCAGTTGATTCGAGAATTGGGGCTGACCGTTGTGACGTTGAAGTCTGAAACGCCACGTTTGCAACAACGGTGTGGAGACGGTCGATTTCTCTTTGCTTCAGATCCAGATGCGTGTTGTCACATCAACAAAGTTGTGCCACTCGAACCGATCATCGCTCAACACGATGTTTGGATCAACGGTGTCCGTGGCGCTCAGTCTGCCACTCGGAAAGCGATGAAGAAAGTACAACCCACCAGTCGCATCCTTCGCTATCATCCGTTGTTGGACTGGGACTCTAGAATGGTGTACTATTACCTCGAACAGCACGGTCTTTCAAAACATCCCTTGGAAGATGAAGGGTTTGTCAGTGTGGGGTGTCGTCCTTGTACGCGAAAGTGGTCAGACACACTCGATGACCGCAACGGTCGGTGGGCTGGACTCAACAAAACAGAATGTGGTTTGCACACCACGTTGGGTTCATGAATTCAATGAAGTGTCTAAGAGTAAGGGAAATATCATGCACGTATTGATTACGGGTGGTGCTGGATACATTGGAACCGAACTGGTTTCGATGTTGGCCAAACAAGACAGTGTTTCAAAAATTACGGTCTATGACAACCTCAGTCACGGTCGACACGGTCTGTTTACTGGGGATCCCATTTTGGGTGCTGAAATTACATTTGTTCGCAAAGAGTTGCTGGATTCTAGGTCTTTACAACAAGCATTGAAGGGTGTTGATGTGGTGGTTCATTTGGCAGCCAAAGTGTCGACCCCCTTTGCCGGTGGTGATCCCCATGGCTTTGAGCAAGTCAACCATTGGGGAACCGCTGAATTGAGCTATGCCCTTGAAGAGTCATCGGTCAAAAAGGTCATTTACGCATCTTCTGCTTCTGTTTACGGTTCTTCGGAAACCCCCAGAACAGTCCAAGACAAACCCAGCCCAAATACCTCCTACGGAATTTCCAAACTGAACGGTGAGGCGATGCTCCTTCGCCTCAAGGGTAGAATGCAGGTGGTCGTGGTGCGCTGTGCCAATGTGTATGGGTACTCTCCGAGTTTGAGGTTTGACGCCGTGATCAATCGTTTTGTGCGGCAAGCATTTTTTGAAGGGAGAATTTCCATTGAGGGAACAGGAGAGCAGCGTCGACCGTTTGTGCACATTCACCATGCGGCAACCGTATTTCAACAGTTGGTGACCCAGTTTGACTCTTCGGGGGTATACAATCTCGTTGGACAAAACCAGAGCATCATGGACATCGCCAATCACCTCAAGGATTTGAGACCCAATTTGGAAACCATCTTCATTGAGCAAGATTTGCCCCGTGTCTCGTTGCAGGTAGAACCGAGTCCTGAATTGGGATTACTGTACACGGAGCCACCGTCATTTGAAGAACAGATCGGTGAATTTGTGTCGATGTTTCGATTTTCGGTTGGCTAGCTACGAAGCAGAAATCTGAATCCACCACTCTCGAAATGCAGTGGCCACCGTTTCCGCATGGGTGCGTTGTGGGTTGTGTCCACCTTGTTCAAAAGACAGGCGTTGGCAGTTTGGAACCAGTGCTTCGATTTCCTCAAACAGTTCTTGTTCTACGTAAGGGTCGTCTTGACTAGAAATGTTGAGAACGGGAGTGGGACACCGCTTTAGATTGGCTTTGTTTTCACGAAAGGAAAAGTCGGATGCACAGTGCAGCACATAGGCCATCGCATCGGGAGTGATTCCTTTGGGGAATCCCAACTTTCGGAACACCCACACCATAAAGGGCTTAAACAGCGGGCCAATGACCGGAAGGGTGATCAACCTGTGTCCCCATCGCGGTTTGGATGTTCTGAACACACGAT
>CBFICN010000002.1:0-62170 GCA_965661045.1 uncultured Myxococcota bacterium
TCACTATTACGTGGACAGCGACCAAATCAAAGGAGAGCGTTTGCATGAAATGTTGGACGCTGCTCTGCAAAATGTTGAGACCCAGGTCGATGAGGTCCAGTTCATCGTACAGCAAAAAGAGATCATTGCCAATGTCGGAATGCGGAGTCGAACCATCTCTATACAATCTCTGAACGATTTGGGTGAGATGCTTCAAGTGTTGCAACCAGTGGCCGCTTTTCTGGATGACGCCTTGTCCGAGAAAGTAGAGCGTCCGATGGTCGAGTATATGTTGCTCAATGGCGCTTTGAGTGTGCTTGACCCACACAGTCTTTTGCTACCCCCAGTTGAAGCTGCCGAAATGGAAGTGGATAACCAAGGTGAGTTTGGTGGTTTGGGTATAGAAATTAGCATTGTAGATGGGCAATTAACGGTGAAACAGCCGATTGAGGGAACGCCAGCTTGGGATGCAGGCCTAAAGTCTGAAGACAAAATTGTACGCATTGAAAATACAAGCACCATCAATATGGATTTGGACGAAGCCGTTTCTTTGATGCGTGGGAAAGTTGGCGAGCCCGTGACCATTATGGTTGCACGTACTGGATGGGCCGCGCCAAAACCGTTCACAATTGTCCGCGGCCGCATCAAAATTGATCCCGTAAAGGGCGAGTTGCTGAGCGGCGATGTTGCGTATTTGAAGATTCAAAGTTTCCATCAAAATGTTGCCGAAGATATGAATCGATTGCTTGATGAAATGGAGAGCGAAACTTCTTTGCAGGGGCTGGTATTGGATCTTCGTAACAATCCGGGTGGGTACCTCAATCAGGCCATCAAAGTTTCAGATCGATTTTTAAAGAATGGCGTCATTGTTGCAACGGTTGAAGGGGCTGAGCGTGAACGCGAGGAAACCCATGCTCGAGCCAGTGGTACGTTGGTAGACATTCCAATCGTTGTGTTGGTCAATGGGAATTCTGCTTCGGCATCGGAAATCGTTGCGGGTGCACTTCGAAATCAAGGGCGTGCCATCATTGTTGGGGAGCGGACCTTTGGTAAAGGCTCTGTACAGCATTTGTATGGAAACCCTGACGATTCTCGATTGAAATTGACAGTGGCTCAGTACCTAACGCCGGGAGACCAATCGATTCAATCTGTGGGAATTCCCCCAGATGTTCAACTACAACCAAGTTTGATACGTGCGGAAAATGAAGAGTCTGACGAGATGGTGTCCTTGTACTGGAGAGAGTGGCTGACCCGAGAAGGGGACCTTGAAGGGCATTTGAGCAATGACTCTACCCTCGAAGGGCAGACGCGATTTTCCGTTCGCTATTTGTATAAAGAGAAAGAAGGCAAGGATCGCACAGATCCAAAATTGGATTGGGAAGTTGGGTTTGCTCGTGAGATATTGATGAACACGGAAAGGCCTGATAGGGCGTCAGCAATGATGGCGGCTCAATCGGTGGTAGAGCGCCGTACAGCAGAAGAGGCAAATAAAATACAGGCTGGTTTTGAGGGCTTGGGGATAGATTGGCGAATGGGGGTCAACCATTATGAAAAAGCCATCGAGGATTTAAGGTTGGTCTTTGAAATTGAAGGGGATGGCGTTCTCAATGCAGGAGAGGAAGAAGAGGTTCGAGTTCATCTGAAAAATATTTCGGATCGCGCCTACCATCAGGTATCAGTCCTTTTAAAGAGCGAACACCCAAGCCTAGACCATCGAGAACTTTATTTTGGGTATGTTGAGCCGGGTTCTGCTGTCGAAAAATCAACGACTGTGACTGTACCTCATGGGTATGGAACGGAGATGCTGGACTTACTTGTAGAGGTTCGAGACCCAAACAAAACACTCTTTCAAGCAGAGAGAACGATTTCTACAGTCGGGACAGACTTACCAAAGTTTGCTTGGTCGATGAACTTGTTCGATGGGGTAAATGGCAAAGGAACTGGAAATGGAAATAAGATTCCAGAAGTGGGAGAACAAGTCGTTTTGGCGATTGAAGTCGAAAATATTGGTCAAGGAACAGCGATTGATCCCTTTGTTCGATTGAAAAATCGTTCTCGTAAGCACCTTGATTTGTTGGAAGGTACTGTTGAACTGGGTACAAAATTAGACTCTTGTACCGAAGACTGTCCACGAGAGTTGTTGGCCGGTCACAGTGCCGAAGCCGAAATGGTTTTTGATATCAAAGAGGTTCCGGAAGATCGCAACTGGGACTTGGAACTGCTGATTGGATCGAATCGAACTTATGATTACAGCACCGCTGTACAGGGTGGTTTTTCTGAGTATTTTCAGTTGAAATCTGAAATTGAGATTGTCAGTGGTCAGCCATTTGAAGAACTACGCTGCGATCAACCTCGTATTGTATTGGATGTTCAAGAGGAGCACAGTGAGTACTTGGAACTGTCTGGCTTTGTGGAAGACGAAAGTGGCGTCACCGATATCTTGGTGTTCAACGGCGACGATAAAGTGTATTATAAAGGAGAGACTGGATTGGTTGGGAAAGTCCCTTTTGGCGTTGAGATAGCGCTCAAAAAAGGCAGCAACCCAATCTACATTTTGGCGAAGGACAATCAAGGATTGAACACATCACAGTTTGTACAGGTTTGGAAATAAACCATTTACAGAGAGGAGCACACAATGGGTATTAGAAAGAAAATTATCAAGAAACTTCCGATATTTGGACGGGGACAAGCTCAGGCAGTTGAGCGGGCGAATTCATCAGTACAGTCAACTTCAAATACAGGAACTGGAAGTGCACAGTCGACCAGCAAGCCGGAGCCCGTCAAGCCTTCTCACCCACGTGGTGACATGGAGCCGGTGGCGTTCATTGAGAAAACACTCGAGGAAAACAGAGTGGTGCTGTTTATGAAAGGCAGCCCTGCGCAGCCTTTGTGTGGGTTTTCTGCCAATGCAGCGGGCATTTTGGCTTCAACTGGACATGATTTTGCCCATGTGGATGTCATTGCAGATTATGAAATCAGAGAGCAAATCAAGCAGTTTAGTCAATGGCCAACCCTTCCTCAAATCTATGTTGACAAGGAATTCATTGGCGGCTCAGATATTTTGCGTCAAATGTCTGCCGATGGTTCACTGCAAGAAATGCTTGACGCACCAGCATCGGGTACGGATTCGTCCGAATAACTAAGGTCGATGGTTGTAGTCAATACGCCGCCTGTGAATCGACAATGATCAGTATGACTTCATGATTTAGTAGGGTGTCACTGCACTGTGTTGGAACGGTGAACAATCAAGGCTACTGGTTTGATTGATGGAGCAGCAGTTGGTGTGTCCAACTGCTTCGAACAATGTCTCTCAGTGCAGAGTATTGAGGTTGCCAATCAAGAATCCTGTGCGCAGACTGGATGTCACTTTCTATTCTTGCAGGGTCTCCCTTCCGTGCGCTCGAGATGGTGTTTGCAACAGGTGGCAGACCAAACGTGATGCCCTCTTTTGCGATGCATTGAACAACCTCGTGTACAGAATGGCCTTTACCAGAACCAACATTCAAAACGTGGTATTTGGGTTCATTACTTTCCAGTAGGCAATCCAGTCCAAGGCACAGCGCATTGACCACATCTCGTACATGTACGTATTCTCGAATGCAGGTTCCATCTGGGGTGGCGTGTGTGTTGCCAAAGATATAGAAGGGCTGACGTTGAAGTGTATGTTGAATGACCTTTGGAATGAGATGGGTCTCTGGGGTGTGTTCTTCGCCAAGCATTGTCCCATTGGTGTGTGGGTGAGGAATTGCACCAGCCACATTGAACAGCCTGAAGCAGATGCCAGATACCTGTTCTGCTTCGATGAGTTGTTCGACCGCTCGCTTTCCTTGACCATAAGGAGATGTAGGTGCAAGAGACGTATGTTCTGTGACTCGACCCGGTTGATTTCCGTATACTGCAGCACTGGAGGCGAATACAATTTTCGAACAGTGTGGTTTCATGGCTGAGAGAAGCCTTTGAGAGCCCACCACATTGTTGGTCCAATAGTGCTCTGGTTTACGTACGCTTTCACCCACGTCAATCTTGGCTGCCAAGTGCAGGACAGCATCAAAGCGTTGCGTGGTGAAAAGTTGATTGAGTTCTGAAGTGTTCAACAGGGATGTGTGCACAAATTTGTTTGAACTCAAGGGAGTGCCTTGTCCTGATAGGTCATCCAGTACCCAAACATCGGCCCCCAGTTTTTCCAGAAACGCATGGGCAATGCGTCCAATGTATCCAGCACCACCCGTAATCAAGATGCGTCGGTTGCGTATATTTGAAAAAAGGTGTTGCATTGTCAAGAAAAAATACTAGAAAGTGGTGACGTGTCAAGACAAATTTGATACCATAATCCTATAATTCTAGGAGTGATCAGTGGCATCTAATAAGACTTCCAGCAGCAAAAAGAAAGGCAGTAAGCGCAAAAAAACGGCAGTGGTCGGGCAAACATCTTCGAGTAAACGGCGTCGTAGCGATTCTGCCTCAACGCAGAAAACAAGTAAGAAATCGGTCAAAACCTCCAGCCGTCGCAAAGCCAAACCGGCCGTAATTGAAGAAATTACCGAGCAGATATCCATTTTGGAGGTGATGTCGGACTCAGCTGTGGCGGCCAAGCCGTTTTTGTTGGTTTTTTCTACCATATTTTTTCTGTATCTCGCACTGGCTCTATTTTCATTCAACCCAAATGATATTCAAGCCCTCACAAGCGGTGATGTCGCAAATTGGTGCGGTGTATTAGGAGTGTTGTTGTCAACGAAATTGTACAGTCTGTTCGGGTATGGCGCTTGGGTTGTTTTGCCTCTTGCGGCCCTGTCTTCTTGGATGGCTGCTGGAAGGCGTTTGCTGGTACCAACCAAGATGACCGGTGTTGCATTGTTGTATTGGAACTTGCTGTGCGTATTGACTTTGTTGAACAGTGACCCGACTGCGTTGGGGTTCTATTCCGGTGGTGTATTGGGATACGGTACGATGTCGGTGATGACAAAGATCATCGGTACAGGTGGTTCTTGGCTGCTTTTGTCTGGTTTGGCGGTCACAGTGTTCATCTTTGTTGCCGGTATGGAATTGCGAGAGATTGTGGAGCGATCACTGCAACGTCTCGAAGAACGTGGACCCGACTTGGGACAGCGCTCTTTGGATTGGGGCCAAGAGGTGCTGTGGCAACTGAAGGAAAACTCGCAACGTTTTTCTGATTCGATTCGAGATCGTTTTTCACGAAATGAAGAAGACTATGGTTGGGATGACGATTCCATCTTTGAAACCAGTTCTGTCTACGTGACTGAATATACAGATGATGGTGTGGAATTTACCGAAGAAGACAGTTTGCCCCCCAATTCGTTTGACCACTCTTCAGAATATGAGCCTTCAGAGTATGAACAGTCAGAGGACTTTTCCTATGACTACCACACCAAAGAACTCGATGGGGACGTGACCAAAACCCAAGTACAAAATCCAGAAATTGCTCAAGTAGAACTTTCTGAATCTTGGGCGCAACAAGACGATAGTACATTCAACCCACATCCTGAAATTCGTCAACCAGATCTTGTCGATGTTCGCAGCCTCAACAACGCTCCCTCTGTGGAGGACGAGACCTTGACGGACCCATCAACCGCACCACTGTCTCGGTCTTTCAGGGTCGACTCAATTCCGGCGAGCAAGGACTTCAATCCCTTTGCAGATCCCACACCAAATTTTGGAACGTCGAAACTGACTTCGGATTCTCGCTCGAGAGGTGCACACCATTTGCCAGCACAAGAAGAGATTGAACTGCCTGAAAATGCTTGGGAAGAAGACTTCTCTGAGTGGTATCGCACAGAGCGTCATCCAACTGCAAGTGCTCTGAAATCACCCAAGCAAAAATTGAGCGCTCTTCCCCAAGAGCCCTTGACATCCAAGTTGTCCATTCGACGTCCTCAAATCAGTGAGCCCGAGGTTGGCTCTGTGACTGCTCACTTGACAGGAGATGGAGATCTGACAACGGGTGAAGTTTCCAGTGATGATGGGTTGTACGATTTGCCCAAACCCGTTGCACCTGCTCCGCAAACACTGGTGCCTTCTCAGGAGCCGGTTTCCAAAGTTGCTACACAAGCCCCTGTGACTCTTTCAGAGCAGTCAAGACAGGCAGAGACGTACCAACAGCAAAGTCATTCACTTGAACAATCAGACCAGCAAGTACGACAGCAAAAAGTGGAACAGCCGCCTCAGGAGGTTGAAACAGTTCAAGGTGGACAACCTTCAGAAGTTGTAGAACCAGAAGTCATTCAAGAAGAGAATGCAGTCGATGCCTCACCCAAGAAAGCGAAAGCCCCTCGTTCCAAAAAGCAATCCAAACCCACAAGTGTATCTCAACTTGTGGAGCAAGTGGAAGATTTAAAATCGCAGGCGCGACAAATGACCGCTGCCAAACCCAAGGCGACATCTAAGATTCCATTGCCTGAGCGTGAAGTGACACCCGCGATGGCTATGGTTGCGGAAGATTTTGAGTTTGATGAGGACTCCGCAGAAGAATTTGCAGACAGTACGCCTGCGCGCGCGATGGTCAATCCTGGCAATATCGAAAGTGGTGGTGATGGTGAAGTGCAAGAACTCCGAAACCCATACGCCAATTTTGAGCTGCCCTCGTTGGACATGCTTGATATGCATGAGAAAAATGTTGCCAAGTACAATGAAGATGAACTGATGGAACTGGCTGACATATTGGTGGACAAACTGGCTGATTTCAAAGTGCACGGGGAAGTGGAGACCATTTGTCCTGGTCCTGTGATTACCACCTTTGAATTTAAGCCTGCACGGGGTGTGCGCGTAGCCAAGATCGCCAAACTGTCTGACGATATCGCCATGGCGCTCAGAGCCGTGAGTGTCCGAATCGTTGCACCCATTCCAGGAAAGGACGTGGTGGGAATTGAGATTCCGAATCAAGAACGTCAAATCATTTGGTCACGCGACATGTTGGGTTCCAAGGCTTTCCAAGAGAGCAAAGCGATCTTGCCAATGGCGGTTGGCAAAGACGTCAACGGATTTCCATATGTGACAGATTTAGCCAAAACTCCTCACTTGTTGGTTGCCGGTACAACAGGTTCTGGAAAGTCTGTTGGTATCAATACCATGCTGATCAGTATGCTGTTGCGACACTCTCCAGAAACTCTCAGACTCATCTTGGTCGACCCGAAAATGCTCGAGTTTGAAATGTACAACAACATTCCTCACTTGTTGCACCCTGTGGTGACAGACCCACACCAGGCCAGTGGAATCCTGAAGTGGGCTTGTACAGAGATGGATCGACGGTACGCGTTGATGGCGAAATACAAAACCCGCAACATCGAATCGTTCAATCAACGGTTGACCGAGGAATTGGCTGATTGGGACCAGTCCAAAGCGGTGTATTTTGCCCCAGACAATTGGGATGGCAAGTCTAAATTGCCAAAGCCTCAAAAAATGCCATACATCGTTGTGGTCATTGATGAGCTTGCCGATCTGATGATGGTGGCTGGTAAAGAAGTGGAAGAGTCCATCATTCGGATTGCCCAAAAGGCTCGTGCCTGTGGTATTCACTTGATTGTGGCAACACAACGTCCATCTGCAGATGTTGTGACTGGACTGATCAAAGCCAACATGCCTTCTAGAATGTGTTTCCAAGTCCGTCAACGTTCTGACTCGAGAATCATTTTGGACAATCCAGGTGGTGAAACATTGCTCGGTAAAGGGGATATGCTGTATCTTCCTCCAGGCATTGCCAACTTGGTACGCTGTCACGGACCATTTTTGAGTGATGATGAAGTCCGTCGCATCACCGATCACCTTCGAGCACAGGGCAAACCCAAGTACGAAGCGGAGGTGATTACCGCCAAGTCAGAAAGCAAAGGTGAGGACGATTACGATGAGTTTTACGATCAAGCGGTGGAGTTTGTCTGTGAAAAGGGCTACGCTTCAACGTCTGCTGTTCAACGACAGTTCCGAATCGGATACAATCGCGCTGCTCGTATGATCGAGCAAATGGAGAGAGATGGCATCATTTCAGAGCAGAATGGCTCGAAAAAGCGCAAGATTCTTAAAAATGCATTGGAGCGCTAAGTAAGTTGTCGAACTTGAGACAGTGTTTTGCTGTACAGAACCCAGGGGCTTCAATCCTTGGGTTTTGTTTTGGGCTCATGTTTTCTTTGATCTTGAATTTGTCGTTGGCTGTTGTAGATGGTGGCTCTGTCCTTTTCGTTGTCCCAGATCGGTCTCATCGACCCAAGATATATTTCGAGCTGTTTCTCTGGGTTTTGTTGATGGTAGCCGCGTCCACTGTGGACTTTTACCGTGTTGCCAGGTGGTAGATTCATCGCTGGAAACTGCCAAGAGTCGCCTTTGATATTTTCAATTGAGTATTGACTGAGGTCCAATGTTTTGGAAGTGATATTGGTGATCCGCAAATACTCACCGTTGATGTTTCGAGCATCGTCACCGGGCGCATTGGCATGAAACGATGTCATGTGTAAGTCACTTTGATATCTTCGAATGGACCACAAGCCCTTTCGTTGGGTTTGAGCCTCTTCTTGGGCCTTGAGCAACCGTGGTGTATCCAGTTTCTCCGGTGGAATGAAAAAGGCGTGTGCCAGTCCATTTTCCAGTAAATGGGTCGCAACATCTGTATCTTCGGTACGAACAGAAGCGATGAGTCGACCATACCCGTCTCGTTCAACATCTCCATAGGATAAATAGACCGTTTGATTGAGAATGAGGTCCGCCACGGCTTCTTTGGCTTCCACACCAAAAGCTTCAGGTGGTCGCAGTTCGGGTGTGTTGGCGCCACGAAGCCGTATTTTCTCTCCGGTGTCTAGCGTAAAAGTATCGCCATCATACACGGCTATGATGGTGCCCTTTTTGGGTGGTGGCCGGTAGGAGTCAGCATACAAGGGCTGTAATAAAGACAAAACAAACAACATGTACCTAAGTATCTCAAATCAGTCGGTCTGTACATTGACTGATTCCAATGTTGTCACAAAATCAGCGATGTCGAGCATTTGCTGGTTGGTACTGGTCAATACAATGGTGATGTCATCTCGACGGAAGTGCAAGAGGCATCGTTGGAGTCTCAATGCGTCAGAGGCATGTAGGGCAGCAGTCGGGTCATCCATCAATACAATTAAGGGCTCACGTTTAAACTCAGGTGTTAAACAAGGGGCCAAGACCTGAGCCAACTGTATGCGACGATGCTCACCGCCACTGAGTGTGGGGGAACTTTGTCCGAGTGTGAGGTAGCCAAGTCCAACCATCTGTAGTGCCGAACACATTCGAAACAGTGTGGGTTGATGTTCAAAGACTTTCAACGCCTCATCGACGCTGAGATCTAAGATTTCAGAGATGTTGAGATCGCGATAGGTTGCTTGCAGAGTGGAATCTAGAAAGCGCTTTCCTAGACATTCGGAACACTTGATCTCACTCGGTGGCAAAGGGGCTACGTGGTGAGGGATGGTTCCGATTCCATGACAGGTCTCACATCGACCGCCTTTTCGATTGAATGAAAAGTCTGCTGCAGACAGACGGTGCAGTTTGGCACTTCTTGTACTCGCCATCAAATTTCGGATTTCGGTCCAGATACCAGCAATGGTGACCAAGGTTGATCGTTTGTTTCCAAGCGAGCCAAGACTGGTCAGCAATAACATACGTTCTTGTCGGTCTAGTATGTTCAGGGTTTGATGAACCTCTTTGAGCAGTTTGGTTTTGCCACTTCCAGATGGACCAGTAATTATGTGTAAGCCCCCCAAATAAAGATCAAAGTTGGTTTTGCCAATTGAGATTGGTTTGCCAAAGGATTTCTTGCAAAACTCTGTGGGGTCCATTGTTTCTTGAACGACAGGTTCCTCGACAATCCTTCCACCATGTACTCCTGAACCGGGGCCAAAATGAAAGATCGTATCCGCAAACTGTTGAAATTTTGGATGGTGATCGACGACGATGAAACTTTGCCCTTCTTTGACCTTTTCGCGAAGGGTTTGGATGAGTCGATCGACAGTGTCACCATCCAACCCCAAAGAAGGTTCGTCCAATATATACAAACAGGTTCCCAGTTCTTGATTGAGCACAGCACAAGTTCGTGCTCTGGACCGCTCTCCAGTACTCAAAGAATTGACCTTCTGACACAGAGGGTTTTTCAAGTGCAGGTCACACAGTAGGTTTAAAGAACGCTGCAATTCCAAAAGCTCTCCACCGTCATTCTGCAATGTTTTGAGCCATTGTCTAAGGTCGGTGGCGGAAAGTGCGATGGCTTGTCGAAAGGACAGTCCGTTGATTTTCAACAACGCCGAGAAATCTTGTAGTCCGGTTCCATTGCACTCAGAACAGGTGGTTTCACCGTCTTGGATTCCCAGTCCGTAACAAGTAGAACAACCGCCCAAAGAAGTGTTTGACTGGAGGTGCTCAGCGGTTGGGATTGGGTAGGTCGTACCATCCGAAGACTGTGGTACACTGGAGAATACTTTTTCGATTGCTTGTTCACCTTTTGGGGAGAGAACGACGTGTATTTGTTGTTGGTGACTGTTCAGCCCATGTCGAAGGGCTTCTCTTAATCGATCGCGGTTCTTTTCCCGTACTTTTAGTCGATCCAGCACAACTCCGAACGTGGTGGGTGGGGTCTTTGGTGCATCTTCAATAAATGGAAAGGTGTCGTCATATTGAATTCGCGTATGACCATTTCGAATTAGTTCTTCTAAGATGCCCAGATAGGTTTCTGGATTGACTGGCAACTTGGATACGACGTGGGCCGCGACACCACTGTGGGTTTCCAGTAAAGACTCAGTAGCCTCGATTGGCGTGAAGATTGACAGGGGCTCATTGGTTCGGGGGCAATGGAGTTTTCCATATTGTAAAAAGATGTGCTCCAATAATGTTTGTATACCTAAGAGGTCGGCAAGACTGGTATGTCGATCAAACTTGATACCAATATCTTGTCTCATTCCAAAGGTTGGTGGGAGTCCGGTTATTCGGTCTGCTTGGGGACGGGCAATTCTCTTGTTGTCCAACCGAATGGAGGCTCTGAGCGCTTCGATACATCGTCGTTGTCCCTCTGCCAATAACGTGTCAATTGCCAAAGAGGATTTGCCCGAACCTGACGGTCCAACGAAGACCACCAGTTCATGGAGGGGGATCTCAATGAAATGGATATTCAAATTGTTTTGTCGAACATTATACAGTGCAATTTTGTGCATAGAGAATTCCAAAAAAGTAAGTGAATGGACTTGTCAGAGATTTGAGAGTGGGATATATTCTATAAGAACATGTTGGGCTATGGTGTAATAGGTAACACAGCGGTTTTTGGCACCGTCGTTCTAGGTTCAAGTCCTGGTAGCCCAGCTTTTTCATCGTTCGCAAATACAAGTTGAGTTAGACTCTTGATTACCTCTAGCCTATGTGGTTCAGAGGTTTTTTTGTTTGGCTGAACTGGTGAATTGGTTTGATACACACAGGGGGAGTGATGGACTCAAACAAAATATATTTGTTACCGGGCAATGCCAGTCGCAAACTGGCAACACAAATTGCGCAGTATTGGCATCGTAGAATTGACGGTGCGAGCCTTCCTTCCGATGGGTTGGACAGGGAACTTGAGGATTGGGAGAAGTTGCTTTCGTGTCGTGTGCAAAATGACGTAGTGATGGTTCAACTCCAGATTGATAAGTTTCGAGATGGGGAGGTCAACGTTGTTGTCAAAGAGAACATACGAGGGCAAGATGTTTTCATCGTGCAATCCTTTTACACCGGGTATCAAGAAGTCAAGGACGAAGATGGTTCAGTGTCCTATGAGGCCAGTGAGTCTGTCAACGACTATTTGATGGCGCTTCTATTAACGGTTGACGCTTGCAAGCGTGCATCTGCAGCTTCTATAACGGCTGTCATTCCGTATTTCGGATACGCACGACAGGACCGGAAAATTCAAAGAGCGCCCATCTCTGCAAAATTGGTGGCCGATATGTTGACGGTGGCAGGTGTGTCTCGGGTCGTCACAATGGATTTGCACGCGGCTCAAGTGCAAGGTTTCTTCAACGTGCCGGTTGACAATCTGTACGGTGCAGTGGTTGCGGCAAAGCACCTGGCGAATGTGGTCGCGGCCAATATCAAAACGATCGAAGATCGAAGAAACTTGGTGATCGTTTCTCCTGATGTTGGTGGGGCTCAACGAGCTCGAAAGTTTAGAGAGCGCTTGGTGAGTACGCTGCAACGCGATTATCCGACTGTGGGGTTGGACAAAAAGGCGGATGGAACTCAACCGACAGCAGAAGAAAAAGTATCCAACGCGAAATGGGATGTGGATTTGGCAATTATTGATAAAGTTCGAAAAGTCGCCAACGAAGCAGAAGTTATGGATGTGATTGGACGTGTCAAAGGCAAGACGGCGATCATTATAGATGATTTGATCGATACGGCCGGTACCCTGTGCAAAGGAGCGCAAGCACTCCATGATAAAGGGGCAAAAGAGATTTTTGCATTTTGTACTCACCCAGTGATGTCTGATAAATATGATGGCAAAACCGGATTGACAACCGTTGTAGAGAAACTCAACCAGTCACACATCGATAAACTGTACGTGTCTGACACCATTCCACTTCGCTCGGACCAAGAAGCCTGTGAGAAGATTGAGGTGCTGAGTCAAGATTACATGTTTGCCTCTGCTATGGACGGAATTTTTAATCGAAAATCCGTTTCCAAAGTGTTCAACGAAGCCAGAAGTTCAACCTTGATTCCAAGTTATCAACAATAAAGGCCAAGGGTTGTCAATGTAGACAAGAGTGATTGACAGTAGAGGTCAATCTGGTTAAATAGCGACAGTCTAGTGTTTGTCGGTTTCATTCACATGGTGAAATCCAAAGTCCATGGCAAACAGAACAAGTCTAGACGGACATTTTAGCGTTGCTAATGGACGGCACAATCAGTTTCTATCAATCCTGAAACAATAGAATGGAGTGCCCATGTCTACTATCGAAATGTCTGTTTCAAAACGTGAAGCGACAGGAAAAGGAGTTGCTCGTAAACTGCGCCGAAGTGGCGTAGTACCAGCAGTTATCTATCGTGGCGGTAATACACCGACTATGATTTCAATCAACCCAACAGCGTTGACACTTGCGTTTGAACGCTCTGGAAACCCAAACAACTTGGTCCAGATTGCCGTGGAAGGTGGAGATACATTCACATGTTTGGTCCGTGAAGTACAGCGTCACCCCGTATCTGGTGCAATCCGTCACGTAGACTTTTATGAAGTCAAAGATGACGAACTGTTGACCGTTACCGTACCGGTTGTCACTGTTGGTAAAGCAGCAGGTGTGGCCATGGGTGGTGCGTTGCGTTTGGTTCGACGTGAACTTCAAGTTCGTTGCTTGCCTGCAAACATTCCTGCGGTCATCGAAGCCGATGTAACACCCCTAGAAATTGGTAAGTTTCTGAAAGTCAACCAAATCGCCAATCCAGAAGGTGTGGAGATTTTGTTCGACGAGAACGGAATCTTCAACATCGCAACGGTCATCAAGCGTCGCGGAAGCGCTTAAGCATTATGTTTTTGGTCGTTGGTTTGGGAAATCCTGGGTTGAAGTACCTCAACACCCGTCACAATATCGGGTTTGATGTGCTTATGGAACTGGCTAGTCGAAATTGCGTCGACCTACCGTCCAAAAAGAAATCCAATTCCCTGATCAGTGACGTTCGCATCGGTGATCAAAATTGCATCTTGGCACTTCCACAGCAATTCATGAATCGTTCTGGACAGCCGGTCGCCTCCTTGATGGGGTATTACAAGATTCCATCAAAGAAAGTGTTGGTTGTCCATGATGAACTGGATATTCCTTTTGGTAGTGTCAAACTCAAGCAGCAAGGTGGCCACGGTGGTCACAATGGTTTGCGAGATATCATTCAGCACATTGGAAAAGACTTTCTTCGCTTGCGCGTTGGGGTTGGTCGGCCCCCAAAAGGGTGGGACACTGCCAATTTTGTGTTGGGTCGATGGAGCAAGTCTGAAATGGATGCTTTGAGCGATGTGAAAATTGATGCTTGCAACGCTGTAGAAGCTGTTCTTCAAAATGGCATCCTCGATGCAATGCAAACGGTCAATGCAAAGACATAAGCAAATACTATTTTGTATAAATAAATTTATTCAACTTCAAATTTATTCAACCTCTGCGGGAGAGCAATCTCCCCACAAATATTCAAGTCCATGTGGAGGAATTCAATGGCACAAGTTCTCAACAATTATGAAATGATGCTGATTGCGCATCAAAGTGTAACCGATGAAGTCATCAACGAAGCCGTTGCCGGTTTGGCAGACGTCATTACCAACAGTGGTGGCTCATTGTTGACTCAAGATGACTGGGGTCGTGTACGCACTGCATATCCGATCAACAAACAAAGTTTCTCTAAGTACCTTTTGCTGGAGTACGTAGCACCTGCGACCGTACCGTTGGAACTCGAGCGCATCGTTCGATTCAACGACAAAACGTTCTTGCGATTTTTGACAGTACAATTAGACAGCAATGTAAAAGATCTCGAAACCCTCAAAGAAGCTGCTGAAGCTCGATTGACCAAGCGTCAAGAGACAGTTGCTGAAATGAAGAAAGAAAAGACACGACGATAAGGAGCAAATCATGGCGAAAAAACAATCAAGAGTATTTGATTACAAAGATCCAAAAACTTTGCGTGGGTACATCACTGAGCGTGGAAAAATTAAGCCACGTCGCATGACCAATCTCACTGCAAAAGAACAACGCAACCTCGCTTTGGCCATCAAGCGTGCACGTCAAGTCGCCTTGTTGCCATTCTTGAGTATGGACTAAGGAGAACATCATGAAAGTAATTTTGCAAAAAGACGTACCTCACCTTGGTCACATTGGTGATTTGGTAAAAGTCAAAGACGGCTATGGTCGCAATTACTTGTTGCCACGTGGTTTGGCTGTATTGGCAAATGAGTCGAATACACGTCAATTGAACCATCAAAAACGTGTTGCAGCAACATTGGCCGCAAAACAGAAGGCAGCTGCTCAAGAAGCCGCAAATGTCATTAACTCTACACCTGTGGCTTTCAAATTGGAAGTTGGTGAAGAGGGCAAGGCTTTCGGATCGGTGACCAGCCGTGACATCGCTGAAGCATTGGCTGCCAAAGGTGTTGAAGTAGATCGTCGTAAAATGTCTATGGACAGTGTGCTCAAAGAGATTGGTTCTTTCGAAGTCCCAGTCGATTTGGGGTCTGGCGTTTCTGCAAACATTCGAGTCTTGATCGAAAAGAAATAATCGTCTAGTCATCGAATTGGAAATACTGCCCTCGTGGCAGTATTTTTTTGTCCGATATTCACCGCAGTTCTGTTTACGTCTTACAGTGTAGAACAACTCATCTTGGACACAGAAAAAATGGCAAAGAAAAAAGAAAAAGATTGGTATCAAAAAGTTACAGAGCGCGCTGAGGATGTTGTCCTAAAACTCCCCTATGAAAGAGAGGCAGAACGCTCCGTCTTGGGTGGACTGATGATGGGAGCGGTACATTTCTCAGATGTACACGAATACTTGACGGCGGAAGATTTCTTTGATGAATCCCACCAAACATTGTTTGATCTCCTAGTCAAGATGATCAAGAAAGGTGAGAACACAGACCTGGTCTCTGTGCTTCATCAAGCTTCACACCAAGAAAAGTTGGATAAGATCGGTGGTCATGAGTACATCACCGAACTGTATACTTCGTCTTCTACTGCCTACAATATTGATTTTCACGCTGCAATCGTGAAAGAACAGGCGACAAGAAGGCGTTTGATGAAGAATGCCAATGTCATTATCCAAGCTGCTCAAACAGGAATTGCCACCATCGATGATGTTTTAGAACTGGCTGAGAAAAAAGTTTTTGAGATTACCCAGTCAGCGGAATCAAAGGACTGGCAGTCCATTGAGAATGTTGTTGGCCAAGAGTTTGAACGCATCCAGCAGTTGATGGATATTGCTTCTGATGTGACCGGTATGGATACTGGGTTTACAGATTTGAATAAGATCTTGTCGGGACTTCAGAAGACGGACTTGGTGATTCTTGCGGCGCGTCCAGCAATGGGAAAGACGGCGTTGGCTCTCAATATAGCCTTGAACGTTGCCAAAGAAGGGAACGGCATTGGTATTTTCTCGATGGAGATGAGCGCTGGCCAGTTGGTTACACGGTTGATGTGTACGGAAGGACGTGTGGATGCTGGGGCAGTGCGTACTGGTAAACTCAATCGTGATACCGATATCCCAAGGTTGGTGGACGCAGCGCAGGAACTTCATCGCCTACCGATTTACATCGATGATACCCCAGGCTTAACCATCAATCAGTTGAGTTCGAAATCGCGTCGTTTGAAGGCCGCCAATCCAGATTTGGGGTTGATCGTCGTTGACTATATTGGTTTGATGGTTGGAGATGGACGAATGTCTCGTCAAGAGCAGGTTTCTGAAGCTTCTCGTGGATTGAAGGGCTTGGCCAAAGAGTTGGATGTGTGTGTGCTGGCGTTGTCACAGCTGAATCGGAGTGTGGAATCAAGGACCGACAAGCGACCAATGCCAAGTGACCTTCGTGAATCTGGAGCGATTGAGCAGGATGCCGATATCATTTCCTTTATTTATCGCGATGAGTATTACAATCCTGAGAGTCCAGAAAAGGGTGTTGCAGAAGTCATCATTGCCAAACAGAGAAATGGATCAACGGGTACCGTGAAACTATTTTTCGAAGGAAAGCATACCCGCTTTGACAATTACACTGAACGTGCAACAGATGATTACATGTAGTCGTGTAACAAATCCGTAAACTGTACTCTTCACTGTGGAACCTACTTGTTGAAAGTGGTTAAATACAAACGAAGAATACAGTAGGAGTAACCATGACGAATGTAGAAGAGTTCAATCAGTTCACGGAAGAATGGAAGAAGTTTCAAGGGTTTATCGACAAGATTCAAGAGAACGCTGGGAACTTTGCAGCGAGTGTTGTTGAGAAGCTTCAAGAAGAGTATGTTGCCAAACAAGCTGAGGTGACAACGAAAATTACTGAGTTCCTAACTGAACAAACAGCTGTATTGAACGAGACCAAAGAGGCGTTGGCGACGCTCAAGCACAACAATGCTGCCTACGATGAGGTAGAACAAGAGTTGACTCTACGCCACACGATTGGTGCGTTGAGTTCTGAGGACTTTGAAGCACAACTGAGCGAGTTGAGAAGTTCTATGTCTGACTATGCAAATCAGGTAGACGGATACAATCAAGCAATCCAAAGTATTGAAGGTATGTTGATGGAGTGGACAGAATTGTCTGCTCAACAGCCAGCCAGCGAGATTGTGGCAGAGCCTGTTGCAACGCCGGACGCTGCTGTAGCAGAGTCTGAAATCATTGTGGATGACTTGGACTCTTCACTCGACTTCGCTGGTGACGATTTAGCGCCATTGCCGTCTGTGCCAGAGCTGGACAGTGCGTTGGAGCCAATCGAAGATTTGTCTGCCGATCTGGGTGGTGATCTAGAGTTTAATGAACTGGATGGTGCACCTTCTCCATTCTCTTCTTTTCCCGGTGAAGATTTGAACTTTGAACTGAGCAATGACAGTTTGGGATTTGATGAAGGTTTGTCGGCCGAATTGATTGAGCCCGAAGATCTTTCTGGCAGCATTGATTTGGGTGGCATGTCTATGGATCC
This sequence comes from uncultured Myxococcota bacterium, assembly GCA_965661045.1. Lineage (GTDB taxonomy): Bacteria > Myxococcota_A > UBA796 > UBA796 > UBA796 > CAJWHX01. Next base: position 17,612 of record CBFICN010000002.1, read on the forward strand.
AATGGAAGGACAAGATATGCCTTCTGCCATGTTGATTCGTGACGAGGGTGTTCAAGGCAGCGAAGTGGTGTATCCATTTAAAGGCACCAAGTATAGAATTGGTCGTGCCCAAGACAATGATATTCAGATTAAAAATGACAGTAAAGTTTCGAGAAATCACTGTGAACTGTCTCGTCGTGGAAACCAGTTCTACTTAGTGGATTTGGGGTCATCAAATGGAACAATGGTCAATGGCGATGCTTTTGAAGGTGAATACAAGTTGTATGGTGGGGAAGAATTGAAGGTTGGAGAAACGTTGTTTCGGTTCACCATTCATTAAATCAGTTTAAATAGTTTAGATGGGTTGGCTTGCCAACCCTTTTTTTGTAGATTTTGGGGTGCTGTTTCTGAATTCGTATTATAATAGTTGTAATTTGCATTTCGGAGGGTGGGTGAACAACAACAAATCTAAGATTTTACAAAAGGAACTGTTGACGACCAAAGATGCCTCAGAGCTGATTGGCGTGAGTTTACCCAGTATTATCAATTGGGCTGATGCCGGCCGATTCGACTCTTTTCGTACTCCAGGGGGGCATCGCCGCATCCGAAAGCAAGATTTCTTGGAGTTCGCTTGTGCAAATGGATATTTGCAAGATTTACATCTAGCAGAAAGGAATGGTGTTGAGAAAACAGTCGTTCTGGTAGACACGAATCTTGAATACATGGAGACACTCAAAGTGTTTTTAGAGATGGGAGATACCCTGAAGGTCATGATGTGCAGCGATGTATTTGAAGCTGGTGTGCTTGTCGGTAAAAATCAACCTTCTGTGTTGGTGTTTGATCAGGATACAATCCCAATGCCGATAAAGGTGGTGTCCTTTTTGCAAAATTCGAATATTCGTAGCACACACATTGTGTCTCTGGCCACTGAGTATCCAGTCCCACTTCGGAAGCAGAGCGATAACTATATTTATTTAAACAAAGGCAAGTCCATTCGAGAAGTGGCGGTTTCGATTAAAAATTTGGTCACTTCATCTGTTGTAGTTTTATAATTCTTCTAGATAGAGTGACGCGGGAACTTTCATAGACAAGTCGCATTGTTTGGCAAATTCAATTATGTGATGGCATGTTGTTGTTTTACTCAGCTTTGGCAGTTGCTCAAGATCTTGGTACTCTTGATCTAGAAGAAGATGCGTTGATTGTGCTATCCGATGAGGAGCCGCGCGTGGATCAAGAAGCCGAGGCCTTTCATTGGCAGTACGATCATCAATGGAAGGCGTTGAGACTGTATAGACCCTTGAAAGCCGTTGGGGCGACGTGGAGTGACAAACTCTTGGTAATGGACACTGGTGGACAGATTCACCGTCTCAATACCGACGGCTCCTGGTCTGCTGTATTTACGGGTGAGGATGCGTCTGTCAATGAAGAAGACTTGCTGTTGGACCTAGAGAGTTCATTGTCTGAACAGTGGGACGAGTTTGATGATACACCTCAATACGATGAAGATACTGAAGAAATGATTCAGGCAGACTCGGTCGGCAATGAATGGGAATCGGCCATCGATGATCCACTGCTTTCTCAAGAAAGTTCTGACGGGATCTATACTTTGTGGACCGATGAAAAGACACCGTTGATCTTTGCGTGTTCCAACGACGGCTGTGTTCGCTCTACCGATGACGGAGATGACTGGAGCACAATGGAAGATTTGCCACCTGCATTTGGTTTTTCTTCTCTCAAGGGGATCTATGTCGCCGGAACATCGGAAGGGATATACGTTTCGAGCGATAAGGGGCGCACCTGGTCAGTCAGTTTGAGTGTACCAACGGACTTGTCTATCTACAATTTTGCAGCCAACAGAGACTACATTGTTGCAGCCACATCAAGTGGAGTATGGTCCAGTGTGGACGCGGTCAATTGGGCCAAAATGTCAGCGGTGGGATACGATGACGTAGAATTTGTCAGTGTGGTGTTGAGTTTGACAAACCAGTTGTGGGCGATGTCCTCTCTTGGCTTTCTGTCATCTGACGACTTGGGCAATTCTTTTGATGTTCGCCCAACACAGATTGATTTTCAGGAGTTGCTAGAAGATGAAGCCAATTTTGGCTTGTTGGCTTTCGATCGAGAGATGGTGTGGGAAAGCATTGATCAGGGGAGTTCATGGCAACAGTTGTCAGAAGGACTTCCACGTGTAGAAGTAGAAGATGCCGTCGCTTGGAAAGGGTCATTTGTGATTGCCACCGAGCAAGGTGGATACTATTTGGCCCAGTCCAAACCCACAGAAGAATTGGCGGATGTTGGTGAACTTTCCGTGACCCAAGTGGATGTGGACAGTTTGGTAGATGCCGCAACTGTCGATATTGATCGACAAATGGCACAGCTTTCTGTGGAGCGTTCAACCCAGTTGTTGCGGTGGGTGCCCACAGTGTCCATGACTTATGATTATGGACACGATCGAGCATTGACGGTCAATTATGACTCGATTTCAACGATTGGAATGGAACAGGTTCCTTGGAAGGTGGTCACGAATATGTGCTTTGGCAATTGTCAAACGGCCTCCACCGACGTTGGGTTTGCAAATTTGAGCGATGACGTCATGGTGATTGGCAACAGTGTGTATCGCAGTGACCTCGGTGGTGTGGTTCCAGCAGCCAGCAATGTTTCGTTGACCCTACACGCACAACGCAAAGCAAAAACAAGGCGCATCATTGACTTGTATTCTGCTGCAATCCGATTGGAGCAACAGAGTCGACTGTTGTTGACTGCACCGTTAACAGATCAAGTCCTGCATCGGTTGGAGCAAGACGAAGTGACGGCGCTGTTGGATTTGTATACAGATGGAAAATTTTATATGGCTTTACAGGCACAGGAGTAAATATGTTTGGAATGATTTTGTCATTGTTGGTATCCACAGGGTGGGCCGAAATTGATCTCAATACCGCGACAGTTGAGGAGTTTGCCGCAATCTCGACCATTGAGTTGTCAGATGCAGAGTCCATCGTGTCCTATCGCAATCAGCATTCTGGAATCCCCAATGTGGAGTCGTTGCGTGTGCTCAACCTTAGTGAGTCGGCCTTGCAGAGTTTGCGTTCTGAGTCCATCGTGACACTTCAAATATCCACCAAACGCAACAAAACCTATACTTCCGTAGACGAAGTGATGGCCGAGTTTTCTAGTGAGCCTGACATTCGTTCGGTCCAGGCAATGTCGATGCGCTACTCCAAAACCAATCCAGAGTTGATGGAAAAGTGGTTGTCGGCATCCCAACGTGCGTATGCGTTGCCCAAGGTCAATCTTCAGTACGAGAAGCAACTCGATGAAGGCACGCGATACGATTATGTTGCCGGAGCAGATGGCAACGCAGAGCCCCAGACGGACTATGTGCAGATTGGAAACGATGATAAAGTCGTGGTCAAATTGGAATGGCGATTGGACAAACTGGTGATGTCTTCTGAGCAGATTCGTGTCATCAACGAAACTGGAAAAGCCAACAAAATGCGTGAGAAAGTACTCGATGAGGTCACTCGACTGTACTTTGATCGTCGACGGTTGCAGGTAGACAATTTGTTGAATCCACCATCTTCGTTGCAAGACCAAATTGAAATGGAATTGAGACTGCAGGAAATGACTGCAAACTTGGACGCGTTGACAGGGGGCGAATTCTCCGCCAGTTTCTAAGGGGAATCCAAACATAGGAGTGAATATGTCACACAAAGGAATTCTGATTCTCGATTTTGGGTCTCAGTTCACACAACTGATTGCCCGTCGCATTCGAGAAATGAATGTTTACTGTGAAATTCACCCTTGCACCGAACCATTTCACGAAGACTGGTCTTACGATGGTTTGGTCTTGAGTGGGGGTCCATCTTCTGTATTGGGAGAGAAAGCGCCCACTGTGGATGAACGTTGGTTGTCGGGGACAGTACCAACCTTGGGGGTTTGCTACGGGATGCAACTGTTGGCCCAGCGGACTGGGTGCACAATTGAACGCGGCCGCAAACGAGAGTATGGTCAATCGACATTGCTGTTGCATGGGGAGCACCCTTTCATCAAAGGTGTTCCTGCAGAGAGTATTGCGTGGATGAGTCATGGAGATCACGTTGAGTCGATTGGTACAGACAGTCTAGACGGTAAAAACAACACGTGGAGCGTATTGGGGCGCTCAGACTCAGGGGTGATTGCCGCGATGGCCCACAAATTACACCCATGGGTTGCCGTACAATTTCACCCCGAGGTGGCCCACACCCAGTGTGGAGAGCAGTTGCTTCGGAACTTTGTACTGGGAATGACCCAGTCCAAACAGAATTGGACCATGGGCAATTTTGTAGACGATCAAATTGCACAACTCAAACAACGCTTGGGTACAGACCATGTCATTTGTGGATTGAGTGGTGGGGTAGACTCTTCTGTGACGGCTGCCATTTTACAACGCGCCATTGGGGATAGACTGCACTGTGTATTCGTTGACAATGGACTGTTGCGAGCTGGAGAGCGGGAGGCGGTAGAGCGCGAGTTCTCAGATGTGAATCTGACTGTTGTAGATGCAAAGGCGCGTTTCTTAGAAGCCTTGGACGGAGTGACCGACCCCGAGCGCAAACGCAAAATTATTGGAACAGTCTTCATCGAGGTATTTGATGCTCAGGCACAAAAACTGTCTACGAAACACGGAACAATACACTGGTTGGCACAGGGTACATTGTATCCGGACGTGATTGAATCAATTTCTTTCAAAGGACCTTCGGCAACCATCAAGAGTCATCACAACGTGGGTGGTTTACCCGATGATATGCAGTTCAAATTGATAGAGCCACTCAGAGAGTTGTTCAAAGACGAAGTTCGAGCACTGGGGCTAGAATTGGGATTGAGTCATGAACGCGTCTATCGACATCCCTTTCCTGGTCCTGGGTTGGCAGTGAGGATGCTGGGTCCAATCACAGCCGACAGATTGGCATTGTTGCGTCGAGCCGATAAGATTTTTATTGACGAGATCCGCAATTTTGGGTGGTACGACAAGATTTGGCAAGCGGGTGTTGTATTCTTGCCGGTCAAGTCTGTCGGTGTAATGGGAGATGACAGGACGTATGAATGGACAGTGGCATTGAGGGCAGTCCATTCTCGAGATGGAATGACGGCTGATGTGGTACGGTTACCGTGGGCGTTGCTCGAAAAAGTATCCACGCGCATCATCAATGAGATTCAAGGCATCAACCGCGTCGCCTATGATGTCAGCAACAAACCACCGGCCACCATCGAATGGGAATAAATTGGTTCTTTGAGTGCAAACACTGTACACTAGTACAAAGCCCAAGAAGGAGAGACAGTGAATTTGTTCTGGATGATGATGAGTCTGGCGAGTGCCGAGCATCCAAAATGGATTGGGTATTGGCAAAGTGTTGCGGCAACGGCTGCAGTGATGCCTGTGACTTATGCTGTGGGAGAAGGGTGGACCGGTGCATCGAATCAGTTGGTACAAGGGATGTTGCCCGCTGTGCTCACCGGAATTGTGTTGCCAACCAGTGTGGCTGTGGGCTCAGCAAGAATTGTGGCGGAGAAAAAAGACTATGAGTGGAATGGCGGTGCGGCGTTTCGAAACACGCTGCTGCTCAATACTGGGGTTTATGCTGGGGGTACGGCGCTGGGCGTTTCAACCAGCACCCTAGAAGATAAACTGATTTACGGAGCCATCAGTGCGTTGCTGTTGCCTATCCCTTCTTGGGTATCGATGAATGTGCCCAATGCCACTGCAAATTTGACGGTGGTACCAACAGACAATGATTGGTCTGTCAACGCAACTTTTCAACGGTCCTTTTGATGGGCGTTTTTGCAAGAATAGACAAGCGGTAAAAGGAGGCAAAATGTGGTTGATCGTGTGGTTTTTTGGGTGTGCAACAGAAGGGTACAACAACCATGACCTCGAATTGTTGACCGCCTATCGTGCCAAAGACATGTGTTCATGCGTGTTTGTGCAAGGCAGAGACGAGGCCTATTGTCGAGATTGGACCAAAGCCAGTCCAAATTTGGCGACGATGAGTGTGGATAAGGAGCAAAAAGTAGTCACAACCGAGGCGATGCAATATTGGTCAGCCAAAGCACGGTTCGTGAATGACGAAGAAGGATGCGTGTTGGAGTGAAAATGAAGAGTATGTGGATGTGGATGAGTGTGCTGTGTTTGGCGACAGGGTGCGCGGAGGCTGAATCGGCCAGTGGATGGTCGGATGATTTCATTGCCAATCTGAGTAAGGGAGATTGCAAAGGGATTGCCAGTGGTGACAAAAATTACTGCGATACCAAAGACTGCAAAGGGATTGCCAAAAAAGATGCCAATTATTGTGAAACCTCAGATTGCAAAGGCGTTGCGAAACAAAGCAAAAGTTATTGCAGTTCCAGTCTCTGTAAAGCTTGGGCGAGCGGCAATGCCAGTTACTGTTCTTCGTCGGACTGCAAGGGCATCGTTAAACAGAACAAAAGTTATTGTTCGTCCGCACAATGCAAAGCCATCGCCAGTGGTGACAAAAATTACTGTCGTTGAGGAGACGAGGTGCCAGTGAGACTCAGTGCTACAGAAGTCAAAAAGTCGTTGAAAGACTTAGAACACTGGAAGATTGAAGCAGAATCGGTGTCTTGGTTGCGGCGTGAATGGCGTGGTCGAACCTTTTCAGAGACCTTTGCTGTCATGACGGAAGTCGCCAAAGTGGCTGAAGAACTCAATCACCACCCCGACTGGTGCAATTCATTTTGCCGACTGACCATTCGATTGAGAACCCACGACGTTGACGGCATCAGTGAATTGGATGTAGAGATGGCGAAGCGCATTGATTCAATCATCACCCGAGTAGAATCTACAAAACTGGGATAGTAGAGCACCCCCACATGACACAGGTGTTCTCTAATTTCACTCTGCCAATTCCACTCAACCACATAAACGGCGATTGTTGACAATCACCAATTTTGGTCTCCGTTGTCCCCATTGACACCGTTTCCGCCATCGTTTGGTCGAGTGCCACCGCGTCCACCACGACCACCAAGACCGGGGAGTCCAGCATCCAAATCGTTTTCGATACTGACCCAGTCTGCGGCAGGCGTGTATCCTATGACGTAGACGGCATAGCTGTTTCCACCGGCACCACCGCCGCCGCCGCCACCGTCACCACCAAAGCCACCGTCACCACCATAGCCACCGTCACGAGAACAAAATGCTGTGTTTTTGTCGGATACTCCACCCAAGCCTCCGAGGCCACCAAGTCCTCCAACACCACCATCGCCACCGTCACCACCATTTCCACCGTCACCAGCCGTGATGTCGTTGTTGATTAGGATCGGCAATGTGGCACAAGCAGTGCAGTTGACAAAAACTGCAAACGAAGAGCCACCACTTGTGCCAGCTATACCACCTTCTCCAGCGCACCCACCGGCACCACCACCACCACCAGAACCACCAGCGTGGTTGTCAGCGCACTGACCTTCTCCGCCAGAACCAGCACCACCACCACCACCACCGGACCCATCGGTTCCCGCAATGCCTGATACTCCGGTACTGGCAATCCACTCAGTTCCGTTGAATGCACCTGTTGTTGTTGCACCTAGACCACCGGATCCATCAGATCCATTGCCTCCTAGTGTGCCGTCATCGCCACCAGTGGCACAGGAGTCTACAAAGCAAGAGCTACAAGTGCTATTGAGTATAAGATCACAAGAGCCTACGCCACCTAGACCTGGCACTGCACCAGAGCCATCAGACCCTGTGGGTTGGTCTTGTCTGCCTATAATTTGTCCCCATCGGTTTGTTGTAACATCTGGACAAATCTGCGAGGCTCCACTTCCGCCATCAATCGCTCCTGATTGTGCACACGTGTTGGTTCCGCCTGCTCCACCGTCATAAGAGTCTTGATTGCAATTGAACTGCCCTCCGTCCATGCCGGCTTCTCCATCCCCACCGTCGCTTCCATCCTGCCCTAGATTTCCATCTGTTCCATCCTCCGCGTCGTCCGCCAATATGATGTTGTTTGACAGTTCGAAGGCATCGGAACAGTCTTCGATGTAAACCGTAATAATTGAAGCACTGGCACTTTGATCTGACGGTGTGAAGAAACTGAATCCGTCGACTTTTGCACCATTTACAATGTTGCTGGCGCTCAAGGCAGGAACCCCAGCCGCGCTTTCGACCACCGAGGGGTCCGCGGCGGTGTCACGGAATGTGAAGTTGGCATCCATTGCTCCCATCAAGGTTATGCCATCCACCATTTCAATGCTTTCAGCATAGTTCCCAGATTCCACCAGTACATAGGGAAGGTTGTTGTTTTGTGCCAACGTCAATCCTGCTGTGATGGTATCGACGGGAGCTCCCCACGAACCATCTCCACCGGCAGCTCCTTGGCTGCTGGAAACGTGAATCGCCAATGCGTGATCGCCGTCCGTTCCATCGCAGTTCTGATCGATGCCGTCGAAGTCTGGGTCGGTGGCGCTGAAGAATTCGCACTCACACCCATCATTGATGTCGGCGTTGGCGTCAAAGAATCCTGCGTCGCATTCAAAACCACAATCGGGTGTGGATAGACTGGCGTCGCACATGGGTTCGGCATTGTTGAAGGTCAAGCCACTACAGTCATTTCCACAAGAACCACAGTTGTCGATGTCGACGTATTGTCCGTTGGTCACGAACCCTTCATCCACGGTGCCATCACAGTTGTTGTCGAGGTTGTCACAGACCTCTCCGGCATTGGGGAAGGAAGTCGCAGAGTCGTCGTTGCAATCAAGGTCATTGGTTGTGTAAAACTGGGGTTGAGAGCATCCGTAGAAAGGAGAGTTGGGGTCACCAAAGCCATCTTGATCGTAGTCCAAGTAATAGGTGAGTTCCACCGCTTCATCCACAGTACCATTGCAGTCATTGTCAATGCCGTCGCACACTTCAACGGCGATTGGACTTGCGGATACTTCTGAGTCATTGCAGTCTGCGGCATTTAAGACGTATCCTTGAGGTTGTTCACAGGCGATTTGTGAAACACTCACATTTCCATATCCGTCTCCATCAGAGTCCAAGTAATAGGTGGCATCTAAATTTTCGTTGATAACCCCATCGCAGTTGTTGTCGATGGCATCACAAATTTCTGTGGCTACGGGGTTGGCTGAAGCCTCGGCATCGTTGCAGTCGTCTCCATTGTTGACATGGTTGGCCAGTGGTGCACAAGAGACTTGTAGCGTGTTGGGATCTCCGAATCCATCGCCATCGGCATCCAAGTAATAGTCGGCATCTAAATTTTCGTTGATGACCCCATCGCAATTGTTGTCGATGGCATCACAGATTTCGCTGGCGATTGGGTTGGCAGCGACCTCTCCATCGTTGCAGTCATCTCCATTGGAGACGTACCCTTGTGGTTGCGCACAGGCGATTTGTTGATTGCTGATGTCGCCAAAGCCATCTCCGTCGGCGTCCATATAATAGATGGCGTCCAGTCCTTCGTTGATGATTCCATCGCAGTTGTTGTCGATGGTGTCACAAATCTCTACGGCAAAGGGCGACACGGAGGCACTGGCATCGTCGCAGTCATCAGCATTGTCTGTATACCCAGTCGGGCGTACACAAGACTGGCTCTGGTACAGTGGATCTCCAAAGGTGTCACCATCGGCATCCAAGTACCATGTCACAATCAATCCCTCGTCGGTAGTTCCATCACAGTTGTTGTCAATGTTGTCACAAATCTCCTCTGCGCCAGGAAAAGCGGAGGCCTCGGCGTCGTTACAGTCGTCGGAATTTTCCACCAAACCATTGCTGGTGTCACAGACTGTAGCGGGGTTGTTTGGATCCCCATATCCATCGCCATCGGCATCCTGATAGAACACACTGGTTAAGTTGCCGTCGACATCTCCATCACAGTCGTTGTCAATGCCGTCACAGACTTCAGGTGCATCTGGGTAGGCAGTGGCATTTAGGTCGTTGCAGTCGTTGTCGTTGGACACGTAGCCATTGCCTGGATTGCAATCGGTGGAAGGGAAATTTGGATCGCCATACCCATCTCCATCATAATCCAAGTACCACAGCACATTGAGGTTTTCGTCTGTTTCGCCATCGCAATTGTTGTCAATTCCATCACATTGCTCCGGTGCACTTGGATAGACAGAAGCATTGTTGTCGTTGCAATCATTGGAAATGGGCACATAGCCTTCTGGTAGAACACAGGATTCTGTAAAGTTGACACCCCCAAATCCGTCTCCGTCGAGGTCTTCATAGTACACTTGTCGAACACCCTCATCGACTTGGCCATCGCAGTTGTTGTCTACGCCGTCACACAATTCTTCTGCATTGGGATTTGTTTGAGCATCTTGATCATCGCAATCTTCGTCTCCAAAATACCCATCTCCATCTGCGTCCAAGGCTTCAACTTCAGGCTCTTCGGTATTGACTTCAATCGTTTTGGCCTCTTCGCCACAGGCAAATAGCAACGCACTGGTGGACAACAATAGGGACGTTTGGATGAATGATAAACTCATAAATATCTCCATGGAACAGCAATGAAATTCGCCTCTAAAGTCAACCTATCGCAAAAAACACCGAATGACATGTTCGATCTGTTTTCAGTCAACACAAAGGTGTGTTATTCTTTACGTACGCAGTACAGTCTTTCTGTAGTGCTGTACCATGAGATTCAATGAAGGAGATGCGATGCGATTGAACCGAACCCTTTCAGCACTGTTGGTAATGAGCAGTCTGGTAGCCTGTGAAGATGAAAAACTGGAAACTGTCAACGACAGTGGTGTCGTTGAAGATGTCGACTCTGATGGAGATGGGGTTGTTGATTCTGAAGATGCGTTCCCTGAAGACCCTGAAGAGTCTAAGGACAGTGATGAAGACGGAATTGGGGACAACAGCGATGCGTTCCCAGATGACCCAGAAGAGTCTAAGGACAGTGATGAAGACGGTGTGGGCGACAACAGTGATGCATTTCCAGAAGATCCGAATGAAACAGCGGACAGCGATGAAGATGGCTTGGGAGACAACGCTGAGGACAATCTGGGCACCGATCCCAACAATGTCGATTCTGATGGCGATGGATTAAAAGATGGGGACGAGGTTGTCGAAGGTACCGATCCAACAAATGAAGACACCGATGGCGACGGTTTATCAGACTCTGAAGAAATGGACGCTGGCACAAACCCCAACAATGGTGACACCGATGGCGATGGTGCGCTCGATGGAGATGAAGTTGACGACGGAACCGATCCAACCGATGCCAACAGTGGAGGTGCAGATCCAATTGTACCGACCTCTGGATTTTGGAAGTTCAATTCTGCCACCGTGAGCAATGATCAGTGCAATTTGGCGACCATTCTTGGGTTTGCCGGTATGGGCATCGAAGATGTCCTGCCACCAGGGTTCGATATTTCTGCCAGCAGCAGTTCTAGTTTTACAGGAACCATGGCGGGATCCTCGACAACGTGTGCATTGACCGGTGCAAGTTTTAACTGTGGCTCACTCACCACTATTGAAACCTTTGACATGGCGCAGACAGGTTTTGGTTCTGGCTTGATTGACATCGAAATGGGCATCTCTTTGACCGGTACCATGATGGACGAGAACAATATGAACATGTCGCTGGACTTGGACCTATTGACTTGTACTGGAGATGACTGTGGAACATTGCAACTGTTTGTGCCATATCCGTGTGGGGTTGGGGTTGTTGGAGATGCAACTTTACAATAAACAGAGTCATGTTGAATGTTGTTGACAATGTTTAAACACAAAGGGGAGGAGACTCCCCTTTTTCGTTTGCTTTTGTTCACCAGTGGTGTACAAGGCAAACTGTTTTATTATTGAGAATCGTGAGATTTGAATGACTGATCCCAAACTCCAAGTCGAGTACACATCCACTACGGGTGAGGCAACTCTATACAATCTGCAAGACGAATTGCGAATTGGACGAGCCTTTGCCTGTGACATCATTTTGTCAGATTTGCTGTCCTCTCGTGAACATGCCCGTTTTTTTAAAACAGACGAAGGGTACTGGGTCGAAGATCTCAACAGCAGCAACGGTTCGTTTTTGAATGGACGTCGTCTACTTGAGGCAACTCGAGTTCTAGATGGGGATGTGCTCTCGATTGGTCAATGTAGATTTACTGTGCTGAGAGTGTCTCAGTCACAGACCTCAAGTATGGAAATTGTCTACATTCAAGACGCAATTGGGCAGACGCAGTTCAGTCAAGCCCTGTTGGAAAGCCCTGTTCACACTTGGTTGTTACACACAATCATTCTGTTGCCCAAAAGCAGCAGTCTTCAAGAAGTGGCATCGAACTTTGGTCGCGTGATTCAAGAAGCCTATGGTTTTACGGACGCCGAGATTTGGGCCACTCGTTCACAGTCTTTGAACGATATCTTTGCACTTCGAGGCCCCAATGCCAATCCGGCTGTCGTGCAAGAAATGAGTCTGAATGTCCAGCAGACAGTATGGCAAAAGCAAGCAGCAGTATGCTTGAATGATGGTGCAAATTCTTTGGTTGCAGTTCCAGTCATCATACAAGATCGAACTGTAGGGGTATTTACCGCTACCAAGACTTCAATACGCTTGACCCAATCAATATTGGAAAGTCTCATCGTTGTGCTACATGCATTCTCTAAAGAGTGGGTGTCTGTCGAGCCTTGGATAGCACATCACACGTCTCACATTCCGTTTGTCACGTCTTTGCAGTGGTTGCTCGCACCGATTTCAGATGGTTTGGTGTTTGAAACATTTCAGGAGCAGCAGCACATTTATCGGGCTGTGTTGCGCTACTTGTATCGAAACCTACCTTGGATTGAACGGGACAAGATCGTTGTCGAGTGTGCGATGGTCTTTTTGCATGAGGGCTTTGAAACGAATGCATTCAATCGGCAATTGTCTTGGCTCGAGCAAGGAGAAGATTTTTTTGCTCAATCGATGACGCAAGTTCTTCAAGATGTGTGTACACAATCCGTGAGTTCCGATCCACGTGTTCAGATCATTCACTTGTGTCAACGCGTGGTGGAACAGTGTCTCAACAATCGATATTTATCGACCGTTGAAATTGTACGAAGGTTGAATGCTGGCTCTCTCAGTCCTGATTTTATGGTGTCGGAAACCGATATTTTGATCATCTTTGACATCATCCAGCAAATCGAACAACAAGAGGCGGACACACAACTCTTTCATCGTTGAGGCTCGACAGGGATCCTTGAGCATCGTGGATGGGAGTTTTTCTATGGATGTGATATGATTCAACAATGTCAAAATAGAACCAATGACGTAGGATTGTTGAAGTGAACGACGTAGGACAAATAGAGGGGCACAAGGGCGTTAAACAGTTGTATGGTTTTCTGCAAGTGTTGAACGATTTGTTGTTGGTCCCGATGTTTTTTCTGATTGTCGAAGAGATAGAGTATGGCGAAATCTCTTGGATGAGTACCACCACCCAAGATTTGGTATTGAACATGCTCTTTTTGAGTGAGTGGGTGGTTGGTTTTTACCTCGCAGCCAATCGTCGACAGTACAGTTTGCGTGTCACAAAGATTTTGGATCTGGTATCCTGTTTTCCATTTGCAACCTTGACTCAAGGGGTGCGTTTGGCTCGCCTCGCTCGCGTAGTCAAGGTGTTTCGTTTGATCAGTCGTGCGAAACGCTACAAAGGTGCAGGGGAAGAATTGATCCGCGCCTTCTCTTTGGTTGTGGCGACAGTGTTTGCAGGTGCCTATTCCTTCTTGGTGGTTGAACCCAATCACCCAAATGTGATTGACTTTTGGGATGCGCTGTGGTGGTCTTTGGTGACAGTGAGTACAGTTGGCTATGGTGATGTGGTTCCAGAAACTTGGATGGGTCGGATGATCGCTGCCCCTTTGATCATAATTGGGGTCGGGGTTGGCGGTTATGTGGCTGGGTTTATGAGCAAACTGATGGCCACCAGTACAGTTCAAGAAGAAGAGGCGCACTTTGCTGAGATAGAACGCAAATTGGATGCCTTGAATGACAAACTGGATCGCATATTGGTTGAATCCGATGATGGGAATTTGAAGACGGATTCTCCAGTAGACAATGCTGGTGCATAATGCCCTTGAACCCCTTATACGTAGGGATGTTGGTTGCAGTGGCTATGTGGGGTTCATTGGACGTTTGGTGGATCGTTGAATCTTGTCAGACGGTGTTGTCTGTACTGTTGATTCTCGGGGCACTGTTGGGCTGGGGATGGAATCTCTTTCCACGTGCTCAATGGGACGTTGCTTGGCTTGTTGGACTGGGCGTGATGGGGACGTTGTTGCTTCCCATTGCGTGGTTTGTTGGACCCCAGTTCGGTATGGTGCTGTTGTCTGTTGGATGGTGGACCTTGTGGCGTCGAAGGTGGGACTGGACTTGGATTGACTTGGGGCGAGAGAGTCAAGGACATTGCGTTGTTCTCGTGTTGATTGGGATGTGGATGGTCTGGAATGCTCAACTTCCGATTGTGGATACCGATGCTCTCTACTACCACAACGCACTGCCCAAGCACATGTGGCTATTTAATGAACTCAAAGGTGGTACATTGGCTCCCAATGGATCGCGACCGTTGATTTTGCATCTGCCTTTGACCCTCGTCTATGGCTTGGGTGGGCACTCTGCAGTGGTACTCTTTGCCTCGTGGACGGCCTTGGGTGCTTGGACATCTTGTGTTCAAACAGTTGAGAAGCGACAGCCGGGACAGGGTTGGTGGATTTGGGGCGTCTTGCTGGGGTCATTTTCTTTGCTGGAGCAGTCGATGGTCACCGCCAACAATATTGTTGTGATGTGGTGGGTTTTGCTGGCTTATCGAGAGCAACGCGTCCCGTGGCTGTGGGGGATGCTCTTGGGGTTTAGTGTAGCGGGAAAGTTTACAGCCGGTGGGGTGGCCTTGTTAATTGGGGTGTTCGGACGGCGAACGGTCTTGGACAAGGTCAAAGAGGCCAGTGTGGCAGGGGCGCTTGTTGGGGTTTGGTGTATACGCAATGTGCTCGATGGTTTACACCCACTGTTCCCATACCGCGGTTGGTCGATGGATATCCCCTTTGTATGGGTAGAAAAATATGGTGTTGGACGAGGTTTTGCTGATTTCTTTTGGGCCCCTTGGAACCTACTGATGCAGGCAAAGATCGATCAATTTCAATTTTTGGGTCAGTTGTCTCCTGTATTTCTTGTCTTTGGTCTGGGAGTCTTGTTGTACATTGTACGGACCAAGCGATGGACCGATGGACTGTTGCTTATTGGAGCGTTTATTTTCTGGTTTATGGGACCCCATTGGATTCGACACCTCTTTCCAATGTTGGGCATCTTTTTGGTATTGGGTGCCAGCCATTGCGTGAGCCGAGGGGGACACATCATCTTTGTTGGCTTGATGTTGCTTGGTCTTCCTACCAATTTGAAGCCCTTTGTACTGTCACAAGTCAATCGTTGGGAGTCTACAGTCGAACCGACTGGTTTGGAGGCTACGCGTTGGTTGAATGCGCACGCCGAGGAAGGTAAGGTCGCCTTGTTTGCTTTGTGGACAGGCGCAATACTTGACAGGCCCTATGTTCTGTCTTCAGTCGAAGACCACACGCCGATTCGTCACTGGAGCTTGTTTTATGGAGACCGTGCCATTGAGCAACTCAAAAAAGAAGGGGTGAGATTTGTTGCTTTTGGTCCGCATACGTTCTTTCCTTCTGCCTATCCATTTTTATCAGCAGAAGAACTCGAACGAGACTGGACGGTCCCGATGGAAAATTTGGAGAGACAACTACAGAGGGACGGACGTTGGGTCACTCGATTCGACGGCGTTGATATTTATTTGTTGGAATAGGAGGCCGTTCTCACCAATCGAAATCCAATCTTGTATTCTTCGGGGGGCAACATTGGGGCGTGGGCGTTTCGATGACGTCCATTTCGAATGACTTTGTGCGTTCCTTCTTGTGGACCATAAATCGACGTGTTCTTTGGAACATAGGGCGCCGACCAGTCCCATACCCATTCCCAAATGCTATCCGTGGTGTCACAGATGCCAATGTCGTTGCCCGTTCTTTGGCAAACTGGACCGGTTTTGCTCACCGGTACATTCCAAGCGTGGCCCATCGAACCAGTCCAGGCAACACTGTGGTGCGCTGTTCCCCGCATGGCGTATTCCCACTCTTTTTCAGTGGGTAAGCGCCATCCTGTGCAGGAAGGTTCAATCGAGACGGAATCGCCAGACATGGTGTAACAAGGCGACAGGTTTTCCATTTCCGAGCGCAGATTGGCAAATACAATTGTGTCCAACCAAGTCATGTTTTGGGCTGGGTAGTCTGACAGATCGGTCGACCAGTGGGTGGAGGCAATGGTTTGCAGTGTCGTGTTGGGAGAATTGGCTATTGTGGCGTTCCATTCGGATATGGTGACGGGGTGTTTGGTGATCTCGAATTCTTGTGTCAAGTGAACGATGGCAGCCGGTGTGGTGTTGTCGGTACAGTGAATCGTATCTGGAGGAAATACAGGAAGAAGTGGGTTGGCCAATTGTTTCCATTTGATCGGTGTGCATCCAAATGTAAAGGGCTCAAGCCTATCAATGGACACCGTTGAGAGTGGTTCAAATTTTGTTTTTGACGTTCGCACTGTTGAGGCATGCATCGCATTGTTCAAAAGCAAACGCACACCTCCGTCCAGTGCAGTGAGCAATGATTCTGGTGTTTGCCCCGTAACCTCTGTCATTGAGATCAACTCACTGGATTGTGTATTGTACAGTTGCAGCGTACTGGTGTACAGACTGTCATCAACGAGCACTTCACCCTGAACGATCCAGTCAGCGCCCAATGTGCGTCCTGTTTGAACCGCACAGCCACTGTCTGTGCACACAGCATTGACACCATTGTCCGATAATATCTCAAGGATGTTGTCTTTTGTCAGCAGACTATAGTCGGATGAAGGCAGCGTTTCGAGGGCGACTGTGCGAGCTCTATTGGAGAGTCTATACAGTAATGTATCCAGCGAGTGTTCTTGTTTGGGCTGTGTCTGAGGGTGCGAAACCTGCTGAAACTCTAGAACACCAACCCATAGAATGGAGGCTTCGATTTCTGCAAAGGCGAAATTCGAAAACAACAGGGCATTCAGAACGTGCATTTTCTGAATTACTTTTTGGGTAGCAACTCACCTTCAGGATCAAGGTTCATTGGTAGGTAGGGGATTTGTACATCGAGTGGTTCTAGGACGATGGTTGGAATGGTGACCATTGTGCCAGAGACTTCGAATGTATTGTCATAAAAGGAATAGCCCTTAGCGGTACAGCGTATTGTGTATTCTCCCTTACTGACGTCGAGATTGTCAAAGGTGAAGACACCAACGTCATTGCTTTCCACTTGCTGGTTATCAAAACTACAGGAAGCACCCGAGATCGCTTCTTGCGATGCGTTTTTGATTGTGCCAGTGATCGTGTGTGTTGAGCATGCTGCCAATAGCCAGATCATCATACATTGCCTCGTTGAAGCTGTTGCATTTTCGATTCGGCCTGCTCAAACAGAGAGCGCAGTTTGGCTCTTCGAGCTTCACGTTGCACTTTTCGAAACTGCGTTAGACTTTGAAGTCGAGAGTCCTCAGAGCCACTTTCCAGAAAACTGACATAGGAGAGGTGGGCAACGATGTTGTCTCTTTGTGCGCGTAAAACCATCAATTGACTGCGTTCGACGTTGGCCCAGTTCAGTTCTGCTTGCATCAAGTATTCTCGAGCACCGTCTAAATTCTGAACGTTGAACTGATGCTGTGCCATGGCCAGTAGGTAAATCGGTTTGTGCGCGTTGGTCTCTACCGACAGCAACTGTTCCAAACTATTGCCAATCAACTCAGCATCACCACTCTGTTGGGCGTGGGTGAGCAGAATGGCGTTGGCGCGAGTGAATGATGCATCGTCTGCTTCTACGCTCTGTAGGCGCTCAATCGAATAGTCGTTGAGTTTTCCCTGAACCGCGTTGGAGGACCAATTTCGATAATCGGTTGCGGATATAGGGCGAGGTGTATCCTCTATTGGTTCTGGCTGTGCAACTGTAGAGCCTGTAGATTCATTTGTTGCATCCGCTTGTGACGTCTCAGTTTCCATCTCTGAAGGGGGTACTTCGGAGACGGGCTCTGCTGATGTAGGTTCTTCGGTTCCGCTGTCCGCGGTTGTGGGTGGAGTATCTTCGACTTCGACAGGATCTGCGTCCTGTTGTTGCTCTGTCATTGCCTGTGCCCCAAGAGGCTTAGTGGCTGTTGTGGCTGTTGTTGGCACTTGCTCTGCGACTTCTACGACTGGTTCTGTGGCCACTGGGGAAACTTTTTGCGCTGGTGCTTTGTTTTTTTCTGTGTTTTCTGTGCTCATTTGATCCACGGTCGGTGTAGTGGAGGTCTTTGCTTTGAGTGGAGCCTCCACAGGCAACGGGCGTTTCTTCTTTGGGGTAGGGAGCGTTTGAACAGTGATTTCTTGTAGACTTGCGTCTTGTACCGTCTCTTTTTGAGTTGCAAAAGGGGAGGCAACAGTGGGAGCGACTGGTTTCTTGGCAGGCTTTGTTTCAACAGTCTTTGTCTTAACAGTTGTTGCCTTCGGTTGTGTACTGGGTTTACTGGCTTGTCGCTGTTTGAGTGTCTTAGCCTTGACGCGAGGAGGTGCTGTCTTTTTCGACACCGTTTTTCGTACAGTGTTCTTCTTGGAAACGGCTGGGGTAGAAGGTTCGACTACTGTAGTGGAGGCAATGTTCTGGTCCGTTTTGACACTGAGTTCATCGTCATTGCTAGTGGTTGCAACCGCAGTCTGTATGCTTTCGGTGTTTGTTGTGTCCGGATCAATTTTGTCGACGGAATCTTCAGTTTCAACCGGAATGTCATTTGCGTTTTTCGTTTGGGCTTCATCGATCAACACCGCCGGCTCAACAGTGTCATTTTGATGCAGTGCGGCCCAAGCGCCACCAGCCACAACCGCCGCGCTGGCTGCCCACACCCATTTTGGAATCCCGTTGTCGACACTGGAAGGAGAGGGCTGTTTCTGCTCGTTGGACCGGTCTGCAGATGCAGAATTTGGGGCGTTCACAAACCAAGATTCTGACATGTCTGCTTCATCAAGGGCGCTTTGGACCTCTTCTGCAGGAATGTCCAATGTCCCCAGCAACGAGGAGCGTGAAAATATGTCTGTGGCAAAGTCTCCATCATCATCGAGGGCCGGTATCTCTTGGGATGGCTCTTCCAATGTGAATTCATCGAGTTCATCAATGTCTTGGTATTGGGCCTCCTCTACCAAAGAATCTTCTTTCCCATGATTTTCTAGCAGGAAGTCCAGCGTTTCATTGTTGTTTTCGAGATCGTTGTCTACGTTCTCATTCGATGGAGGGTTCATGTTTGAGGCAGAGGACATCGAAAAGACTTCGGTTTCTTCATCGAACTCAGTGACATCATCCAAATCAGACTTAGACTTCGGTTCCAGTGAAAACAGCAACACTTCATCGTCGTCTTCAAAGTCCGATATCTCTTCAGTCTCATTCAACGTCTCCGACCTATCCGGAGTTGCTCGGAGCATGTCTGATTGCGTCAACGGCATGGTATCTTCTGGCTCATTGAACCAGTCGTCCAATGATCCTTCGCCAAACATTTCAGGTGTGAGTGTAGCAGAGGTATCTTCTTGGGGAGGCTCTTGTGTAGGTGATTCGCCCATCGCATCGCTTTCTGCATCAATATCGAGTGGGTTTTGATTGGCCTCTACCTCGACTTCGACGTCGACGTCGGCGTCGCCCCCCATATTTGTACGAGCATCAACAGTTTGGAGGTTTGAGTTGTCAGAGTCTAGAGAACCAGGGTCTTCTGCCAACCAGCCATCAATATCTACATCTTCCCAATCATCTTCGAGTTCCCAATCGAAATCTTTTGAGTCAGGGTCGTTCAACGTTGTCTCTTGTGTAGCGGGTTCTGACTTGGAGATGAAACTTACGGGTTCGGGCAGTTCATCACCAATCGCATCGTCCAGACCACCCATGGAGTCCAGTTCTACCACTGCGCTCAGAGCACTATCTGCGTCCTTAGAAGGACTTTCCAGTGGCAACTCTTCAGAGGATTCTTCGATGTTTGTTTGATCAATCGCCGTACTCCAGTCAGCCTGTACGTCGTGCCAAGCATCTTCAGCCAACATCATCTTGATTCTACGTCGCATCTTCTTAAGGGAGGACGTCTGAATTTTTTTCAATGTGTCCGCTTCATTTGGTTGATTGAAAATGCTTGCAAGCAGCGTTTGGAGGGCCGTGAGATCTTCAGATGGCGTTTGGGACGTTGGAGAAATACCACCCAAGACCAATTTGTTGTCCGCATCAATGGACAGACACTGTAAACTCAATCCTCCATGGGAGATTCCAACGAATGTGTGTAGGTTTTCAACCAGTTTTACCAGTTGTTGGGCGACGAAAAGTTTGGCCCGCGTGGTGGGCTGGGTTTTGAAGAAATCTTCAAGGCTTCGAATGCCTCGAGGTTCTTTCAGAAAAATGTCACCATTTGCGATTCGAACGATCTCCGGCACGGCAATTTGTTTGTTCTGACAGTCTTGCAATTGTTGAATCATGGCTTCAATATTGGTAAACCCCATTGAAGAGACCGGTCGATACAAATAATGCGCGCTACCTTCTTGCAGGGTGCTCCAACCATGAGTATTCTGTGTTTGCATATTGTCTGTCCTACCGTTGAGCAGTGGTTCGCTGTGTTTATTGCACTATATCTGACATTTGTGTCAAAGGAGTCAAAATATGGGTTGGGGAATCTTTGCTTTTTGGCTTTTGGGCCTGGGATGCAGTGTACACTATAATGCAAAAGGACTTGTTTTTCAAGATGCGGCACCAGGAGGAATGACCTCTGGACCCCTGTTTATGGGTACATCTGAAGGAAAAGTGCTTCGTTTACATTTGGGTGACGATGCCAAGTATTTTGAATTTTTGATCGGGTGTGGTGCAGAGGTGGAAGGTGCTCGACTGGGGCGACAGTTGTGGGTCGATAGTTGGACCATTGTTGATGCGGGGGATGGGTCAGCGCCTTTCCTTGGAGTATTGGTGGAAAAGTATGGTCGATTGATGATTCACGACATCAACACCGATACAGAGGTTGAACTGCTGGTTGATGCGTTGGATGTGGACGTCTGGTCTCTGCTAGGTCAGCCGATACTGGTCACCGGAATTGTTGTGGGACAGCATCAAGTTCGGGTGATGTCTGTCAAGTTACTGTCAGTAGACAAGGCTTCATCGGACGAGCCTTGAATATGGGTGGTCGGACAATTACAATCAGAGGTGGCCGTATAAACACCGAAGATCCACAGCGCTTGATAGCGTATACATTCCTTGGATAAATAGATGAGCATTTTTGATGAAGAAACGTCGCTGGACATTCAGCAACATACTCGTTGTGTAGAGTGCTTTGTTGAGTATCCGACAGAAATCAAGATACCATTCTTGTTGTGCGATGATTGTCAGCATCGAGGGCATTTGGCCTCGTTGCCCAAACAAAGTTTTCGTTATCGAAAATCGTCTACTGGGCGAGAACAAGTGGAACGGCATGCAGAGATTCTTCGAAAAGTGGGGCAAGGACGACTGTCTGGTGACTTGGAAGTGTACACCGTAGCAGACGGTCAATGGGAATGGGTGAACGGTACCGAGTCCGTACACTTTGCGAGTGTATCGATTGGAGGCAGCCGTGACGCAGGATTGATCGAAGAAAAGCGGCGAACGGAGAAAAAACTGCTTTCACAGAATAAATGGCGACGTCGTTGGCGTGTAATCCGAACATTTGTGGGGATGGTTGCTGTACTTGGATTGGCGTACACCGGTTGGGAGAAGGGGTGGTTTGTCGTCGATTCTGATCCATTTGCAGTGCAGCAAGGGGATGACTTGCCCGTGCCGGAAGATTTATTGTTGGCACTTCAGGAACAGGCGCCCATAGAATCCGGAACAGTGACGTTGGAACAGGCTTTTCTCGATTCTGCTCAGCGTCCCATATTGGAAAGAATTCTTCGAGCAGACCTGCGTGGGAACCCTCGGCAAGGAACGGAACTGCTTCAATGGTTGCAACTTCGTTTACGGATGCACAACCCTAGGTTGGGGGACTTTGCTTTTCCAATGTCGTGGCTTCAGTTTGCATTGTCTTTACACCACGATGCAGATTTGGGACATCGATTGAGGGCCTTTTGGTACCTCTCTCAAGGAGATGCGGATTCGATGCAGCAAAGTTTGAGTCTGTGTTCTGAAGATCAGTGGTGCAAGGCGCTTACAAACGCCAAGGAAAATGGTTCCGACACGTCTGCGATAGGGGTTCAGATGGCGGCTGAATATGCACTGTCTTTCAACGAGTCAGACCGCTGGTTGGAACTCGCAGAGATGGCGAGAAAACAAGGACTGATTGCGTTGGCGCAGTTGTTGGAAGCCGAATATGTTATTGCAAAGGGCAATTGGAAAGACGCGCAATCCAACGTGGCATCCCTACAAAGTACATCTTGGAAAACCCTTCGACTGCAGTTGTGGCAGCACCGCTATGATCCATCGTTTCTCACAACGGTTGCCGAGAGTCAAAAAATGCCTCTCTGGGAAGCGGCTTCTGTGCAAACTCAGGGTGCGTGGGCGTTGGCACAATCAGCGTCGTGGTTGCGCGCCGGTCAACCAAATGCGGGAAGAGAAATCGCGTCTTGGGTACAGGCTGACACTTGGTTTGAGGGTGACTTTCCTGAGTTGTTGCTGGCCAACCGATTTCGTTTAATTCAGGCACAAGATTTGATTCACAAGGGAGAGTCTAAGCGCGCCATTGAAGTGCTGTCGGAAATCCAGTCCAACTTTGAAGACCCGTTGCTCAATTTTTGGCTCGGCTTACAGTGGGTGCAACTGGATCGTTTGCGCAATGCAGTTTCCATCGCTGATTCAATGGATGAGTTTACCCCCCACCACTGGATGTTGAAAGTGGTCATTGCAATTCAGTCACAGAGTCCTGAACTGCTGGAACAATCTTTGGAGCGCGTTGCCCAAACAGATGTGTCGTTGTTGGCGGAACGGACAATGCACCAGCAATGGGTTCCCAAGTTTAATTGGATCCCTCTGCTACAAAAGGGTGAGGGAATGGCTCAGACCGGCAAAGTACAAGATCAATTTGCAATCGTATTGCTGTGGCTTCAGTCCATCATAGACGATCAGCCACAATACAACCCAAATCAAATCCGCCACACCGATCGATGGGAAACGGGGTGGTTGGTGCGTGCGCAGTATGCATATCAGAAGGGTCAATTTGATGAAGCCCACCGGCTGCTTGAACGGTATCGAAGACTGAAACCAGATGGGGTGTCGGGTGAAATTCTCAGTCAACTCATCAATATTGAGATAGGTCGAGCGGACATTGCCAAGCGCGAACTGGCTTTGATTGCACAACGTGAACGAAGTCCGGTGTGGGGGCACTGGCTATCCGTTGGATTTGCGAAGGTTGACGATGTCGAGAATGCTGAATCTGCAAGGCGTCGTTGGTATCGTGAACCACCGCCTAGAAACCTCAGTACAGACAATTACTTCCTGTTTGACGAGTTGCCCCATGACGAATGACTACGCTTCGATGTATTTGGATGTGCCGAGTCGTTATCACCCGGCGAAAATAGAGCGTCTGTTGGTTCGTTCTAAGGTTCTCGAGTGGGACAGGTCGATGCATCCGCTGTTGGAGTTGGATTTGACCGGTGCGGGACCCCATTTGTTTCAGCAAGTGGCCCACCACTCTTATATGGGGGCCATCCCGTTTGAGATTTGGGTCTTTGGGCAGGGCGCCATTCAGATTTTTCAGTTTGATTCACCACCCCACGCATTTACGATGGGAGCCTTGTGTGGGATGCCAGGTGTAGACCAAGTTGCTGTGATGGGACCGATTGTAAAACGAGAGCGTGGCAACAGTCAATCCATGGCACACGTATACTTGGAAGACCAGGAAGGGCGCTGGTGGTTTGGGGTGCAGGCTTTGAACATCGACGGAAGTGTGGTGTTTGATGAACCCGCCGTGTCCAAACTCAGAAGCGATGGGAAGCCACTGGGGGTTGGTGGGTGGTTTGCACTCAGTCGCCGATTGGGATTGCGTGCTACAGTCTCCAGCGTGGAGTAGGTGGTGACCCACTGTCGGAGATGAAACTGTCGGAACCATCATGCGATGGGTTACACTAGTCTATACAGCTAGCTGGAGGTCAAAATGTGGTGGTTGCTGGCATGTCAGTCACAAAAAGATACGGGGCACGATCCGGATCAGGTCGAGTGGGTTGATACAGCCGACCCTTCAACCGAGCCCTTAGAAGAGGTTGACGCTGATGGTGATGGGTATCCACTTTGGTCCAGCACCTTAGACGTTGCGATTGCCGATTGTGACGATGCAGATCCTTTCGTCACGCCATTGACTGAGCGATTCATTCCAGTTGGTACCTTTCTCAGAGGAGAAGACAACACACCATGGAGCGGTCCTCAACGCGCAATTACACTGTCTGATTATTGCATTGATACATATGAGGTGACCAACGACCAGTTCATTCTATTTTTGGAAGCGCAGTTTGAAAGGGGCTTTGACAACGTGACCGAAGAGGGGTTGGAACTGTATGACTTTGATGACGATGACGACGTATTCCCCGAGAGAATATTGAGGACTCAAGATGGCTTTGACAGCATGGATGGCTATGCAGAACACCCTGTGACAGAAGTGTTTAAATGGTCCGGGGATGCCTATTGCGCTTGGCGTGGGCAGACTCTACCCACCGAAGCACAGTGGGAAAAAGCCGCACGTGGAACCGATGGTTGGCAGTTTCCATGGGGAAATGATGAACCAACCTGTGATTTGACCAATTTTGGTTTCATTGGAGAACAGTGCATTGGAGATACCGCGCCCGTCGGCAGTTATCCTATGGGAGCATCGCCCTATGGTGTGGAAGACATGGCAGGCAACGTCGCAGAGTGGGTGTCGGATTGGTTTGGGATGGACTACTACGCCGAGTCGACGGACGTAGACCCCACCGGTCCAGAAAGTGGTTGGTTTGACGACGGTCAAGGCAACGCTTTTGAGGCGAGGGTTGTCCGCTCTGGCAATTACGCAACCGGCGTGGGTGATATCCAAACCCATTACCGACAGCCTGAACCCTTGGAGGCCAGCAGCAACGGAATTGGTTTTCGGTGTGTACGTACACTTGAGTGATGTGTGCTGCAATGGTTGACGGGCAAATATACGTTACAATAGGTTTATGAGTTCAGTTTTGCCAACATTGATGGTATGGGTGCTGTCCGCTTGTGAGAGTCGTGATGGTGGTCAAGTTCAGATTGTTCGTGAAGCCTCAGAAGAAAGTGCACGTGATTGGGGGGTGTCTGTGGAACAGGTGACCCTGCCTTGGCTTGCTCGAACATCTTTGGATTTGCGTGGGAAACGCCCAAGTGCGGCAGAAGTAGAAGCTGTTTTGGCCGGTACCGTCTCGGCGAATGACTTGCTTCAGGCTTGGATGGAGGAACCCGACTTTGCCCATCAGCAAGCGTGGTACTGGAACGATGCTTTTCACACCGCTGTTTGGATGGAGCAGGAAGAAAAATTTCGACGGTTTATGCTCAGTGATGCCGAACGTCAAAGTTTGGGTTTTGAGCCGATGGCTTTTGTTGAACAAGTGTTGCTGGATGGACGTCCCTTTACGGATGTAGTCACCACCAGTTCAGTGCCTTCAAACCCAGTCCTGTCCGATATCTTTGGAGATTCTGGTGACCTTGACGACTGGGGGTGGGTGACGCCAGAGGCAGAGCATCCTTCAGCCGGCGTGTTGGGGTCTCGCGTATTGTGGATGCGTCAATACGTGGACTTTTTGAACCACAATCGTGCGCGGGCAAACTTTGTCACGTCCACATTTCTCTGTATGGACTATCTGGAGCGAGAAGTTGTTTTTGATTTTTCCAGTATTTCTCTAGACGCTGTGGAAACGGCAATCCAAACCCAGCCTGAGTGTGTGGCTTGCCATGCCAGTTTGGATCCGTTGGCCAGTGTACTGGGTACCTTCCAAGACGGGGTAAACTTAGAACTCGATCAAATGGGTATGCCATCTTCGTTCAAAGAGCGTTGGTTTGCAGGGTGGAAAGAGCCAAATTATTTTGGACAGCCCATGAACTCCATCTCTGACTTAGGGGCTTATCTGGCGGTCGACGCGCGCTTCTCACAGTGTGTGGTCAAGCGAACCTGGGAGGCGCTGGTTCCAGAGCGAGCCTTGTCTGACTTGGATGTCTATGCGCTGACAAATCATTTTGTAGAGTCGGACTACGACTTGCGAGACGTGTTGACGCGAATTGTTGTCTCCCCAGAATACCGAGAACAACCAAAGCGGGTGTTGCGTCCAGAGCAACTGTATGGTGTTCTCTTGCAACTGGGGGTCGATCCAGATTCAGAGCCTGGACGAGAACTGGGAGAGGTTGTTTGGTCTCCAGAACGGCGAGTGATGTTTGGTTCAACCGACGATGTGGGTGTCTTGTCTGCAAACCCAGCTTTTACGGTGGGTCATCATGTGCAACTGGAATGGATATCCAATCAGTTAATGGAAATCTTGCGCGCAGATATCAATCAGTCCATCGACCGGCGTCAAATTTTGACAGCGTATGACTTACCTGGCTCTATCGAATCGGTCCGTCAGCAATTGATTGAGTGGAAACAGGTATTGCATGCCGACAACACAGAGAGTGATGAGACCACAATTGATACATTGGTGACGGTGTGGCAACAAGTGGCAGCACAAGACGAGGTTGTGGCGTGGTCGACCGTATTGGCGATTCTCGTTCACGATCCCAAGATGGTGCTGCGATGATGTGGCTTTTGTTGGTTTCTTGCGCTGAGGAAGTGACGCCGTTGCCCGTGGAGTGCTCGGATGCAATCACTTATGAAACGGTTGGACAGCCATTTTTGCGGAATTATTGCACGGGTTGTCATTCCAGTGCTTTATCGGCAGGAAAGCGCTATGGTGCACCCCTTGAGGTGAATCTAGACTCTTATCAGTCTGCCAAGCAATTTGCCCTGCGTTCTTACGTTCGAGCAGTGCATTTTGAGGATATGCCGGCCGGTGGTGGCGTTTCGGAAGCGGAACGCCAACGTTTTGCGCAGTGGGCACTGTGTGGCGCCAAAGGTGCGGAGGTCTATACACCCACTGTCGAGCCAGAACCTAGAGTGTCGAGCATCGTTGTTTTCTCCAATGTGGTCGCGGGAAATGCCGAGGGGCAAATGGTGTTGGAACGCTACTTGGACGACGACAGATTTTCTACCCCTCAGCAGCAACTGTTGAGAGAAGAATATTACCTACGCAGAGGCGAGGCCTTGTTGTTTGAGGGCTACCAAGAGTGGACACCAGACGGTGAGTTGACATCAAGCGTGTCATGGGAACCGGCACTGGTTGTTGTTGACACCGAATTTCCCTCGACCCAGACGGTGATGGCAAGCATAGAACTGGAGGGTGCTTCTTGGAGTGAAGAACAAGAGTGGACAGGCCTTCAGGAATGGCAAGCCTTGTGGGAAGTAGACATCCACGAACGTGAAGCCAATCCACTACACACTCAACTGTGGAACCAGCATGGGGAAATTTGGGGGTGGCGCAGTTCGAATGTGGTCGTACTGTCGAGTGCCTATGGCACAACAATCTCTGACCGTACGTGGGCCTCTCAACAGTTCTCCGGTCCAGATTTTGTGGACGTGACCGATTCATTTCCATTGGGGGTGGATATGGGCTGGATCGACTTGTGGATGGAGGAGCCGTGAAGCGTCGAACGTTGTTGAAAACAGCATTGGGTGCAGGAGCGCTGAGTCTTCGGGGACCTTCCATTGCCCATGCAACCTCACAAAATACAAAAAGGCGGCTGGTGACGGTCTATTCAAGAGGTGGATGGGATACGACCATGGTGTTTGATCCTGTCGGTTCCCGAAGCAAAGTTCAGAGCGCTTCAGATGGCGAAGTCCAAAGCAGTGCAGGTCTGCCTTTTGTCGCCTCTGCCCAACGTCCATCTGTGTCCGAGTTCTTTGAGCGTTTTGGTTCGCAGTCTGTCATCATCAACGGTGTCTCCATCAATTCAATTAGTCACGACAAGTGTGCCCGTTTGCTATTTACAGGGGATCGCCGCAGCAACAAACCAGATTATGCTTCCATATTGGCCACTCGGTCTGAAGAGTTGCCGTTGCCCTACGTCATCTTGTCTGGTCCCCGATTCACCGGAGGGTTGGGGTACAATGTTACACGCGTTGATCAAGGCTTTGTAGATTCATTGACGCAGCCCTCGCAAATTGATTTTTCGCTTGTCGAGGCGGCGGTGCAGCAAAGCATTGGCGTGACTGAATCTGAACGTGTGGACGAATATTTGCGAACCTTGGAGCGGCGTCAGCAGTTGAGACCGTTTGCCAGCCTGTTTCCATCCACCGTCAGTCTCAACCCAGCTTCGCAAATTGATCTCCTCACGACCTTGTTGAGCAACGAGTTGTCGTCTGTTGGATTGATACAAGTACTGCCACCTCCATTTCGACAATGGGATTCACACAGTGGCAACGATGAGTCGCAGAGTGGTTGCTTTGAATATTTGTTTGAACAGTTGGTGTATTTGGCGGATGCCTTAGAGAGCAGTGTAGACAACGACGGAGTGCCACTGAGTGAGAGTATCACCGTTCTGGTGCTGTCGGAAATGGGGCGGACGCCGGTGTACAATACGGCCGAAGGGAAAGATCATTGGCCCTATACTTCGATGCTTCTTTTTGGTGCTGGAATTGAGGGGGGACAAGTTCTTGGAGCAACCGATGACCAATTAATCTCTTCTCCCATTGATTTGTCCACCGGCCAGCGATCCAACAGTGGAACCACGCTTCAAGTCGAGCAGGTGCTGTCTGGACTGTTGGCGTCCTTTGATGTGGATCCCAAGGCGTATTTCGCATCGCCTGCTTTTACTGCACCCTTTGCACTTCGCTAAACTTGATCTCGCTTAAGGAGAACTGTTTCAGTTGTTCGGTGAATCTAGCAGGTTAGCCAACAAACTTTTGGAGTCTTTTGAACAGGGGAATCGAACTGTCTTCATCGCGTGGTTGGTAGGGCTCGTCAATGTAGGCCATGTACATCGTTCGTCGCTGAGACGCTTTTCCCGTCACCGTTGCTTGGGCAGTTCTGTGCCAAGCGCGTCCGTCATGAATGGTGAGATCCCCGCGTTTTACAACCAGTGGGACTTCTTTGGGATCGGGCGTGTGGGTGAAGAACATCGGGAATTTTCGAAAGAGCATCATGAAGACACTTTGTGTGTGCGTTCCCGGCAAAATACGCACACCACCTTTCTCCAGTGGACAGTCATCCAAATAGAGTCCCACGTTCAACATTACACCTGGTTTGCGCAAGTTGTAAAAAATGTCTCGAGGAGAGTCTGTGTGCCAACCCAGTTTGGTGTAGGCAGACGTTGGGGTGTTGATAAAATTGTTGATGACAATCCCATCTTTTTCAACTTGGGCCAGCCGCGCATCGTCACTCAGTAATTTTCCAACACCGGCAAAGCGTTCATCTTCAACAAACAGTTTGATGTACTCAGAGTATTGTGATGCGTAGGCAAAACGATTGACAAACTTGTTGCCATCTTCATTGGTTCCCCATTGAATCGGGACACCCAGTACGGTCTCTCTGTTTTCTTCAATGAACCGTTGCTCCATTTTATTCATTTCTGCCAAGATGCCATCGACTTCTTCGTCACTGGCCACATTGGTGAAGTGTAAAAACCCAAAATGATTGAAAAAATCAATTTGTTCTTGGGTAAGGGTTGATGACAGCGTAAACTTTGTTGAAATATCCATGGCACTCAAATCAATAATTGTTTTCTACAATGTACTGAGGTTTGATTCGGGTGTCATGTAGGTGGCGCAATTTTGATTGGATTCAGACACGTCGATTTACGCCAAGCAGATTTTGCCACCGGCTTTTTTCCATGCCACAAATCCACCGTCCATCACAAAGACATTGGTGTAGCCCATTTTCATCAAGGCATTTCCAGCGAGGGCAGATCGCAGCCCATCCGAACAGTACACAATAATTTCCTCAGATAGATCGGGATAGTGAAACTCGATGTCTCGCTCTAGCACCCCTCTGGAAATGTGTTTGGCCAGTTCGATGTGGCTGATCAAAAATTCTCTGTATTCTCGAACATCGATCAGGTTCAGTGGGATCCTTTTTTGGGTTCTGCGCAAGACTTCACTGGCAGGAATGTACTCGATTTGAAGGCGGGCGTCGTCAACCATATTGAGGAAGCGTATCGTTGGTTTTCTGTATTTCATTGCACCAATATACTCTGATTTTAGCCAATTGACAGTGCATTTTTACAGGTGTGTGGTACATGGGGAATTTTCATTGCAATCAAGGGGTGTCTTGAGTAGTATTAGAGCACATTGGATCAAACTGTGGAGTGAGGATGTCTTTGTTGGGGTTGTTGATTGGGATGAGCAGTGGGTATGCACAGGTGGTACCAGAAGATGTTCAAACCCCAGAAGTTTGGGTACAGTGCAGTCCAATATCTGGTTTGATTGAGTTGGAAGCCCAATTGCCTGAAGCTTACAGAGAGAGCACCAAAGGCCTTGGAGAGATTGGTGTGTCCGGTTTTGAGTCCTTGGGTGGCGATCCTTCTGGAAAATTGGTTGCTTTTGGCAGTGATGGTGTCACCATGAAGATTCCATACATGGGTGCAGCAGAAACTGTTGAAGCAATGTTGCAGGCACTACAGCCCGAAGCGGAAGTGTGGCAAACCAATAAAATGGCATGGGCAATGGAATTGGTAGACGATCATTGGCGTGTCACTTTGGAAAATGGCTACTTGGATCTACGTTCTGTCATTGGAGAACAGGACGTGTCAAAACCAACCGTCTTGGATTCATTGAGCGGTGTGGATGAGGCGGAAGGCTGTTGGTTGATGGTCGACAGTGAAATGACGATTCCAAAGACCCAGATTCCATTGGACGGCGGCTTGTTCATACCCTTTGACAAGGACCCTTTTTCATTGTTGTTTGAGCCCAAAGAGTCTTTGCCCAAGTTTCTTGCCGGTACGGGCGGACAGCCATTGTCTATTCGTACCAATCAATCACCGGCGGTGTTGGTGTCTCTTGGCTTTGACTGGTCTGAAATGTTTGCCGACCCTGTCATTCAACAGCGACTCGGTCTTTCACCGAAAGAAGCAAAGAAACTTTCCAATCGTTTGAGAATACAGCCTGGTGGTCTGATTGCTTTTGAAACGATCAACATTCGAAAAGATCCAAAGGTTTCAGTGGCGTTGGAGTTGCACAACCGTTTTGGGCGTGCCCAGTGTGCGTGGTTGATCTGGCGTGGAATCCAGCGGTCCTTGAAACAAGCTGGATTGGATTTTGTAAAGTTGGACGATCGGATACTGTCCTTTGCCAATAATGGAGATGTTTTCTACGTTGGTGTTGTAAAAGGGCGTCTGTATATCGGAAATACCAAAGCCATCGTCGAGGAGATGATGCTCAATCAGGGAACAGAATGGGCGAATAACGATTTTTCAGAATTTGCACAGCTGCAACCCGTGGCTGTTCAGGTTGGCATCCCAGATATGATAGGAATGATGGCGGGGGGACTGACTGGTGTTGAATTGGGACTGCGATCGGTCGAAGGACATGCACAGGTGACGGCGCATCTACAAATGAGTCACGACAATGGTTGGACGGGAGTATTGCCCTTCATTGCCGGACAACTGCCAGACCCTGCTCCAGAGGTTCCAACAATAGAGCCACAGCGTGTCATACAACACCTCGCCGCCAAACAGCATCAGGTTTATTTGACCGATGGAGCGTACAAACCGATTGGTCAAACCGGCGTTCTCTTGGATACAAACTTGTCTGTTCCAGCAAGCATTTTGGACACAGCACCCGTAGAACCATCGGCATCGATGATTGAGTGGATGGAGCAACCTTCCAGCGCCATGTATTGGGTAGAAGTTTCCGAGGATGGCTTTCTTGTTCACGGTGTTTTTGTTTGGGAGGGGACGTTGGTCCATTACACCAAAGATCACAAGGGTCAGATTTCCGTAGAACCTTTGACTGCCGAGTAAGCGCAACAGTATAGAATGAAAAAAGTATGTCCGATTGTTGGGTTCTGTCTCGTATTTTGAGGAAAGACTGCCAGGGGAACTTGTGAACAACGCGACGACTTTTTCTACCATCAATCGATATGACTTGTATTGTCCCGTGTGTGGAGACAACACATTGCGTCGTTATTTACATGATGAATCTATGTGTATTCACGTTTTGTACATGTTCTTTCCCGAAGAAAACTGTTTCTCTTATGTGCAAGAAGAAGCGTGTGACGCCATCACCGAAGAGGAACTATTTGGAGAACCACTGACCCCAAAGCGCTTTGCTGAAGTGCGTTCGAACTTTCCGCCATCGGTGTTGCATTGGACAATTGAGACAGATCCTCGAACCATTGGTGCGCTTCCCCATCGGGTCGTCATAGGATTTGATATGGATATTGTACAACCCAGAAGCATTTTGTCTTGGTCTGAACCAGAGTAAAGTCAATTATTGAAATTTCAACGGTGAAGCTCCAACATTGACAGTCTTTCACTGAATGACGGTGTCCGATAGACTTTGCAGGTTTATTGCGATATATGCAGGCAACAGCGTTGTTTTCCGTGGAGTGTACATGATTCAGCAGCTTAAAGAGCAGTTTCGGCAAGCGTGTCCAAGCACCGTGACTTTTGCCAGTTTGCGTTACGTGCAAGAGATTACTGAAGTGATTGGCATGCGAAGAGGGGTCCTTGAACCCATAGACAAAACCATTGACCGTGGGGTCATGGTGACTGTGTTTGCACACGGTGGAATGGGCTATGCCGCAACGGCTGACCTTTCCTTGTCTGGGTTGAAAACTGCGTTTGCAAAAGCATTGGACTGGGCGAATAGAAGTGGTGGAAAAATGGTTTTTGACCCATCGACGATTCAAATGCCCCACAGCACCGGCTCCTACAAAAGCCGAGTTGAGCAACCGTGGGGTTCGATACCGTTCGGAGACAAACTGAATTTACTTAAAGATATCGATGTCCAACTTCCGGTGGACGAACGCATCATTGACTGGTCCGCTTCGTTGATGAGTATCCGAACGGAATCTTTGTATTTGACCAACGAAGGTGGTGAGGTGCATCAAGAGTGGGAGATGTTGGCTCCGGATATGATGGCGGTTGCGCACCACAATGGACAAACGCAAAAGCGTTCTTTTGGCTCACGTGGAATCTCGCAACAAACTGGCTGGGAAGTTTTTGACAGAATTGACTATCGCGATGCGGGTCCACGGATTGCCAATGAAGCAATACAGTTGTTGGAGGCACCAGATTGTCCAACTGGGAACATGGATTTGATTTTGATGCCCGACCAGATGATGCTTCAAATTCACGAGTCTATTGGGCACCCACTTGAACTGGACCGCATATTGGGCGATGAGCGAAACTATGCTGGGACGTCTTTTGTGACCCAAGACATGTTTGGCAGCTACCAGTATGGATCTGAACTTTTGAACGTGACTTTTGATCCTGTGGTGCCGGAAGAGTTCGCCTCTTATGCTTTTGATGACAACGGCACCCCTGCTGAAAAATCATATTTGATTCGAAATGGTCTGCTGGAAAGACCTTTGGGCGCAGCGATTTCTCAGCATCGAGCCAATATGGCCGGAGTGGCAAACTCCAGAGCCTGTTCATGGAACCGCCCGCCGATGGATCGCATGGCAAATCTCAACATTGAACCAGGGAACAGCACACTGGATGAATTGGTGGCCTCGGTTGAGAAAGGGGTTTTGATGCACACCAACACTTCATGGTCGATTGACGATTCTCGGAACAAGTTTCAGTTTGGCTGTGAACTGGGGGAACTGATTGAAAACGGCGAACGAAAAGGCATTGTCAAGAATCCAAATTATCGTGGAATTTCGGCAACGTTTTGGAGATCCCTGAAGGGGGTTGGAAACCGAGACAGTTTTGAAGTGTTGGGTACGCCCTATTGTGGAAAAGGAGAGCCAAATCAGGTGATCCGAGTTGGTCATGCTTCACCGGCATGTTTGTTTGGCAACATTGATGTGTTTGGGGGGGCTTGATGCAACAGCATTTTATGGAATTGGCTGACTTTTTGACGTCACAAATGCAATCTGGAGAAATCTTCACTGCATATCTAATTGCTGAAGATTCTAATTTTGTTCGAATCAACCATGGAAAAATCCGTCAACCCGGCGCCGTTTCTCAGGCCAACTTGCAGTTTCGTCTCATCAAAGGGCGTCGACAGTCGGCAGTCACTGTCGGTCTTGTAGGAAGTGCTGAAATCGACAGAGCTCTGTTGCTGGAACAACTCTCTGCGTTGCGAGCGTTGCTGCCACACCTTCCCGAAGACCCACATTTGTTGATCAACGAGTCCATCGACAGTTCAGAGTACATAGAGGTGAATGAACTGCCACCGACTGCAGATATGGTGGACAATATCATGCAAGAGTCAAAAGGTCTCGATTGTGTAGGGATTTTGGCTTCTGGTAGCAATTACCGAGCGTTTGCAAACTCTCTCGGTCAAAGGAATTGGTTCGCCAGCCACAACTTCAATTGGGATTGGTCGCTGGTGCATTCTGTGGATAAGGCCGTCAAGTCTGGATATGCCGGTAAGAAATGGGACAGCGCACTGTTTGCAAACAAGATGGCCTCCGCTAAGGTGCAACTTGACTTGCTCGGTCGTCCGTCAAAAACTCTAAATCCAGGTTCTGTTCGGGCTTACCTGTCTCCGGCAGCATTGTCCGAGGTGCTCGATTTGCTGAGTTGGAGTGGGTTTGGGTTGGCTTCCCACAAAAATAAAACAACGCCGTTGTTGGGGTTGTTGGAAGGAGAGCAACGTCTGTCTCCCAAATTCTCTTTGATTGAGGACGTGGCTGGTGGGGTTGCACCAGACTTTCAAGCCGATGGGTTCCGACGTCCCCAACAGGTCTCTCTAATTGAAGAGGGGCGTTTGAGTGGTGCCTTGGTCTCCCCACGTTCGGCAAAAGAGTTTGGTGAGACCACAACCGGTGCCAACGGTGGTGAGAGTCCAGATTCTTTGGCGGTGTCCGCTGGCGATCTGCCTACTGCCGATGTGTTGTCGACATTGGATACGGGTGTTTGGATCAGCAATCTGTGGTATCTCAATTACTCCGATAGGGCTGCAGGTCGAATGACGGGCATGACCCGTTTTGCCACATTTTGGGTAGAGAACGGCGAAATTGTTGCACCACTAAACGTGATGCGCTTTGACGACACCATTCACCGCATGTTGGGCAGCGAACTGGAAGCTTTAACTGTGGAACGCGATCTTATGTTGTCGGCGTCCAGTTATTACAATCGCTCTACGGGCTCTTCAAACCTTCCTGGTGCACTGCTGAAAGATTTTGCCTTTACCTTGTAGGTGATGTTTCCATAGGGCGGTTTGTTCGACAACCGAGTTGTTGTTCATTACATGGGTGACAGACAGCATGTATGAGGTGAGCAATGGCCATTTTGGTAATTAACAGCGGTTCTTCGAGTATCAAAGCAGATGTGATTGATGGTGTGCGTCAAGAAAGGTTGCAATCTTTCCGCGTACAGCGAATTGGCACAGCCGATTGTGTGTGCAATGGGGACAGAGAGGTGTCTTTGCCCAATGCGGGTCATGCCGATGCCGTAGAACATATATTGTCCCAAGTAACAATCGAGATTGATGCAATTGGTCACAGAGTGGTGCATGGGGGAGAGCGCTTTGTGGAGCCGACACGCATCACCCCAGCGGTGGTCGCAGAAATTAGAGGTTTGATTGAAGTGGCCCCCCTGCACATCCCCGCCAACCTTGCCGGCATCGAGGCTTGCGCCAAACAGTACCCAAATATTCTTCAAGTGGCGGTGTTTGATACGGCTTTTCACAGTACCTTGCCACGACGGGCGAAGTATTATGCGTTGGACCACGAAATTGCCCACAAGCACGGCATTCGTCGATTTGGTTTTCATGGACTTTCTCATCGATGGTCTGCTCAGCAAGTTGCCAAGAAAATGGAGATTCCACTCGAAGAACTTAGAATTGTCGTTTGTCATTTGGGCAACGGAGCATCGGTGTGTGCGGTTGAGTATGGACGCTCGATTGAAACGTCGATGGGGATGACTCCTTTGGAAGGATTGGTCATGGGTACGCGCAGTGGGGACGTGGACCCAGGTGTATTGATTGCATTGGCCAAAAAAGAAGGGTGGTCACTGGACGATTTGGACGATTTTTTGAACCGTCAGTGTGGGTTGACAGGGCTGTCTGGCATAGGCAATGACATGCGTGACATATTGGAACAAGCGAGGGAAGGAGATGACCGATGTCGATTGGCAATCAACATATTTGTGCACCGATTGCGGAAGTACATTGGATCCTATGCTGCCGTGATGGGTGGAATCGACGCGTTGGTGTTTACTGGGGGCATCGGGGAAAACGCTGCGGTGATCCGTGCACGCACCTGTCAAAACCTTGGATTTCTGGGGTTGAGACTCGATGAAGATGCCAACCACCATCGTCCTTCGACTTCTCAAACGGCTGTTGAAGTGTCTCATTATGCCTCTCGAAACAAAATCTTTGCTGTCAGAGCCGATGAAGAGATGGTCATTGCCTTGGATACCCATGCGCTTAAACAAAACGCTGATGCGGTGTCTCAACCACAAGGAATCCCCATTGCCATTTCAGCACGACACTTGCACCTGACTCAAGAAGCCGTAGAAATATTGTTTGGGGAAGGCACTCAACTGACGGTGAAAGCGCCAATTTCTCAGCCGGGTCAGTTCGCTTGCAACGAGAAAGTCGACTTGGTGGGGCCAAAGCGTACCATCAAGGGCGTTCGTGTCATTGGGCCGACGCGACCGGCTTGCCAAGTTGAGGTTTCAAGAACCGATGAATATACATTGGGCATTGATGCCCCCATTCGAAACTCTGGTGATGTTCGAAACTCTCCAGGGATAAAGTTGGTTGGTCCCGCGGGAGAGTTGACATTGACTGAGGGGTTGATTTGTGCGCGCCGTCACATTCATATGGACCCTGCCTCGGCAACTGCGTTTGGTGTCTCAGACAAAGATGTGGTGGAAGTCGCCGTCAATTCCGAAGGGCGAGACTTGATTTTCGGTGATGTGTTGGTGCGGGTCTCTCCAAAGTACGTCTTGGAAATGCACATTGATACCGATGAAGCCAATGCGGCTGAGATTAGAACGGGTGATCTGGGCGTTCTTCATGGTACGTCAGCCAAGGCCAGTTTGCGTCGACGAAAAGTATAACCTTGACTATGGACTATGATGGTCTTAAGGAACGATTCATCTCGGAAATGAGCCAGGGACCTTTGTAAATCAACGCAGAATAGAGTTGCACCGCTTTACACCCCATGTTGAGTAAGGTTTGTGCCCGTTCTGGACTGTTGACCCCACCCACACCAATGACGGGCACTCGATTGTCTGTGGCATCCAAAATGAGTTGGATTTGTTCTCTTGCAAGCGCCCACAGTGGATCTCCACTGAGTCCCCCCGTTTCGCCATACTTATCTGTGCCGTGGGGACGTGTGTTTGTGGTGTTGGTGCCAATGATCCCAGAAGCGCCACATTCAATCACCATGTCGATTGCTTCCGTGAGATCTGTGGGGTTCATGTCTGGCGCAAATTTGACAAATACAGGGGTGTCTTTGGCGGCTGGCAAGGCAACATCCAAGAGTTTCTTTAAGTTGTCAGCCGATTGTAAGTCTCGCAGCCCCGGTGTATTCGGCGAAGAAACGTTAACGGTGAAGTAGTCCACCAATCCTTGGAGGCGTTGAATGCTGGTTCGGTAGTCTTCGCCTGCCTGCTCAAGGGGGGTGATTTTCGATTTGCCCACGTTGGCACCCACTGGAATGCTCGGCCACATGTTCAACTCTCGGAGCGCGATGATGCGTTCCATTAAGGCTTTGGAACCCTCATTGTTGAACCCCATTCGATTGATGATGCCTTCTTCTTCTTTGAGTCGAAAGAGTCTTGGTTGTGGATTTCCCACCTGTGGATGCGCTGTCACAGTTCCGATTTCCATGAATCCAAACCCAACCGACTCCCAAATGGGAATTCCTTCTCCATCCTTGTCCAAACCGGCTGCAAGGCCAATGGGGGACGCGAACTTGAGTCCGGCAACATCGACGCTGAGATCTGGTGTCGGTCGATGACTGGTGACGTTCATGAAATTGGAGATCAGGTTTGGATGGTCTACCATTGTGTCTATGGTCCATCGGTGGGCTTTCTCCGCATCCATTGTAAACAGCAGAGGACGAATCAGATTCCACATATCAATCAACCTTCAATGTTTTGTTGTGAAGCTTTGTAATAGAGGTAGCCATATTCGATGCCACTGATCAACGCAAAGAAAACCGAAATGTACAACAGAACAATGCCACAAGAATGAATGTCAATGTGTCCGAACAACGGCCAGTCAACTGGGTAGTGCCACAACAACATCCCAATGGCGGTCGACTGATAGGCAGTTTTCGTTTTCCCCAGTGGGGAGGCAGCCAATACAAGGTTTTGTTGAGAGGCAATGCCACGCAGTCCGGTGATGGCGATCTCACGACACAGCAACAAGGCCACGAGCCAAGCCGGTGCCCAACCCAGTGGAACGAGCATGATGAGTGCTACGGTGACCATCAGTTTGTCTGCCAACGGATCCAAGTAGGCACCAATTGGTGTTAATAGATTCCATTTTCTGGCTAAATAGCCGTCCAGAATATCCGTCAGCATCGCGACAACAAAAATGACACAGGCGATGATGCCTTCCACTTCTGTTGGCTGTGTACCGGTTGGACACCAAAGCATCATGACCACAAAGGGGATGGCGGCAATTCGCATCAACGTCAAAATGTTTGGAATGTTCCAAAATGGAATCGGCGCTGTGGACATGGTCACTCCAAATTACTGAGTCGGTACAATTGGGCGTTCGAGTAAAAATAGCTCATACAAATCCATAACCCGTTCGACATAAACCTGCGTCTCTTCAAACGGAGGAATGCCTTTGTACTTGCGCACATTCCCTGGACCGGCATTGTATGCGGCCAATGCGAGTTCGATGCTACCAAATCGATCGAGGTTCTTTCGCAGGTACTTGCTGCCTCCCTCAATGTTTTGCGCTGGGTCCCACGGGTTGGACACCCCCAAGCCGGTTGCTGTTGCCGGCATCAGTTGCATCAGGCCCTGAGCACCCGCATGGGATTTGGCGTTCGGATTCATGCCACTTTCCGCCATAATGACCGCTTTAATGAGTGCAGCAGACAGTAGATGCTTGCGGCTTGCTTTTAAGATTAGGTCGTCGTAATCGTTCATGCGTGGAAAGTTTTTATTGGTAACAACTTTTCGAGTCGGTGGAGGACCATTGACGTCAAAAACAACAAAATCTTCTTCTTGCTGGGGAGAATCGGTAAACGTAATGGTACCGTCATCACTGACTGACATGTAGACATCTTGCGCAAGTGCTATGGATTGGAGGAGCAACAATATTGACATGACCATATTTAACCACATCTATGAGTATCTGTGCCAAAATAGCCAATTCTTTTGTGCTGAATGAATTCGCATTTTGTCTTCCATCCGATAAATATTGGGCATTGTAGAGGTGTAGAAATGAACAATGTGGATGTATTGATTGTTGGGAGTGGACTGGCCGGTTTGCGACTGGCCTTGGCTTTGCCAGAGTCGGTATCCATTGCATTGATTACAAAACGAGAAATATTGGATACCAACACTCAATGGGCACAGGGGGGCATTGCCGCAGCTTGGGAAGCAGAAGATTCGTGGCAGGCACACGTCAAAGACACGCTGATCGCTGGGGCTGGACTCTGTCGCCGTGAGGTGGTCGAGTACGTTGCCAGACAGGGAAAGCGTCGGGTAGAAGACCTCATTGGCTTTGGGGTGCAGTTTGATCGAAAACAAGACGACTCAAATAAATACTCACTGCATCTTGAAGGGGGGCATTCCGCCAATCGAATTTTGCACCACGCGGATTTAACCGGTGCTGAGATTATGCGAGCACTGGTCGAAGCCGTTCGAAAACGCTCCAATGTTCAGATTCTTGAGCACCATATGGCGGTGGATATCATATCAGAATCATGGTTGGCCAGGAAACGTGGTGATTTACCCCCCACAGTCGATAGAGCGATGGGGGCTTACGTCTTGAACCTTCAAAGCAATGAGGTGACCGCCATCTCGGCAAAGGTGGTGTCTTTGTGTTGTGGAGGGGCTGGAAAAGTGTACTTGTATACATCGAATCCAGACATCGCTTCTGGTGACGGCATTGCAATGGGGTGGCGTGTCGGTGCCACGGTCGCCAACATGGAATTTGTTCAATTTCATCCGACGTGCTTGTACCATCCACAGGCACGAAACTTTCTGATTTCGGAGGCGTTGCGGGGAGCTGGTGGGGTATTAAAGCGTCAAGACGGTACTCGATTTATGCCAGCTTACGATCAACGAGCCGAACTGGCACCGAGAGATATCGTGGCGCGTTCCATCGATGCAGAGCTTAAAAAGAGCGGTGCAGAGTGTGTGTTTTTGGATATGAGGCACCTCTCAAAAAAAGAATTGCGGCAGAAGTTTCCAAATATTTATGAAGGGTGCTTCAACCTGGGGATTGATATCGCGGAAGAGATGATTCCGGTCGTGCCAGCCGCTCATTATTTTTGTGGCGGACTGACCGTGGACCTCAGCGGAGAAACAACGGTCCGAAACTTGTTTTCCATTGGAGAGACTTCTTGTACCGGGCTGCATGGTGCCAACCGTTTGGCCAGTAATTCATTATTGGAAGCTGCGGTATTTTCGGTGAACGCAGCGCGGGCAATTCAAGCTCGATTACCGGATCTGCCTTCGCCGACAGATTTGCCACCGTGGGATTATGGTCGAGCGTCGGATCCCGACGAGCAAGTTGTCATTTCACAGGTGTGGGATGAGATTCGTCGATTTATGTGGAACTATGTTGGTATTGTCCGCACCGACCGTCGATTGAAGAGGGCCAGAAAGAGATTGCACTTGGTGCAAGAAGAGATTGATCACCATTACTGGGATTTTAAAATTACCGGTGATCTTTTGGAACTGCGAAACCTTGCGATCGTCGCATTGTTGGTGGTGCAATCTGCGCTCAAACGTCGAGAATCCAGAGGGTTGCATTTCACCAAAGATTTTCCAGAATCCGACCAAAGATTGATTCAAGATACGGTGTTGAAACGGTCGATTTGGTAACTCTTTTCCGAATCTTTCAGTATACGAAATGCTAGTGAGACGTTCCGACGAGTGCTTCAATCTCTTCGATGCTTTTGGGAATGGATCCCGTGAGGTTTTCTGGTCCGTCAGGCGTGCAGTAGATGTCGTCTTCAATCCGGATCCCACCAAAGCCCATCCAGTCCTCGAGTCTATCCCAGTGGACAGCGGACTTGAATTGGCTTCGTAAGGTTGCGTCGGCAAAAATGGCTGGACAAATGTAGAAACCGGGTTCTATGGTGACGACCATATGTGCTTCCAAGTCCAAATCCATGCGTAGATACCCAGTCCCGAATTGTGTGGATCGTGTGCGACCTGGGGCATAGGCGGCTCGATCCCCAAAATTCTCCATGTCGTGTACATCGAGTCCCAGTAGGTGTCCAACACCATGGGGGAAAAACAATGCGTGGGCACCCTGCTCAACCAATGTGTCTACCTGTCCAAGGAGTAGACCTTCGTCGACCAAAAACTCAGTCAAGATGCGACAGGTGGTGGTGTGTACATCTCGATACCGCACGCCGGGTCTCACTTGCTCAATGGAGGCTTCTTGAGCCAGCAATACTGCTTCATAGGCACGCCGTTGTCGTTCAGAAAAGTGTCCAGATACGGGCCACGTGCGGGTGACGTCTGTCGCGTATCCCAAAGGAGATTCAGCACCTCCGTCGAGCAGAAGTAAGTCTCCTTGAGACAGTGTATTTTTATAATTGTGGTTGTGCAAAATCTCGCCGTCTACCGTCACAATACTGTGGTAAGCCGTGGTCAAGCCAGATTCGTGTATCGGAGAGTGAAACGCGGATGCGACCGTGCGTTCATGACCACCAATATGTGTGGTTTTCATGGCGGATATGTGGGCCGCTTTGGTAATTTCGGCGGTCCATCGCAGTTGTTCAAGTTCTTCATGGTCCAACAAACGCCGTTGACCAATGATGGCATCAATGAGTTCTAAAGAACCGTTGTGTACGCCAAATTGTAAGGGTTGTTGCGTCAATGTGCTCAGCCACTGTGTGGTCGCCAAATCAGCCACGGCAATGGTGTGTACCGTTTTTGTATCGATTGTGTGGTTGGACATCCAAGATGCCAACGATTCTCGAGGTTGCCATTTGTCAAACCCAAGACGCTTGGCAATTTCGTCATTGCTGTCTTGGGGACCATGCCACAAAACATCGCTGGGGTCTTGGGAGGGTAAGAATAGGACGTCTTCTGATGGAGATGCAAACCACGCGGCGTTGGGAATTGTACATCCAGTGTAATACCAAAACGAGGAATCCTGACGAAAGGGCAGGGGGTTTGCCGTAAAGTTTCTAGCTTGCTCAGCATTGCCCATCAACAAGATTGGACCAGAGACGGTTCCTCTAAGCTGTGTTCTACGACGGATGAATGTACTCTTGGATATTGTTGGTGTCACGATGTTCACTCCGTGATGGGTTCTGTACGTTTGGCGCCATCCAATCGGTGTAGCAGCATCGCAAAGTTGCAGGGACGGTGTGCAATGTCGAGTTGTTGGTGTAAAATCCCTTTCCAAGCATCTTTACAAGCACCCGTAGAGCCAGGGAGTGCAAAGATGAGCGTACCCGAAAAAAGTCCGGCACAGGCTCTTGACTGTACGGT
This sequence comes from uncultured Myxococcota bacterium, assembly GCA_965661045.1. Classification (GTDB taxonomy): domain Bacteria; phylum Myxococcota_A; class UBA796; order UBA796; family UBA796; genus CAJWHX01. The sequence goes on from CBFICN010000002.1 coordinate 60,423, forward strand.
GGATGTCCCAATGGTTTGATAACTCAGAAAACGAAACAATTCGCCAAACCCAGGAATCCACTTTTCGACGATGTCTCCAACGGCTTCTGGTGTAATATCGCGTGCAGTAATTCCAGTTCCACCAGTGCTTAAGATGACATCCACATCGGCCCGCTGTCCCCAAGCGGTAAATGTGTTGACCAGTGTTTGACGATCGTCTGCTACGATGACGCGATCCACCAACGTGTGCCCTGCTTCTTGTAGGGCGTTGCACAAGTAGCCTCCAGAGGTGTCCGTATCCATCGTGCGCGTGTCTGATACTGTACATACCGCTATATTCAGTCCCATGTTTGCTCCCATATTGAGTATGATTTTCATAATTAACCTTTCATCAGTATATCCCGATACAGTGGTTGCTCAACTCTATGTAAGTCGATAGGTAGCCTCAACACCACATTGAAATGGGAGGGGACAATGGCAGTTGTTTGTATTGCTGGAGCTGGCGGAATTGGAAGCGCGGTTGCTGTGTTGATGAGAGAGTTTTACGGTCAACCGGTGGATATCTACATTGGAGACATCAATGCACAGGCTAGACAACGTGCAGTGGACTGGATCGCCAAAAGTGGTACCCACGCGACCATTCTAGAATCCTTTGACATGTCTGGAGATTGGCAGGCCGACTTTGAAAGCAAAGGCGTAGATATCGATATTATTTTGGATTGTTTGCCGGGACGATTTGCCCCAAGCATGGCAAAAGCAGCGTTGAGACTGCATGCACATTATGTCAACTTGACCGAGTATGTTGCCGAAACAAAAGAGATCATGGCATTGGCTGCGAATGCGAAAACCGGCTTTGGTTTGCAGTCGGGGGTGGCACCCGGTTTTGTCAACGTGCTGGGGAAAGCACTCTTTGAAGAGTTTTGTTCGGAATATGGTGTAGACAAGGCCAATGCATTGGAAATGCGCGTGGGTGCCTTGGGGCGCAACGCAGTGGGTCCACACTTTTACAATTTTACGTGGTCTCCGATTGGCGTTGCCACTGAATACGTCAAGCCAGCTGAGGTGGTGCGCAATCATGAATTTACAGTCGTGCCGTCCTTATCAGAACGTCGGACCGTGTGGGTAGATGGGCTGTTGATGGAGGAGGATTTGACTTCCGGTGGTGCCGCAGATCTACCAATGACTTATCAGCATCAAATTGCAAACATCGATTATAAAACCTTTCGCTACCCAGGACACTGGGCTTGGGTGGATCAGCAAATCGCCAACATGCCCGAAGGTGTAGATGTAATTGCTGAACTTGAAAAGACAATGCTTTCAGAAATATCCGCAGTGGAAGAAGATTTGATCATTGTTTACGCCGCTGTGGAAGGCAAAGATGCCAACGGTGTTTTGAGACGCATTGAAGCGAGCTACCGTGTTGAACCGATGCACATTGGTGACATCAAGCTCAGAGCAATCCAGTCCACCACCGCAGCTGGGATGGCAGAGGTTGCGAGGATTTTGCTCGACAACAACCATTCCGGTGTGTTGTTGCAGTCACAGATTGATCCTGTTGCCTATTTAAATGGACCTTTCGCAGGGGTTGTTTATGGGCAACGACGCTAAAACTCAATACAGTATTGGATAAAACTAGCCTCACTGGTACAACGAGACCGTGTCGTAAGAGGCATTCACCGATTGCAAGGCAATCAGAGGATTTCAGATGGCATCATTTAAAAAAATTGTTTGCGCATATTCCGGCGGATTAGACACATCAGTCATGATTC
>CBFICN010000003.1:0-57479 GCA_965661045.1 uncultured Myxococcota bacterium
AGTGCATTGGCTAAGAATGTGCCAACGTCAGCGGCTTTGTGCAAGTCTACACCGGTGTCGCACCCCATCTTGTGGAATAGGTTGATCAAATCTTCAGTGGCCACATTTCCAGAAGCCCCAGGCGCATATGGACAGCCACCCAATCCTGCCGTTGAAGCATCAAAGGTTCGGATGCCCATTTGAAAGCCCGTCAAGATGTTGGCAAGTCCTGTTCCTTGAGTGTCGTGCATGTGCAATGCAATCTTGTCCAAAGGGACATTGGCCGAACTTAAGGCTTTGACAACCCTTTCCACCAATACTGGATTTCCCATGCCCGTTGTATCACCCAATGATATCTCCGAGATTCCTAAATCCAAGAGCCGTTTGGTCAGTTCAACAGTTGTGTCTACACTCACATCGCCTTCGTAGGGACATCCAAAGACCGTTGAGAGATAGGCTCTGACGGTGGCTCCTTCATCCAGCGCCATTTCCGTGACGATTCGAATGTTCTCGAGGCTTTCAAGTTGTGTTCGGTTTAAGTTTTTGCGGTTGTGGGTTTGCGATGCCGACATAAAAGTGGCGACGTGTTGGATGCCAACATTCAACGCCCGTTCCATACCTTTGCGGTTTGGAATCAACGCCCAAAAACGAACGTCGTCTGCAGCCGGTAGATTTTGTAAAATCTGTTCAGCATCGGATAACTGAGGAATCCAAGAGGGTCGGACCAAACTTGTGACCTCAACATCTTTGTGTCCAGCCTCCACGAGTCTTTCGATCAACTCTATTTTGGTCGCTGTTGGCACAATATCCTTTTCATTTTGTAAACCGTCGCGCGCCGTGACGTCCACAATTCTCACTGGTGCGGCAGTCCAAATGGATGAAGATGTATTCGATACTGACATGCTATCCCCTCGATTTAGCGCATTGTAACATATTTTTGAATCCTTGTGTGTATCCAAGGCACATCCCTTAGATTGTTTCGGACGTGTCACCAAACCTCTGTACCCTTCGACGTGAGACACATGACGTTGGATATATAGACTCTACAGACGATTTATTTGAGTGGCTCAATCTTGACTTTGAGAACACTGTTTTTCGAGTATTGCGTGCAATCCACACCAGAAATGGTCACCGGTGTAATTTGGTTGAACAGTGCTGTGTGGGTATCTGTGGTGGTGGTGGCTCGTAGGTAATTCTGTGTATAGCCTCGCCACTGTAAGCGTGGACCGGAATCCGTATTGACGGTTTGAGCATCTCTTTCCCAGAGGACAGAATCCACTTTGCCTATGTGTGCAGCCGCGAACTGTTCTTTTGAGCGTTCCACAATGGGCTTTATGCGTTGAATTCGGGCTCGGATATCTGCTTTTGAGAGTTTTTTGGACATCCTAGAGGCGGGGGTGCCTGCGCGATCGGAGTACGAAAATAGGTGCATGTCTCCAAAGCCAATCCGCTCGACGGTCTCAATGGTTTCTTGAAACTCAGCTTCTGTTTCACCGGGGAAACCAACGATGAGATCCGATGTGATATTGAACAAGGGGGTGTGTGCCCTGGCTTGCTCGACCAATCCCTCGTAACTTTCAACTGAGCAGCGACGAATCATTCGTCTCAATATCGTATTGGACCCCGATTGCAGTGGTAGGTGCAGGTGGGGGCACATTCTTGGATTGTCCCACAGACTGATGAAGCCTTCTGGAAAGTCCCACGGTTCTAAAGACCCTATTCTCACTCTGGGTACATCGGTGTCCTTCAAAATGGCTTCAATCAAGGATCGCAGGTTTTCACCGGTGTCGGACCCGTATCCTCCTAGGTGTACCCCTGCGAGAACAACTTCCTGATACCCGTCACTGTGTAAAGATCGAATGTTCTCGACGACGTCCGCAATAGAGATGGAGCGTTCGGCCCCACGCGCAGTGCTCACAATACAAAAAGAACACCGATTGTGGCATCCATCTTGAACCTTGACAAAGGCCCGCGTTCTAGTTTGTGCGAAAGCGGGTTGGGCATCTGCAGACTCTGCCAAGACTGGCATATCATTGCCCCAAGCAGAGACAATCTTTTCAGCCATGCTGGCCTTGTCTGCATTGGAAACGACCATGTCGACGTGCAACTGATTGGCGATGGTGTCTTGGGCAAGTGTCGCGTAGCAGCCAGTGGCAACCAGTTTTGCACTTGGGTTGCTTTTGTGAAGGTCTCGCAATCTCTTCTTTGACTTTCTGGTCGCCTCGTTGGTGACAGCACAGGTGTTGACTGCCATGACGTGCGCATCGCTGGCCGATTGAACGACGGTGTGTCCCATACTGTGAAACTGTCGTTGCCATGAAGCCTGTTCAGCCTCATTGAGTCGACACCCTAAGAATTCTAAGTAAACATTCATGCCTCAAATATATCGACTTTATTGTGTCTTGTCGATATGCTAGCCCTAGCATTGACGAAGAATAAGGGAGAAACATTATGCCGATTTGGTTCTCGTTTTTGGTGCTTGGCTGTACTAGAGATGTTGTTGTTGGTGTCGAAGACTTACCAGAGGGTGAATCATTTGTATTGAGTCTGGACGGTGTACGAATGGACCATCAAAGTGCAGGAATGTGGCGTGCATCGAGCGTTGATATGCGTGAACAGCATACGTTGCAATTATGGTACGGAGAACGTGAGTGTACCTTGGACACTTCAACAGTTTCCGGTGAACTTGGTTTTGGAGACTGGAGTCACCAAACTGCTTGGGAATGTCCGGGCTTGTTGGGGTATGCGATGTATCCAGTCGATGATTTACTGGTCGGGCAGTCAGAGGTAACCGTTGGACTGTGGCAATTGCTTAAAGGTGAAGCGCAAGAGGATACGTGTGGTGCTCGTTGTCCCAAAAGCAACATCAATTGGCTACAGGCATTGGAGTTTTCGAATCAGATGAGCATCGCTGAGGGGCTTGAACAGTGCTATCAAAACAATCCAACTGGACAAGTGGATTTGAAGGAGGGCTGTACCGGGTATCGTCTTCCAACGGATGAAGAATGGAGTCGGTTGTCATCCAAGGACAGTACACGGCCCTATGCAGATTCAGACAGTGCACCTTTGGTCGGGTGGGTCAGAGAGAATTCTGATCTACAACGCCACCCGGTCTGTGAGTTGCAACGCAATGGGTATGACCTGTGTGATACCACTGGCAACGTGTGGGAGTGGTGTTGGGACACCCCTGAGCGAACAGAACTGCGGCGTGTGCGTGGGGGTGGGTTTACATCGGCGCCTGATGTTGCCCGTTTGGACAATGCAGTAGACTTCCCAGCCCATTTGGGAGCCGAACACATCGGGTTTAGACTGGTACGCAAAGTACCGAATTCAAATCCGTAAGCAGTGAGTAAAGACTGGTTATTTTTGTTCGATTCGGCTATTGTCTTCTTCATAAGAGTTGAACAATCAACTATATGATGTACATAGATCATGGAGAGTGAGATGACAAGGATGAACGTGGGGAAACTCAGATGGCTGGTGTTGCCAATACTGTTTGCGTGCACTGGTGGAGAAACCAATCCAAATGTCATCACGAAATCCGACATTCAGACTGCCGTTCCCCAAAAAGACATTCAAACCATCTGTACGGCTTTGAGATCTCCAGACCCCGAACTGCAGCAGTTTGCTACTGAGCAACTTCGAATTTTTGACCCTGAGAAGATCAAAGAGTGCTTGAAAGAAGGGTTGGTGGACGCCGAAAGCAAAGCCTTTCGCATTCCAGTGTTGGAAGGGTTGAAAGGGGAAAAACGCAATGCGGTCGCCCGTGTGGCGGCTGAGTTGATTCAAGACACTGCTCTGACCAACCGAGAAGAAGCCATTCACCATTTGGGAGGGGTTCCAGCACCGGCTGTCAATGCTGCATTGATGAAAATAGCGGAAAATACGTCTGATGACGCCAAAGTTCGCGCCGTAGCCGTTCGTTCCGTAGGTGGTTATACTGACAACTTCGACTCCACGGCGGCATTGTTTGAAGACGGAAATCCTGTGGTCAAAGCGGCGGTGGTTGAGATGCTTGGGTTGCACACTGGCGAAAAGGCGGCCAGACGACTCATCAAAGAAGCGTTGCCCCATGAAGACGAGAATGTACGTGCCGCAGCAATGAAGTCTTATCGAGCCCATGCCAATGATCGTGCTGAAGAAGTCCTTTGTACTGCTATGATGGAGGATGTGTCTCCCATCGTTCGCAAAGCGGCGGTAGAAGCCTTGGAAAAGACGACATCTGTGTCTGCTGTTCGTTGTTTGCGCAAACGTGCATTGACTTTGGAAGAAGACAGAGATGTTCGAGCTGCCATTTTGAACAGTTTAAAACTGGCCGAAGGCAATGCCGAACGTCCAGCCTTTACCGCAATGTGTGACGCGATTCCTTTCTGGTTGCGCAGTTATGTAACCGACAAATTACCAGAAGAAGACCCCGGTACCGACATCGTGAAAATGCAGAATGATTATGACCACGAAAATTCTGAAGCCTGTTTTGCAAACGCCTACAAGCAAAAAGCCCAGTACTCTTGTCATGGACACAAGTACATTGCATGGTTTTACAAGCAAATGATCAGCAATGAAAATTTGTATGTACCTGAGTGTGAAGAACCCGCTGAATGAGAACGATCGTTGACACTGTCAACCAGTTGAAAGTTTACCGATTTGCATTACCCTCCACTATTACCCCGAACCCAGGAAAGACAATGGGATCCCTTGTAGAAGTATTGAAAGACCCCGCCATTCGACCACAAGTAATTGCCGACTGTGAGAAAATGCTCGACGCTGAAGTGGCGTCTAAGAGAGGCATTTCAGGTATGGGTGTCAAGGCGGCATTCAAAACACTCAAAGCCATCAAGCCAGGCATGATTCGCCACACATTGGATGATTTGATCGATGAGTTGGCGACCAAAGTGGACCCATTTTGGCAAGAGTGCCAAACACAAGGGGCAAACCCCAGAACGTTTTTTACAAGCAACAGCACTGCGATCGCCAATGCGTTGTTGGAAATTACAGACTTTCGCGCCTCTCAGAGTAAATTTAAAAATATTGTGCGTGCGTACAATACTTTGCGTCCAAAAGCCGTTCAGTACATTGGCGAAGCGATGCCACGTTTTTCAGAACTTGTGAGCAAGTACGCATCCTAAGCATTCTACATAGAACGTAGATCATTCGATGTCGTTTAGACAGGGTCGGTTCTCACTCCACAATCGTTGGGTGACCGGTTCTGTTGTTTTTGTGCTTCACACACTGTTTGTACTGTGGGGGGCAACCACCGGAATTCAAGCGTCTGATTCGTCTGAATTTGTGTTGTCAGCAGCCCAAAATGCTCGGATTCACCCACCGGGCTATCCGTTGCTCTCGCTTTGGGTACAGTTGTTTTCAAACCTTGGTGACAATGTGGTTTGGAATACGACCGTTGCGATGGGGGTGTTGCATTCTCTTGCATTGGTGCTGCTGGTGGATTCGCTGTCTTTTCATCGAGGATCGGAGCACAACGAATCTGAGTCATTTCCCATGTTGCCCCTATTGATAGGGTCATTGTTGACGTCACAGCCTTTGTGGATTCGATATTCCACAATCCCTGAAGCCTTTCCAGCGCTCACGCTTGTCTTTGCTGGCCTATATTGGTTGCTTCGTTGTGGCCGTTCGACTCATCGAACCGCTGCTTTGTTTGGCCTTGTGCTGGCTTTTGGAGTGGGGACGCATCATTTGTTTGTTTTTGCAGCACCGATGATTCTCCTGTTGATGTGGCGAATGCGGGCACAATGGTACACCTGGTTTGGCATTTCTTTGTTGGGGCTTTGTGCCTATGGACTGTTGCTGTTCTCCGATGAGAACGGCTGGTCTTGGGGGAGAGTTCAAGATGTCAATGATGTTGTGGCGATGTTCTTTCGCTTGGATTACGGAACGTTTCAAATTACCCATCGTACGGAGATGGGGACTTGGTGGGGAACACCGTTGGTGTATTTGAACACGTTGGTCCAAGAGTCCTACGGACTCTTTCTACTCGGTATTCTCGGTGCTGTACAGAGTATTCGACAAGGGACCGGGTCCTCCAAGTTGGAAATGGGGAGTACACTGGCAGCGTGGTTCTTGTCTTCGGTGGTCGTGTTGGGACTCTTTGGTTTACCCACTGACGCTGCGAATCTATCCCACAGCAACCGATTCTTTGTTTCATCTATGGTTCTGTGGATGCCTTTCGTCCACAGAGGACTGTTCAACTTTTGTCTAAAAGTGCGAGATATCCATCGGCAAGGTGTGCAAATAAGTGTCCTGTGTGTGGTGATGCTGTTGATGATGACCAATTACCCTGTGGCTGGACGGTTTGATTCTAGAATGCAACGTTGGCTTGAACACTCTTGTTCGATCTTACCAGCAGGGTCTATGGTCTTTGTCGCTGGAGATGGGGCCGTGTTTGGCAGTGTAGTGGGTCAAGAAGTGTATGGCTTGTGTCTAGAGGTGCAGTTTGTATATCCCAGATTGTTGAGCTACTCTTGGTATCGAGAACGTTTGAGTACAGTGGGGTTGTCGGGCACAACCATGCGTGAGATTTTGTCTCAGCATTCAGGGGCGGCGTTTACAGTGTTGGGATTGGTGGGAGAAGATCAAGAAAAGGGATTGCCGCCGTCGGTGCCTTTCGGAGGGTATTGGATGCAATTTATCCCTTCGAACCAAGACCTCCCAACACCTTTTGCAGTAGAAGAACACCTTGTCAATCAAGCAGCACAGATCGAGCAAGGTATTGAGCATTCATTGTTGCGTCATCAAAGTGCAGAAAATTGGCCCTTGGAGCAATGGGGACACAGTTGGTTGGCATTGGGTGCTGCTTACCGTAGCATTGGAGAATTGGAACGCGCCAGCAAATGTGTTGAGTATGGTCGGCAGTGGTTGTCAGAAGATATTGAATCGGATTGATACTGCTCTTTGGCATTAAAATTGCAACAACTAGAGTACAGTGTCAGTTGCAGAATGGAACATCCATGAGACAACTGCAATTGTTCAAAAACTTTGACGAAAGTCGAATCAGTTATCAGTCACGTGCGTTAGTATTTCAGTCACACATCATTTGTAGGAGAAACTGTATGACCATTCAAGCCAACATTCTATCAAAGTCCTGGATGCCCATCGTAGCACTTGGAGCCATCGCTTGCACGGATGTAAAATCAGAAGAAGTGACGACTGCCGGCATGTATTTAGACTACACGGTTGTAACCCAAGGGGAGGGAACTGGTTCTGAGGTGAATACGCTGCTGAGAGTTGGCGGAGCGACATCGACTACGTATGTAGATTTATCGGCTGGAGATCAGTTGGCAGTGTCGGTTGCAGATGAAGAAGCGGTGCTCAATCAGGTCAGTTTGGGCGTTGTGCATTCTTATCAGAATCGTTTTGATGCCGATACAGAAGGCAGTGAGTTCACCTTGAGTTTTGATCGGGCAGACCAAGCCGGTGCGCCATCGTCGATTGCAACTTTGCCGACGCCATTTGAGATTACGCTGCCAATTGAAGACGAAGCCTTTTCTCGATCGGTGGAGACAGGGGAATTGGTCATTGAGTGGGACAATCAAAGCGATGACCGTGTTAACATTGCAGTGCATGGCGATTGTTTTGCGTCTTATTTTGCATTGGATGAAGCAGACATGGGAAACCACAGCATCCCATTGTCCTATTTTAAAGACAATGAGTATGACTCTACCAGTTCCTGCGCTGCTGAAGTATCGGTAGAGCGCAGTCGAGCCGGCTCTGTCGACCGAGAGTTTGGTGGTGGATCAGCCCAAGGTATCCAGTTGAGAACGGTGACCGTACTGCTAGAGCCGTAAAGGGACTATTCCACCAATCCAGTGATGGCCTCTGTTAATTCTTCCATGTACACAGGATTGGAGAGGTCGTGTACGGTGAGGTTGTACACAAATCTGAGATTGCCTTCCATGTCGACGACATAGACATCTCGGTATTGCACATCCCACAAAGTCCAAGCATCCACTTCTTCGGTGTCTTGAAGCCACGGGATGTCTCTTCCCTCAGTGACCCTTTCATTGCCACTTTCATAGCCGACACCGTTGACCCCCAAAATCTGTATTGGCAGTTCATCTTCGTTGAAGACGGTTTGCAGTGTATCCAATTGGCCAAACTGACCAGCACAGTAGCCTCACGTTGAGTGCCCAAAATACCAGGCGGATATCTTTTCGGGACTGTCGTCTACAAACTGTGTGCTGTCAACCACAGTTTCGTAAAAGTCAGAGGTTGGATTGACATCAACCACTGAAAAAACTGGCAGCGTTTCTGAAATGTATTCTATGCCACTTGGCTGGCATCCAAAAAGCACAATTGGTAGGACAGGGGACCACATAGATATCTCCAACACTTACAACAATCTTTTAACCCGTGACCATAGACCGTCGAGCTCCGTTTTGTACAATTCTCCTCTGGTTTCTCCTCTTGGGTTTAACCACAGTGAGCCTGCATTTTGTTCCACCGCCATTTTCAGGATTTGTAACATGGGGAGGGCGATTAAATTTAGCCCTCTCGGGTCATATTGTAAGGCATGCTTTTCATCTGTAAATGCGCCAAAACAGTCAAAATTACCAATGGTATCGCATTTTTTTAACTTGCCATCGTCATTGACAAGAGCGAGTAGCGTTGCGTCAATCAACGTCGTGTACATTTTCAAGCGAAGTTGATGTTCTTTGCTTCGAGCCAGTTGCTTCATTTGTCCAAGGAGACTTCGATTGTACAGTTGCGAAGGTGGACTGTCTGTCAACGTCAGTGACAATGTCGATGCATCGACTTGAAAGACGGTGTCACAGATGGCCTTGATGAGAGAGTGCAATTCAGTCAGGGAGTCCACATTGGACACAGTGAAGAGTTTACCGATAGAATAGCCTTGTCGTCGAGGTTTGAGTTCCAAGTCGAACAGTTGGTGTATTTGCGCATCGGACAGCCGTTGGTCGACGGGTAGATTTTTATTGCTACACACTTCAAACAACATTCGACTGGCAGGGGTGTAGCTGCGAATGCATATCCAATGAGACGTTCCTTGCAAAATCAGTTTGTGATTGGGGAGGGTGAACAGTCGTTGTAGAGCTTGTTCGATGTTCATATACAATTCCAAAAAGTGGGTTTGTTCGGACATTTTGTGTCCATATTTATCAATTCTTTTATCATATGCAATAATAATGTATTAATAGAAATGACATAGTATTGTTATCGGAGTTTTCTATGTGTTCCAAACCCCCCAAAGATATTCAAGCGAAAAACGTTGTAGATGTCGAGTCTTCAGAAGTTCTATGGCATTTGCTCAGCGACCTTGACGGGGTGGATATCGAATCGACAAGAAACTGGGAAACATTGGCATTTGGTTTATTGGGTGGTGTGGATATCGCTCAGCAAAGCAATTTGTTGAGGGATCGACCGGTCCGTGTACAGATTCAAACCCATCGGGCATCGTTCGCACATTTTTGTCAGACGATGCAACTTGGGTTTGAGGAGTATGCCTTGAACAATCAATGGACAGCAGAACAAGTAGCTGATTTGCTTGAACTGACTGAAAATGTGTTTTACATCAATCGTCGAGGTGTCTGGAAACTGGGTAGAATGGGGGATGGTCAGCCTTGGTGGGCCGAAAACAAAATCGGCAAGCGTTGGCATCAAGATATCTTTTCTCCAAAACGAGGGGAAAAGTTGTGGTTGGTCGAAGACATCTCCTCCAAAAGTATAGACGGAATCATTCATTTGGTTTTGGCTGAACAGTGTGCACACTTCATCAATTCTACGGGCATTGAGGTTCAAGTCCAAAATTGGATCAACCATATACGCAGACCCTCTTTGCGAAAGAGTTGGCAGAGCATTCTTTCTACGCAGAGCGAGTACTTTTGGGCTGCCGTTCAGGTGTACCACGAGATACACGCCGCAGCCGATATTGCATTTCGAGAGCGGTACATTCAATTTTTACTGCAGTGTTCTGATCACCTTCAATGTCCTGAACTGAAGTCAATGACTTTGGACTTTCGTAAGTCTCAACGGTACTGGCAGCAACTATCAACAGTGTTATTGGCGGACTCTTCTGTGATGCTGAAAAAAATTCCCGAGTTGGACTGGACCGATATTGAGACTGTGTTTGATTCTTCCGAGAAGTTTGAGAACGAAGAATCCGTACAGAACATTGAAGGTAGATTGTCGTTGATGGAGGACAGTATACAGCGCATCGTAGAATCTGAACAACGATTTTTTGTCATGATGTCAGAGCTTCTTTCGGGGTTGGCCCGAGGTCGCATCTTGGTTGAGCGGGCACCAGTCTAAATTCTATCTGAGGTTGACCTTAGTCCAATAAGGTTTCGATATGGTCATAATATGACCGAAACTGATTTTGCTAACACTCAAAAATGCTAAAATACAATACTTCCAATGGAGGATTTATGGACAGTATTTTAGAAAAGGCAAACCGTTTGATTTGGCAAAACCGTTCCAAAACAGGTGGGACAAAATTATTGTGTCGAGCGAGAGACATTGAAGATTCACCAAAACTGTTGTCCATCACCACGTCCTACAATGGCCATTCGAAAGCGATGGTTGAGGGGTCAAATGGTGAGCGCTATGAGGCTTGGCTTTTCACAACCGGTAAGGTGTATTGCTCGTGCGCGTTTTTCGGAGACTTGGAACCTTTTCAGCGACAGGCGCTTGGCTGTAAGCACATTCTTGCACACGCTTTGCGATTGATAAAGCAACAGCGGGCTGCGTAATTCAGGTAAATTCTATACACCGATCTACCACAGGGTGTCCATAGTCAGCCTTTCCTGTGTGAACAATCAGATTGTCGCGCAGTTGGACTGCACCTGGATGATGGCCATGGCCGCACAGCACCGTCCACTGTGTTTGTGGGTGTCTGGTTGCGACTGTTAAGAGAAGATCCCCAACAGCCTTGCAGGTGAAATCTGGAATCCAATCTTCTGCACCTGAGTGGCCCATGTACCAGGCGGACTCTGGAAATGGTGGTACATGTGTGGCAACGACAACTTCACGGATTGTGTTTTGTTCTTGAAATAGCGTGGAGATCGTTTGTGCTAGATGTTGAGCCGCATCATCACCAAGTTGGTGCAGTTTTTGCTGGAGGTCACTTCGATTGTGTCCAGTCAGGTCCTGTATCAATCTGTGGTCGTTGATTCTGATTGGAGTGCGTAGAAAATCTCCGTTGCGTGCATCTCCCCAACCACTGTGCCCAATGAGGTATCGATCGTCGCAAAGAGAGATGGCTGAGGTCTTGTCCAACCAAGTCAGTTTTGGATGTAGAGCCGTCAAGCCTCCGATTGCGCTTTGCACACTGGCAATGTCGGCGTGGTAATAATCATGGTTTCCGAGAACAAAATACAGGGGTAGACTTGTTTGCTCGAGTATCCAACTCAGTTCTGCACGAATGGTTTGCCCGTTCGCTATATCCCCTGTAATCAACAAGGCATCGCCATTTGCTGTGTTGATTTGATCGATGAATTTGGAGCGTGCTTGTTGGTCTGCACTGTCTAGGTGAATGTCGGTTGCCCACAGCATTTTCATTGTACGGTGCCTCTATCATCGGTTAAAAAGTACACAGTATCATTTACTCTGGAATTGGGGGCTGTGCCATGTTGTTGTTGGGATGGATGCTATCGATTGGCTGTGTCACAACGATTGTTGATCGAGTGACGGTAGATCGAATCGTTGGCCAAGCGAGGGTGGTCGGGGATACGCAAATGCCTTGTGCTCTTGGGGAATCTCTCAATCACGTGCTCATGGCTACAAAAGGACGAAAGAGTCCGGACTTGGGTCTGTTGATCAGCAACGGTACGAGCGCGATGTGTTCGCAAAGTCGAGCATGGGAAGAACGTCTTCGAGCAGAACGGGCAAAAGTTCAACGTCCTTTGACCGATCCCTATCGGGTTCCAGAAATCAAAGATGCTCAGATTTCAGCTGAGCGATGGGATGCGATGAGTGCCCGTCGATTTTATGCGGCATTTCAACATGCTGAGCAAGCCTTTGGAAGTGTAGACACACCGTGTCCCACCATCGCAGAGCGTGATGAGGTTGCGTACTTGGTCGCTTTAATTTCAGGAACGTTTGCGGTGTTGCACGACAAACAAAGCAATGGCACAGTGGGCGTTCCGTTGGACTTGTTGCCAAAGATTGCCCGAGCTGCCAGCTGTCTGGACAACGACACTTGGTGGGGCGTGCCGACAGCGCTTCAAGGAGGGATTTGGGCAACCATTCCTGGCTCTGGTCCAGATGACGTAGACCCTTGGAAGATGTTGGAAGATGCGGCAGCACAAGGCGCTCAGTCTGGGGTGCGCGTGTCCTATGCCATTGGGGCTCTACTGGCCAACAACGCTGGAGACACAGACAGAATGATCGACTTTTTGACTGGATATGGTACTTCTCTGTCAGAGGTAGAGCGCGCCCAAGAGTGGGCTTTCTTTGATCAGTATGCCTATGAAGTGGCGCTTCATCAGTCTGACTTGTATTGGATTCAAACCACTGGGCATCGAACGTCTGTTCTTGGGAACATGCCGATTTCAACCGAAGATGCGGTTGAGTCCGACAGTGAAACAGAAGACCCATTTGGCAGCGAAGACCCCTTTGGTGAAGAATAAGAGGCAACTCAAAGGAAGAAAAGTCGATCTGAATGGGTTAAGGTTGGTGTGTAAAGACCTTGCATCAACGATACAGCAACAAGGATGAAGGAGACAAGGATGTTTTTGAAACGAGTCGGAAATTGGATGGTCGGTGTTCAGCAACTGCTTCAACGCACTGCGGTGGTTGGTCTGGCGACTTTTGGGATGATCACCACTGCCAACGCACAAAGCGTCTGTGTGTTTGATCCAGCGGGTAAAGCAGGGGACTATTATCGGTTGTTGGACCAATATGCGCTAGAAGCCTCTTCTTGGGGGGTATCTCTAGAGGTGAAAGTGTACACCGATGAAGAAACTGCAGTCAAAGATTATGAAGCCAAGCAATGTGATGCTGTTGTGGCCACGGGTGTGCGGTTACAGCGTTTCAACAACTTTCCCACAACAATTGAAGCCATTGGTGCTTTGCCGACCTATCCATTGCTGAAGAATATGGTCAAGACATTGACGACATCTGGTGGAGCTGCCAAGATGATGACCAAGTCAGGCAACGCAACAGTGGGGATTATCCCAATTGGTGCCGTTTATGTTCTCGTTCGAGACCGCAGCATTGACACAGTGGAAGAACTCGCTGGCAAAAAGATTGCGACGATGGATTATGACAAGCCATCTGTCGTCATGGTTGAAAAGATTGGTGCCATTATGGTTCCAGCAGATTTGGGGAGTATTGGACCGAAATTTAACAACGGAGATGTGGATGCTTGCTACATTTCTGCACCTGCCTATCAGCCTTTCGAATTGTGGAAAGGACTTGGGGACAAAGGTGGGATCGTTCGATTGCCAATCGCCCAGGCTACAATGCAGGTCATGGCGCGTGAAGATGTCTTCCCCGCCGATTTTTCAGCCAAGTCTCGCCAGTTTTTCTGGTCTCATTTTGATGAGGCGATGGGCTATGTGACCAAAGCAGAATCCGCGATTCCAAGCAAGTATTGGATCGATTTGCCGGCTTCAGATATCCCGGACTTTGATGACATGTTTCAGCGTTCTCGGATCGATCTGCGTGACAATCACAAAGCGTACAACGCAAAAATGCTGGGTGTGATGAGAGACAAGCGGTGCAAAGTCGATCCGACCCGCGCCGAGTGTGCTGAAGACAAAGAATAAAAATGGTTGAACGCATTCGTCAAGTCGTTGCACTAGGCATCTTTGGGGTGCTTTTCTGTGCGTTGTTGTTTGGTCTGGGACCGTCTCTGTCCGCGAAACTGGTATTGATTGGTGACTCGATTTGGGATGGGTACCAAGAGTTGCGCTATGATCCAGAACCTCCAGACTGTGATTTGCAGGCTCTGGAAACTCAACTACAAAGTTGTCCGGTGAGCAACGATGTGGCACCGCAAAAGTTCGATGACGCCGATGAAGTCGACCCATTTGCAGATGATGTAGAAGACGATCCGTTCAGTGACGACGCTCTGGAAGACTCAGAAGAGGACCCGTTTGCCGAGGATGCGGACGTCGATCCTTTTGTGGATGGCGTAGGGGAACCAGAACAACTAGCGCCAGAAGAGCCAGAGCAGGATCCTTTTGCTGAACCAGAAGAAGCCGATCCATTCGGTGATGCTGTTGCGAATGACCCATTTGGAGAAGAGGCGGACCCCTTTGCGGAGGAAGCGCCAAAAACAACGGTGAATTGTGTAGCCTTGCAGACATTGACAGAGCGTTGCGCCTTGAGACAAAGTGCCTATGCAGATGTTCAATCTAGGTTGACGCCAGACGTGCGAGCCTATCGCAGTGTTGAGATGACATTCAGCGCCATGGCCAAGTTTCCTTATTGGAAACACATGCTGATATTGCTGACCTTGCTGGGGGCAATCTCTGTCACCTTGCGCAACGAGCACATCGCACTGCGCGAAGCCGAGAGTCAATTGGAGCAGCGAGTGTCTCAAGGACTTCAGTTGGTTGTTCATTCGCTGTGGCTCGTGTCGTGTTGGAACGATTACCAAGTTCAACAGAATTCTGCCGCACAGGCTGAACATGCGGGGATTCCATTGCTTTGGTGTGTTGGCTTCGCAGGATTGGTTGCCATCAATATTGTTCATTTGATACAAAGTCGTGACTTTCCAAAAACGCAATCTGTATCGATTGCTCGATTGTTGATGACCATTCCGTTGTTCACCTACATGGGGTTGATTGCCGGTGTTTGGTTCTTGGGCGTTGAAGGACATGGTTCTGGCCAGGCGATTTACCTGCATAAATTCATTCAGCATCCGACAATTTATCTTGGAATTGGCTTGTACATCTGGGCAGGGATGTTGTTTGCGACCACTCGAGTTGCACGTTTGGCTTTTGGATTGTTGACGCCATGGGGCTTACCCATCGGTGTGCTCGCATGGTTGGCGGTGGTGCTTGCTGCAATTCCGACTGCATATTCTGGTGCTTCTGGCATATTTGTGATCGCCGCTGGGTCTGTGATTTTCGAGCAGTTGCGCAGTGCGGGAGCCAGCAAGCGAATGGCGTTGGCTGCCACCGCAATGTCGGGATCGCTGGGCGTGGTGTTGCGACCGTGCTTGGTGGTGGTCCTAGTTGCGGTATTGAATAAGCAGGTCACGACCGATGAGTTGTTTGCGCAAGGGCTTTGGGTCTTTGTGTTGACAGCGGTACTGTTGTTGGGAGCCTTCTTGTGGAGAAATCCTCAGCCATTGACCATCGAGCCTAGAGAGAACGCGCGAGCACAGTTTGGTCAAGCCGTCAAAGAACTGTTGCCCTATGTTGGTTGGTTGGTTGCTGGTTGGTTGGCCTACGGTGTTCTGTTGGACATGTGGGTCAATGAACAAACGGCGGCTCTGATCTTGCCTGGGTTGTTGTTGGTGCTGGTTGTGTGGGAGCGACTTCGTGTGCGTCCTACCTTACCTGAAGAAGCCGATCAAAGAACAGTTTTTCCAACACTGGTGGATGCTACGTTGGAATCGTCGACGCACATTGGGGCGTTGCTGGTCTTGATGGGTGCCTCCGTTGCTTTGGGAGGGGTGGTTGAACGTGCTGAGATTATGTCTTTCTTCCCACAAGACCTTGGTGGACCTGTCGGGGCGATGACCGCACTGGTTGGGTTGATGGTGTTGGTGGGAATGACGATGGATGCGCTTGGTGCAGTCGTGTTGGTTTCCGTAACGCTGGCCAAGGTGGCGTATGACAACGGTATTGATCCCGTTCATTTTTGGATGATGGTGCTGGTGGCATTTGAACTTGGATATTTGACACCACCGGTGGCGTTGAACCATTTGTTGGCGCGACAAGTCATTGGCCCAGAAGCAAATCTCGAAGATGAAGAGCTGGACTTTTGGGAAGACAACGAACATCTGTGGTTGCCGATGCTGGTGATGGGAATCGCTTTGATTTTGGTAGCCTATGTACCTTTTGTTTGGTATACTTAGGAAACTGTACCGTATATTTTCATTTGGGAGAGAAATTATGAAAACGATCATGTATTGTCACGGACGTGGCTCAAGTGGGCAGGGCAATAAGGCGACCAAAATTAAAGAGCGTTTCGCACATTGCAATTTTGTGGGCAACGACTATCCGACAGATGATCCTGTGCAACTTGAGAAAGATAAACCCATGCCTTGTCCGTTGCCTGAAATGAAGGACTTTTGGCGTTATGTCGAGATGTTGAAGAGTGATATTGCCATTCATAAGCCAGATGTGGTTGTGGCCTCTTCATTTGGTGGAGCGGTGTTAACACAGGTAATTATGGAAGGTGGCTGGAATGGTCCAACCGTGTTTTTGGCACAAGCAGCCCATAAATTCGGGGTCACAGATCGATTGCCAATTGACTTGAAAGCGATATATGTTCACGGAACAGACGACCCAATTGTAGACTTTGCTGGCAGTGAGATCTTGGCGGATTCGTCGATCAATGCCCGTTTGGTACCGGTTAAAGATGGCCATCGTCTAAAAGCCGATGCCAGTCGTGACGCCTATTTTGCGGCAATTGAGGAACTCTTACAAGACTAGTACTCTTGTAGATTCATACAGCATGGGGTGTTTGGGATGTTGGTTTGGATGTTCACCTCTTTGCTTCATGCTGAGCCACAGTTCAAGGATGCCATAGAACGTTCCAAGACATTTTCCATACATGGGCAAGATGGTTTGGGTGAAGGAGAGGGGTGTTTCGACTCCGATTCTCGGTACATCCCTCAGACCGTCAATTGTCAAACGTGGTTGCAGTGGACAGTGTCGACGGCGTACGCCAAGGGTTCTGAAACGGAATTTCGGCAGTACATGGATGCGTTGCGATATTATGACGGTGTGTCCTTTGGCAACCGCAAGCATTTTGTCGATCGATGGGTGCTGTATCAACCAGAACCCTTGGTCTCTTTGACTTCGACTGCTTGCCAAACGGATAGCAGTGTCGAGCGGGTGTTGAACCTTCGTCAGTTCAGACAGAAACATGGATATTCCAGTCCATTGTTTCAAGAGTCCAAGTTTGGAGTAGAGCATCATGTGATCGCCTACATGTCAACAACCCGCAGTACAGAGTGCTTGCAGAGCTTATCCGATGGATGGTATGTGGGTTTCTTTGTCGCCAGTCCGGCTTGGATTGAACGGTGGAGTACGATCGGAGACTTTGGTTTGGTGCACGGTATGATTTTTGAGAAGGTAGACCGCTCGATCACGGTACACCATGCTTCAATGGATGCCAAGCGTGTGGTATCTGAGCCTTGGGATCAGTTTCATCGACGCCTTGACTCTGTTTCGATGGGCTATCGACTCTTTGCATTGACACCCGATTGGACGGTCGATACTCAACAGAGAACCCGAGTCTCTGAATGTCCATAGAACCATCGCTACCATTCAACGCACCCAACTCCTACGCGCCGTTTATTTGCTGTGTATTCTCATCCTTGTTGATTGGTGGACTGCGGCTGGGACCCGTGTTGTGGAACCCCAGTGACTATTTGATTGGTGGATGGGGGCATCCAGACAACATCGGCAATCACTGGTTGTTGGTGTGGGTGGCCGAAAGACTGTGGTCAGGGGAGTCATTGATTCACAATGCTGAATATTATGTGCCGATTGGTGATCATCCTTGGTTGGCTGGGAATGGTACAGAAGGATTGTTGTATGCCCTGTTTCATCCTTGGTTGGGATGGCCGACGGCGGTGGTGCCACTGGTGTTGTTGTATTTTGTGGGAATGGGACTCGGAGGGTATGGCCTTGGGCGCGTGCTGTCATTGGGAAGGTGGGCTTCGTTGATTCCGAGCATGGTCATTGTGTCTTCCGGATTTTGGACACGAGAGATCAACGCTGGACGATTTTCCCAACTGGATGGTGTGTGGCTTATTGCGTCTTTGGCTTTGTTTGTAGGACTGTTCACAGGAGAGCGTCGCAAAGGCTGGGCTACTTTGTGTGGTGTCACGGTTGGGTTGACTGGCATTTTTTATTGGTATTATGCCTATTTCTTTGTGTTGGCAGCACTGGTGTATTCGGGTGTGGCAGTTTTGTTGAAACCAGACACGATTTCCAAACCACGATTGCTCAACATTGGACTGGCGATGCTGACTTCTTGGGTGGTGATCGCCCCTGTTGCTTGGGTGTACTGGCAACATTGGGGGTTGGTACCAGGGGTGGAGGAAGTCAAATTTCCATCCGCCGATGCATTTTCCGACGCATTGACGTGGTCTGGTTCATGGCTTGTACCCTATGGACGAACAGCCGGTGCAGTACAGTCTATTCCCACTTTGGCACTGGCAATTTTTGGGTGTGTGTCCGTAATTCGTCACCGAAATTCACCGACCACGCGCTTTGCTTTATTGAGTACGGTGTCCCTTTGTGGACTGTTTGGGTTATTGGCTTTTGGACCCAAGACGCCCCTCTTTGAATGGGTGTATGGCTGGTCGGTTCCTGTACGTCGGTTTTGGTGGCCCTCCCGTCATTTGTTGCTTTGGACTGTTGGGTGGGGTGTGCTGGCTGGTTTGGGTGGACGTGCGTTGCTTAGTACACTGTCGATGCGTTGGAGACCCCTGGCGGCAATTGTCTTGGCTTTGAGTGTCCCTGGTTCTCTTTGGGTACAGGGGGATCGACCTTTTCATGCCAACCACACACCCATTGAACATCCAGTGTCTGCCTATCAACCATTGACGACGTTGGAAGGGGAGGGGCTGTGGATGCACCCACTCAACCCCGCAGTTGCCAATACGCAGTTGCCGTTGTTGTTGCAACTGACCCACGGTAAGAAGTTGTTGAACGGTCACGGTATGTGGGTGGATAGGGTGCGACCGACCGAGTGGGATGAGTTTGTGGATGGCAATGCACTGTTGAAGGGCTTGTCCGAGTACGAGTTGGGCGCCCAAAATCCGACGTTGAATATTTCTGCGTCTGACATCGATCAACTTGTGCAAACTGAACTGGAGTTGATCGTCTTGGATTCCAAACTCATACCGAGGCCACTGATGGGGTTGGTACCCAACTTAGCCAAGATTTACGGTCAATTGTTTGGAGAACCTGTATTGAGGGGAGAGCAATTGCGCGTGTGGTCCGTCGCCAATTGGACTGGAGTTACAGTGATTGCCTTGCCGAGTTGGACGTTGCCCAGTGGCATGGATTTGGGGAATGGGCGTCATCGGATGCCCGATCCCGTAGTTGGTCGTGGGGTGACACCATGAGAGTATCTTCTGTTGCACTGATGCTCTTGTGTCTGGTGTGTTTGTGGCCCTATTCTCAAGGTGGCTTGGTGTGGGATGATCACATATTGCTAACCGAAGGGGTGTGGCAAATCGATAGTGTGTGGAGTATTTGGACACAATCGGTGCAAGGTGGGGAAATCGCCACCCAGTATTATCGACCAATACCGATGACCCTGTTTGCACTGGTACCGAAGGTTCAACTGTTGCACTGGATTGCATTGATCACACATTTGGGGTCAACGCTCTTGTTGGGTTGCTGGTTGCACAAAAACTTTGACGATGCTGTAGTGCTAGCGGGAATGGCATTGTTTGCTCTACACCCCATTCAAACTGAGGTGTTGGGTTGGGTCAGTTGTTTGCCAGACATCTTGGCGCTTCATTTTGCACTTTGGACGGTCTATGGTTTGTGCAATCAATGGTCTCCTTGGTGGATTGGTCTGAGTTTCTGTTGTGGTTTGCTATCCAAAGAAGTCGCCCTCATTCCAATATTGGTGTACACCATCGACTGGCTGTGGACGAGGCGTCAACAAGGAGACCCTTTCGTTTTTCCAAAATGGGGATATTCCATTGGGAGTGCGTTGATTGTCGTTTTGGGGCTACGGATGATCATGCAGGTGCACACCGTGTGGCCTCATAGTTTCGACTCTGTTCCTCGGACGACGTTCTTCACCCTTGGCATGGGGTGGTTTAGTTGGTTGAACCCCTTTCCACATTATCCGGTTCGAGATGTGTGGGTGCTGCCTCTTTGGTCTGTCTTGATAGGGTGGGCATGGTGTGCTTGGATGCTGTGGAGGGGAGAGAGCGTTGTTGGGTGGCTCATCGCAATGGGTGCCTTGATCATCAGTTTACCACCTGTGTGGGTGGGCTACTTTGCGGCCGAGCGCTATTTGTACATGGCGAGCGTTGGATTTGTTTGGTTGAGTTGTAGTGTGCTTTCACAAGTTGGGATTTCGAGGAGCATCATGCAGGGACTGCTGCTGATTTGGGTTCTATCGACGGGGTTGATTCACTGGGATCGAGCCAGCATTTGGTCCAGCGACAAGGCACTGTTCTCTGAGGCTGTTCGGGTGTTGCCAAAATCTGGGTATGCCTGGCACCTTCAAGGCTTACACCGGATACGAATTGGTCAGTTTGAATCGGCATTTCATTCTTTTACAGAAGCGAGTCAACAGGCGCACACCCACCATCAAAGTCGTGAGTTTGCCATTCGCAGTGCATTGGAGTCTGGGTTGTCTGAACAGGCTTTTGAATTGGCAGAAACGGGACCCCAGATCGGTTTGTCAAAGGGGTATTTGGAAGCGTGGTTGCAGGCAGCCGATGCAGTGGGGAATACACAACGCAGTCAGGAATTGAGACAGATCTTGGCGGACTAAGTGGCTTTGCCTGTATTGTATGTGTGATACAGTGTATTTGGATGCATCATGCAAGGAGAAGATATGTCGATGATTGTCCTGTTGTGGATGTTGGGGTGTATGGAGAAATCCACCGATACTGCGGAATCCAAAAACGCAGTACAGATAGACAACCCTTGCGAAGGAATCACAGAGACATATGAAGTTCTATATGAAGGGCGGGCTTCCCTGGGCGAACCCATTGGTACAGCCGGTTTGACCATCGATAGCCAAGAAGACTGGGATGCCTTTGTTGCAGGGTTCTATTTTGGGACAGAAGAAGACGCCTTCTCCAGAGACGTATTTGATTGGACTGTTGAACAGGTTGCCGTGGCTTCGATCTTTTCCGGGTCCACTTGTGGAATAAATTTGTTGGAAACCGGTGCTTGCAGTGTTGACGGTCAAAGTGTGGTCCATGTACACGCTGAAGATTCGTCCAGTAATTGTGAAGTTGTGTGTGATGCTGAAGGTCAACAAGTGTACATTGTAGTCGTCCCTTCGGGGGGTGAGCCTGAGTATTCACTTCAACTATCGAGTGGCTGTGAATAACCGAGATTTTGTATTAACTTATTTTCTGAGCGATTAGAGAGTCATAAATGGAACTGTCTGCATGGCTGTCAATCGCTTCAATTTGTGCAATGGGGGCAATGTCCCCAGGCCCAAGTTTGGCTGTGGTCATTCGCAATACCATCGCCGGAGGGCGTGTACAGGGAGCGTTGACCGGTATTGGACATGCACTGGGAATTGGGTTGTATGCATTGGTGGCTGTGGTCGGCATGTCGTTTGTACTACAACAGGTTCCACAAGCAATGTTGTTCGTAGAGGTTTTGGGTGGCGCATACTTGATTTGGATGGGGAGCAAAGCCATTCAGCATGCCGGTGAAGGAAACATGAAATCGGATGAAAGCATGCTTCATCGAGGGTTTATCGACGGATTGGCCATTTCGGGACTCAATCCGAAAACTGCTGTGTTCTTTCTAGCACTGTTGGGGCCCTTGATTCCGCCCGAAGCCAGTAATATGGAGCGCACTGGAGTTGCTGGGTTGGCGTTGACGATCGATGCCTGTTGGTATGTGTTTGTTGCGATGATGCTTGTGCAAACAGGGGCAGTGGAGTGGTTGGCTAAGCAAGGACAGTGGGTCGACCGTTCGCTTGGATTGTTGTTAATTTTTGTGGGGCTTTGGTTGTGGATTGGACTGGTGTGAGAGCCTCTCCGCCGTTCATGATTACCGCGACAATATGTGTGTCTGTTGGTTGTTTCGTGCTCTTCTTCGGTAAAATGAGTCCATGTACAAGATGTGTGGAAAAGTGATACAGGACCCCGCAATGATGATCCATCCTAAATGAAAGGGCTGTAGAGAGAGTGTCAGTACAAAGATTGCACAAAAGAGAAATGCCCCAATCGTCAACGGCAATGCTTCTTGCCACATGGATCGATCAGATAGGGTGATGGCTTCTTTGAGGTGGGTCCACGCTTCCAAACTGTGTTGCCCAATAAAGTATAGACCGAATGCCATAGGGAGTGGCAACCATGCCGATGCCCACAAAGAGATCGTGGACAAGAACAACTGCACTGAACGTGTTTTGAATAGCAAACCCACTTGTAGGAATGCCATGGACAACAACCAGCCAATGGAATTCTGCAGTGGTAGGCTAGAGTGTACCGACAGCAGTTCAACAACAATCTGACTGTCTTCAGGATGAGACAGGATGATCCATCCCAACACCGATAGTCCCCATAGAAAAATAGACACTGTATGCTCCGGCAGTTTCCAATGCTGAAAGTCCGTTTGGCCAAAATGCCAAGCTGAGGTGAGTACAAATACCCCCAAACCAACAGTTGGACTGAGTAGCCACAGTACTGCCATACTTGCAATTAAACCCCAATAGCGCATGTGAAATGACCCATTCCATCTGGAGACACCTTGTTCGCCAACGGTATGATAATCCAAAGCTCCATGGGGTATGCCAATCGCCAGCATACCAAGTCCCAACAACACCCAGCCAGCATAGCCAGTATAAATGGGAAACAGTTGGTATAGGACGATCAATACACTCGTTGTCATCAGCAATAGGATTGAGGGAGTAAAAAGACGTCTTTGAATTAGAGCCTGTAAAAAAGGTGTCCAAGGCAATCCAGCAAAAATTTCGATCTCTTCCCAAATACTTGTCTGTTGTCGAAGAAATTTGAGAACTCTGGCAAGCTGTTGGCTTCGAAAAAGTTCTTTAAAGATGTCCTTGCCCAAGTGTGGTTTTGTCATCAAAATGTGAATGAGTAGATCGTCGTAAAATGTGAATCGTGGCTGGGGGGTAATTGTGGGTTGTCGATCTAGATCCATACAAATTTCTGTTGCGTGTTCGTACATGGTTTCAAACGCGTAGCCCGTACTGGGTTTGACGGCACCAGCGCGAGATCCAATAGACAGACAATTGGGTAGAGAGGATGGAGTACTCGAATGGATTGACATTGAGATGATGCCCCGTTCTGTGTTCAGAACCGTAAATGAACCCCATTTTTTCTGTATGTAGTGTTCGAGGTGTTGCTCAGCTCTTTTGGTCTCGATGGGAGCAATTCCAAATCGAGTGCACTCAACCAAAGCACGCGTTGAACTTTCCGGAAGAATGTACATAAATTGTGTGGCATCATCCTGTGGAATATCAAAATCCATCAGGGTCAAAGTGTCCTCTTGGATGTTGGGTTCTGAAAGTTCGATAAAGAATCCAACGAAGGATTGAAGCAACCCTCTTGAAGAATTTGTTGAAGAGGCAAGGGGACGGCCATCAAAAACTTGTTGGCTGATGATGGTTGTATTGGCAGTATCAATGCGCAAAGACTTGGAGCCTTCTATTGCATCAATCTTTTCTACACTGTCTCGAAGGATTTGAATGCCATGTTGTCTACACAATCGAGTTGTGGAATCAAACAGTTTTTGACTCTCAATTTGGTAATATTGATTGGGGGCAATGCATTGTTTTGGAAGTGGAGGTACTTCGGCAAATTTCCAGTGCCGTTGTATGACATCTTGATGCTCCAAGACAATGGGATCGGTCGGAGATGCCCAAAAACACAATGTTTTGGGTGTGTGTTTGTGTGTTGGCTCCACAATTAATATAGAGTACTGGCTCAAGATCCCACGTCGTTCGAACGCTCGTAGAATCAAGCAAGCTGCGATGCCCAATCCACAAAATACAAAATCGTACTCCGGAAGCAAGTCCTGATGAGATGTGGCCTTCGAGGTTGACATGGAAGTCCATTGCTGAGTGACGTTGAGAAAAAAGAAAACCACCCCAAATGGAGTGGTTTTGTGAAGAACGAGTTCAGATTATGCTGCTTGTTGTGCGCGAATCTTTTCACTCTCTGCTTTGGCAACGCTGTATACTACGAGACCGAATCCAATCTTGTTGATTGCGTCTGCAATGTTGTATACGATGTTCATTTCAAACATACCGGCCATCCAGTTGTCTGGCATAGTCATGTAACCAATCGGGTAGATAGACCATCCCAATGTGATGAAGATACCCAACAAGAACATGGCTTGCTTCAACTCAGGAGAGTCACTGGACTGAGAAAGTTTGCGTACGTCGCCAGCGAATACTTCGTATACGATGTAGGCGTAACCGATTGTTGAAATGAATCCCCAAAGGACAGAGCCACCACCGAGGATTGCAGCTTCACCAATGTATCCGGTGACCAACATCCAAACAGAAGCAACGATCAACTTGAAGAGTGTGCTGCCTTTCGCGCCGAATGGTTTTGTGAGAAGATAGAATTCAACACACATCAATGGTACAGTCAAAATCCAGTCGATGTAACGGAATGCTGTGGGAGAAGTTCCAGTTTGAATCCAGAAGTCACGCATGTAGTAGTAGTGCACGCATGCAATTCCAGTAATCAACGCAGATACAGTCAATGACAGACGCCACTTACCTTCTACAGAGTTGCGCTCCAGCAAAAAGAATGCTGTTGCAGCCATCATGGCCATTGTGCCGATGAAAAATGTGAAACCAGTGTAATCTTCTGTTCCAAGATTGCTGGCAGCCAGTAATAAGTTGTTCATGGTTTACTCCAATTTGAACCTGTTCATTATCTATTCAAAAACGACTTTTGAATAGTTAATTGTACAATATTGATTCTCATTGACCATATTTTAAAGAAGTATACAGCCAAATTTCTGCATTATTTGAATTTTAGATGCAGAAAACCTATTCAATGTATTCTGATGATGTGTTGGTATGTACGTATTTTTGGGATGATTGTACGTAAAGTATTAAACTCACAA
Source organism: uncultured Myxococcota bacterium (assembly GCA_965661045.1). GTDB lineage: Bacteria > Myxococcota_A > UBA796 > UBA796 > UBA796 > CAJWHX01. The sequence goes on from CBFICN010000003.1 coordinate 24,903, forward strand.
ACTTGTTTTGTTGTATAAAGTTAATATATGCAAAATAATGCACTAATTTTTGAAAGAGTACGTTTAATCAGAAAAATGATCCATCATTTTATACTAGACTTTAAATCAATACTGGGTCATCCTAATTTCTCTGCTGTGTTCGTCTCTGTCCCAAAAAAGACTATAAGACAATATAATGCCTATTCACTTTTCAAAATTGCAGTATGTATCATCTGGTTCAAGAAAAGAACTGAGCGATATGTTGGGAGAGCATCGATGATGGCGGCTTTGTTTGCTCTTTGTTTGACGCCATTGTTGATTGCAGTTGTCAATTTCTTGACTTGGTACAGGCCTGTTGGAAAAACACGTGACGCTTCAACGGCTCGCATTTCTGTGTTGATTCCCGTGCGAAACGAAGAACACAATATTAGACAGTGCCTTGAACACGTCTATGATTCAGACACTGCTCCATTTGAAGTGATTGTCTACAATGACAACAGTACAGACGCAACCGCTGAACAACTCAAAGCTATTCAAGTGCGGTACCCATCCTTGAAGGTTCTGCATGGAGCCGCTTTACCAATGGGTTGGGCCGGAAAGAACCACGCTTGTCATCAACTTTCGAAAAGTGCTTCGGGAGACATTTTTGTTTTTTTGGATGCCGACACCAGGTTGATGTCTGGGTGCTTGCGTCACGTTCGGAGCATCGCCTATAGTCAAACATTGCCGTCTGATATGGTTTCTGTTCTGCCAAAGCAAACCATGCAGACCTTTTCTGAGCAATTGCTCATGCCCTTTCTACACCTTACCTTTGTGTCTTGGCTTCCACTCGAACTGGTGCGTCGATTGCCCTTTCCATCCATGACAGCCGCCATTGGTCAGGTCTTGGCTATTAAATCTGAGGCGTACAATCAATCGGGTGGTTTTGCTGCGATTCCAAATCAGTTGGTTGACGATATGGCATTGGCCACCCTATTCAAGAAGAATGGACAGACGGTGCGGTTTGTGGATGGGCACCAACTCGTTTCTTGTCGTATGTATTCTTCTTTGTCTGACATTTGGCAAGGGTTTAGTAAAAATGTCTTTTTGGGCTTGAAGCAGAATATTTTCTTGTGGCTCTTTGTCATTGCATTGTACACACTCTGTTTTGTGCTCCCCTTTGTATTGCTGGCCTGTCTGCCGTTGTTGGAACCATCCATGGTTGGTTGGGTACTAGGGGGTGTTGGGGCGAATTACACGCTGAGGGTACTGCTGGCTCTTCGATATGAACAGTCCTGGTCGTCCGTTTTGTGTCATCCAATTGCCAGTGTGATCGCCATCGGAATATTTTTCAACTCCGGACTGCAAACTTTAACCAAGGGTGTGGAGTGGAAAGGGCGCACCTATGGCAACGTCAAATCGTAGACACCCAATGGGAAATCATTCTAAAGACGAGCGCGTACCGTTGTTTTATCGATTCATTCGATGGTTGATGGTGCGTAAACTTGGTCAGAATCTTGAGCAGGTATACATTCAGAATCTTGAACAGGTTCAACACTTGCTCATCGAACAAAGCGTCATCATTGCCCCCAATCACGTGTGTTATTGGGATTCTTGCATGTATTTTTTGTTGAGTGGTTTGTTGGGACCACGTGCCTTTGTTTTGGTTGCCCAACAGACGCTGCGTCGATTGCCGTTTCTACGTTGGTGTGGGTCGATTCCCTTGAATACAGACTCCAAAGAGCAAGCCATTGCGCAATTGAAGGGGCTGTCCAATCTCAACACAGAGTCTACGCAGTTTTGGATTTTTCCGCAAGGGGAACACCGTCCGACTCAATGCATGCCGTTGAAGTGTAAAAAAGGTGTGCTGCTGCTTGCCCAAGATTTGAAAATACCCATTGTTCCTATGTCCATTCAGTATTTGTATCGAAATTCTGAGCAACCTGTCGCCTATATCTCTTTTCAATCGTCACTATCGCACACTGTTGGTCTTAGCGAACTCGAACAGTCATTGAAGCAGGGGCTGGATGCATCCATACAGCATCATCTTGGTGAAGAAACACTGTCCTTTGTTCCATACTTTCCAGGGATTCAAGCTAGCCGAGATGATCTTCCAACCCGAATACTGGCTTGGTTTTCGGGCATGATTTTGGGTGATGTGTCCAAAAACTGATGCAAAGAAACCCAAACAAGCGTTTCTTAATTTTCAGTGGCGTCATCGTTTTGAAAAATCGTATGGATCGTCTGCGTCTGGATTGTCTTCTTTCCATTCTTCATACCAAATCATCTGAATGGCCTCGAGGTGCCCTTCAGTCGAAGCTTCAGGGTCTCCATCAAAATCTTCCAGTGCCACAATCCAATCGTGTAATTCAGTGAACCGAATGGACAATGGGTGGATATCAGGCTTGAGATCGTAGAGTTCTTCAGCGATTTCGCGTGTGTTGTTCCAGTTGAGGGCCATCTGTGCTCCAAGAGTTTTCAATGGTGTTAGTTTATATGAGAATATATCGACTTTGACCTGTCGGGAGTATCGATGTCTGATTTTTTTACCAATCCAGTGGTGCAAACAGTGTTTGGACTGGCTGTGTGCTTTGTCATCGCTTCTTGGTTGACCAGAATTCCCAAACTCAAGCAGTTGCATTTGCCTTTGTCAATCGTAGCCGGAGCCGTAGGGGTACTTGCTCGGTATATAGATCCGACTTGGATGGATGTCGACGTACTCAAGACACTGGTTTATCACGGATTGGCCTTGGTGTTCATCACGGTTGGGTTGCAGGTTCCACCACCCAACACCAAAACAAAGGAATCTCTCACCATTGGCTTTGCGATTTCTTCAATGGGTGCGATGCAAGGGTTTTTGGGCGCGACCGTGGTGATGTTGCTTTCCGCTTTGCAAGGCAGTCAATTGCATATCGGTTTGGGCCTACTGTTGCCACTTGGGTTCAATCAGGGACCAGGTCAAGCATTGTCGTTTGGACGGGTATGGGAGACGACTGGTTTGGAAAATGGGGCTGACATTGGCATCATCATTGCTGCGATGGGCTTTGTTTGGAGTGTGATCGTGGGGATCCCGTTGGTTGTGTACGGTCGTCAAAAAGGGTGGGTGGAACGTGATCTGGAGGGCTTGTCTTTTGACTCAGGTGTCACCGAGCAGACGGTCCCCAATTGGCTGAGTCGCCCAGAAACACTGAGCAACAGTGTGGCACTGGTGATTGGCACGTACTTTTTGACGTATGTACTGATTGATGGAGTCACCGAGCAGTTGGTGTCCAAACCCAAGATTGTCAACATGCTTTGGGGATTGCACTTTGTCATCGCGTTGTTCGTCGCGATGGGTATTCGACAAATGTTGCTTCGCTTCGTTGACGCTGATGGTGTAAAAGGGCACAATCAACGTCTCCAAGTGCTCAGCAATCTGACGGTGGATGTGACGACAGCATCTGGATTGGTGGCCATTCAAGTTGCGGTGTTGTCTTCAAATTTGGGGGTGGTATTGTTGCTGACGACCTTGGGTGGTGTGGCGTCATTGGGCATGGCACTGGTTTTGTTTCGACGGGTGTTTGAACGATTGCCGTTTCACCACTTGGTTGTCTGGTTTGGTTCTTGTACCGGCACCTTTCCGATGGGGCTGTCGTTGTTGAGAATGATCGATCCCAACTTGAGTACCCCGTGTGCAACAAATTACTCTAAGGGTTCAGCATTTGCGTTGATCACATCGGCCCCTTTGTTGGTCTTGTTGGCCTACGCCATCGGTCAGTACCCCGACAATTACCCCAGTGCAGGATGGACTACGATGGGACTGTTGTTTGGGTATTGGATGTTCTTGCTGTTTGCCTGGCGTCGCATATGGGTCAAATCTTCAGATTGAGGGTTCGAAACTCATCGGCATCTGGGTTGTGAAACCGTAAAAAGTCGGCGAAACTCACAGTGCCAGTATTGTGCTGGAGTGAGGAGAGAATTTCCAATGCCATATCCATAGACACGGCTTGCTCCTCCTCCGAAGGCGGAAGCATCTCTGTTGGAACTTGGGCGGTGTCTGGCTCTTCTTCGAGTGGTGTTTCTGGAAGGTTGGACTTCCAGCGCAATTGTCCAGACGGATGATAGGCCATCAAAGCGGTTTCGGTGGTGTTTCTCAAAAAGTAGTCGGTGAACAGTTCAAATCGGACTCGCTGATTGCTGGGTAAATGTTCTTGAATCCTGAGTTCGATCCCAAAGTTTTGCGCATAGTCATACAATATCCGCCGCATCGAAGCGATGCTGATGGTGTCGTGTTCGTCTGGTTCTCCCAAGTCAAAATACTGTCTCAATTCTTCAGGGGTCATGGGCGATGTGGTCTCACTCAAAGTTTCTTATGTAAAACGGTCAATCAAATCTGGTCAATGTTCTTTTGTGTCGGATACGTTGCACTCAACAGTTGCTTTATACAGATGAAGCATAGATCAATACAATACTGTAAAATGCTGCCAATAGACCCAACAATCCCAGCAAATACCATCGAAACTCATTCCATATTCCAGTAGGTTGGGTGTGATCTTGAATCTGACTGGTGTTTTGCAAAACCGCTTCATTGGTCTGCCAACGGCGCAAAGAAGTGGGCGTGGGAATCAACATTGGAACGGCTTCACAGTAGGTGGCGTACTCTTGTCCAAACCGAAGGTGACAAAAACGTTCTTGAATGAGGCGATTGGAAACAATGGCATAGACGAGCAATATGGGCACAAAGAGCAGTAAAAACGCTGGGGACCCCCACATGACACCCAGTCCAATGACCCCAAGCAGTTTGCCGAGCACAGAGGGGTGTCGAATGGTTGCGTAGGGTCCAGTATCCACCAATCGGACAGGTCCTCCGTCGACGTGCGTTCCAGGAGAGCCACCTCCAGCAATGAAGAGATATCCATACACGTACCATACCCACAGTCCACCAATGGCAATCGCGCTGGCTCCGACTGGATATCTCCAGAAGGGATGTCCAACAGTTTGCCAACCAACGTGCGCATCCAACTGGGTTCCCAGCCAACACATTACCATCGCTGCTGGAAACATCACAAACGCATGAATGGCAAAGTTTCTATAGAGTTCAGGACTGCGAATCGCGGCAAAACAGGCAGCAGTGGTGGGGCGAATACGGTTCATAGGGATACATGGTCGAATGTGTTATCTATCTGTATCTCATTTTGGGGAAAACGCGACAAGGAAGGTGGCAATGAAAGGGCTGGTTCAACTATTGCTGGGTTTGAACGTCTTGACCGCTGGTGTGATTGCGTATTGCAGTGGTCCACCGAGGACCGAATATGTGCTGACACCTTTTTATCAAGTGGTGCCCGAGAGAAGTGTGTGGACTGCCGAAGAAGTTCAAGCACTCGGTGGAGAAATGCCCAACGCGCTCGAAGCCAGAGACATGGCCAATGGTTTTGCACGATTGGGTTCCACACTCAGTGTAGACGATGTACTCAAAGGAATTGATGCATTGGAAAGTTCGGAATACCCCCTCAGTACGCAGCAGAAAGAAAATATTTATCAACGCGTTGAAGTCCTCAAAAAAGACCATCAGAGAATTGTAAGAGTTCAGCGAGAATTGATCTCTTTAGAGCGTGCATTGCGTACCCAGGCTGTCGAGCTTGGAATTATTGAAATTGGGACTATTGATCGGGGAATTATTGAGCAGAGTATTGATAAGGGAGGAAGTCCATGAGTGCACAGGCGCATATCCGTTTGATGAAAGGCATTGCTCTGTTTTTGGGTGTCTTGTTCAGCATTCAACTGTATACCGTGTATAAACTGGAATTTATAGAGAACAGGTCTAATATTCGTACCTTGCCGATTTTGAGTCCCGTCTCTTTGGCGCATGAACGCGAGATGCGTGGGAAGGAACCCCCACTCAATATCCATGAACTCATGGCGAAAGTTCAGTATGTGGATGCTGATGGTGCTTCGCATGCCACAATGAAACAACTTGTCGAGACACGACAGACAATGTTGGCACTGCGCAACGAACGGCATCAACTCAATGTTCGCTTAATGGACAGTGGGGTGGCATTGCTTCAAGAATTGACCGACGAGCAATGGGCATTTGTACAGTCCCAACGTGACCAAATCCAAGCTGCAACAGAGCTCAAAGAGATGAATCGACTGTTGGAGCGTTGGTCACAGTAACTATTGAGAACGCCGCTGCTCTAGGACAGTTTGCCAAACGTTGAGTTCTCCGATGGTTTGGGTATGTAAAGCACGTTCCTCAATCGATTGTTGTACGGTTGTGGACGGCAATTCGTTTAATATCTGCAATACGCCTGACTGCATCGCGAGACGATGGGCGACACTTTGATTCAACAAGTTCCGATGCTGTGTAAACAGTTTGTCCACCCGAGATCGTTCCTGACCGCTGAGCGGAAGGGCCTCCAACAATGCAAAGGGCGGTTCGCTGTGTGTACCAATCATAGACGGTCCAAGTCCAGGTGTGTGAGTGAGTGGCGGTACATAAGGAGAGCGAACTGCAGGATCTACTGTCGAAGTGTGTGAAATTGTCCAATGCAACCCCAGTAAGAGCAGTGCGGTTGTCACCGTAAGTACAATGCGCGCTGTATCCTGTACTGCGTCAATTTTGGAGTTCTTGTGTGCGCTCATGGTTGTTCTTCAAGTTCATTCATGAGTTCACGCCAGTATTGTTCCTCGATTCCTTCTACAGAGTCGGTGTTTCGACGCGAACGAATCTGCATTTTTTGGGTTTCTGAAAGCGAGGTGTAGAGTTCCAACGCCAGACGGTTCAATTCCAACTCCACAGTTTCAAGCGCCTTCATGTTGTCAATCAACTTCGTTTGTGTTTCTTGCAGGGAGCGAAAGTGTTCTTGGGCGGCAGTAGAGCGCAACAACGCTGGATTGGCGTGCAACTTTCGAACGATGTCTTCAACAGTGACGGCTTCTCCACCAAGTTCAAAGGTTGTATGGATACGGTTGTGAACGGCTCCAGGGGCATGTAGGTCCTCAATTCTGTCCTCTGCTGAAAACAGTGTCACTATGGAACTTGGGGCGGTGTTCCAGCGTACCAGCAGTGCGATTGCCAGCAGGATATTCAGCAACTCAAGAGCCAGAATCCAGCGAGTTTTTGTCATGGCTGTTCATCCAGTAGACCTAACAATCGTACAGTTTTTCTTTGAGCCTGTACATTGAGCCGCTGATGACTGGCTGACCGTTCACTCAACTCTTTGCGCAAGGCATAGGCTTTTTGTAGTGTAGTGTCATGGACCGAAATGTCTGGGTTGAAATGCAACCCCCGTGCGATGTCGTCTGCCGACAAGGGCAGTGGGTTTTGAGTGACTGGTGGTACACCACGATGGGTCATGGGCAATATCGTCACCACTTTGGAGGGAGAGAGGTGGCCCCAAATCAAGGAGAGTAGTATGAAGACGGCAGTTGTGCCTCGAATGCGGGTACTGTTGTTCATTGGATTCATACGTCGATGCCCACGGTGCTCATTGTTCCACCAATCCACGACGAAGGTGGGCGCTCAACGACATGATTCGGGCATTTTTGGCAACCATGGTGACCTTTTTGCTGCCCATGTGTTGGATGACCGACTCCAAGATTGGGGGTTCACCCGGAGGAGGGCGCAACAAAATACAGTCGCTGGCGGAACCATTCCCCAACCAACCCAAATGACTGTACCCCAAGGCTTGCCCAGCGTGTCGGGTAATCCCCAAAATCGCCTCTGGGATTGTTAGCCCTTGCAATAAGCAAGACAGCGTTGCACAGGTCCAAAGGTCGTGGATCGGTGAAGACCCAGGATTTAAGTCTGTGGCCACAGCCATTGGCACACCCGCTTCTCTCAAAAGGCTAGTGGGGGGCGGACTGTCTTTGAGGTAGAGTTGAGCTCCGGGTAGAAGGGTTGCTACAGTGCCATGTTTTGCCAAGGCTTCCACATCTTCAAGAGTGCATCGCTCTAGGTGATCTACACAAGTGGCACCCATTTTGGCAGCCGTGGCAGCGATTCCAGTGTGTGTGACTTGCTCCGCGTGTGCTCGAATGGAGAGTCCCATCTCTTTGGCGGCTTGCAGTATGTCAATCGACTCATCTAAAGTGAATGCACCACGATCACAATAGACGTCGGCAGCAACGATCCACTCTCGACAAGCAGGCAATTGTTCTTCGATGATGTTTCGCACAAACTCACCGCGTCGATCTTGCCATTCCACTGGAATTGTGTGTGCCAAAAAGGTTCCAACCGTACTGATGGGCAGTCCGTGGGTTTTGATCAGTCGATGTGCTCGAGCCTCCGACTCCGTAGATAAACCATAGCCTCCCTTGACTTCAACAGTGGTGACGCCCTTGTGGATCATTTGGGTGAGGCGCTCCTTAAACGCTGTCGATAGACTGGATTTATCTCCATCTCGGGTCGCGCGAACAGTGCTGTGAATTCCACCACCAGATTCCAGTATGTCAGCATAGGAAGCACCGGCCAAACGAGCGGCAAACTCTGTGGAGCGAGAACCACCATAGAAGGCATGGGTGTGGCAATCCACCAATCCAGGCATCAGAATGCATCCGTCCGCATCCAGCATTGTCTTCGCACTGGGGGCGTCTTTGCTTGGGCCAATGTAGACCACTTTATGGTTTTTAAAAGCGATGGCTGCTTGTTCAAGTCTCCCAAGTGGATTGTCAGACGTTGAGTCCGTTGCACTCATTGTATATAGGGTAGAGATATTGTGTATACAGAGATCGACCATCGCAGTCACCGTGTTGGAGTTTGCATCAAGAAGTCGTTATCTTGAAAGGTATGAAAAGGTATTTTGTCCCATCTCCTGTTGCAAATGGAGTTGCCCTATTGGTGGTTGGCGCGTACGCTCTTGCTTGTACAGAAACAAGAACGCTGGACGATGCGACCGAGTGGCAACAGATTGAACCAGACGATTTGAAACCTCTGTTGGACCCTGTGGCGATTGCCTTGCCTGAACCTTCCTTCGCGATGGGAAATGATCTAGACTTGGATGAAAGGCCAAAACATCAAGTGGCATTGACCAGTTCTTTTGTTGCGATGCGCAGCGAGGTGACGCAGCAGCTCTATGAGCAGATCATGGAAGTGAACCCTTCCTTCTTTCAGCGCTGTGGTGACACCTGTCCAGTGGAAAAAGTACGTTGGATTGAAATCATTGAGTTTGCCAATCGGGTCAACCTGATCCTGGGACTGCAACAGTGCTATGAAATTCAAGAGCAAGGCCATGTCGATTGGATAGATGGATATGACTGTAACGGTTGGCGTTTGCCCACCGAAGCAGAGTGGGAGTGGATGGCAGGCAGTGGTCGTCCAAAGGGGCACATCCTCAATAAGTACGCTTGGTTTTCAGACAATGCCAATACACAAACGCATCCCGTATGTTCTAGAACAGCGGACCTCAATGGCTTGTGCGATGTGTTGGGCAACGTACAAGAGTGGGTGTGGGATGTAGCGGATGACTATCCGTCTTCTCATCCAGAAAGAGCCCGTACAAACCCGATTGGGCCAACTGAAGGCAAACACCATATCTTCAGAGGTGGCGCGTGGAATCGCTATGGGGAAAACCTGACGGAGACCATTCGGAAAGATGCAGCTTATTTATTTCGGAACAATGATTTGGGCTTTCGGTTGGTTCGGACAACCTCTATAGACTAGTCATTGGGTACGCTTCTTTGAACTGAATGGCAATGAACACCCATTCATATTGTGTTACAGATAATCCAGTCGATTTTACTCAGAAAAGGAAACTGTATGCATTTTGAAGAACGTATCGCCATCATTGATGGTTTGAGATCCCCCTTTGTTAAATCTTGGAGTACATTGAACGGTATCGATCCTGTGACCTTGTCGACCCACGTAACCAGAGAATTATTGTTTTCTGTTGGACTCGACATCGAAACGGTGGACCAAATTGTGTGGGGAACGGTTGTTTCCGTACCGAGATCACCAAACGTTGCCCGAGAAGTGGCGCTGAACTTAGGGCTGTACAGCACACCTGGATTTACGATTTCACGTGCCTGTGCCTCCGGATTTCAATCGATTGCTTCAGCGGCAGAGTCTCTTTGGATGGGGCACGCCTCCATCGCAGTGGCGGGGGGCGTCGATGTGACCAGTAATGCACCGGTCCCGCACAAGAAGGCGGTCATCGACAAGTTGCGTGCGTTACCCAAAGCGAGTACAGGTCAAAAAGTGAGTACCATTGCCGGTTTGAGACCCAGTGACTTTTTTCCTGTTCCTCCAGCCATTACCGAGCGCTTTACCGGCAAAACGATGGGCGAACACGCCGAAGACATGGCGAAGTATTTTGGCATTGCCCGCTCCGAACAGGAAGCGTTCGCCATTGAATCTCACAAAAAAGCCCACAAGGCGACCACTGAAGGGCACATTGCCAAACAAATTGCTCCGATTTTGAACGGCAAAAAGATGGTTGATTCCGACAACATCATTCGTCCGGAAATGAAACCAGAAAAACTCAAGAAGATGCGTCCTGTATTTGATAAAGTGGCGGGGAGTATTACCGCTGCGACCAGTTCTGCATTGACTGATGGAGCCAGTGCCGTGCTTTTGATGCGGGAAAGTACGGCCAAAGAGCTTGGTTTGACACCAAAGGGCTTCTTGAAGTCTTATGCGTTTCCAGCGTTGGACCCGCGTGAGAATATGCTTCTTGGAAATGTGTATTCTGCTCCTATTGCGTTGGAAAGAGCCGGTTTGACCTTGCAAGACCTCGATCTGATTGAAATACACGAGGCTTTTGCTGCACAAGTATTGAGCAATTTGAAGTGCTTTGGCGATGACAAGTTCTTCCAAGAAAAATTGGGGAGAGACAAAGCTTTGGGGGACATTGATATGGACAAACTCAACATTTGGGGTTCTTCTCTGGCCTATGGGCATCCTTTTGCAGCCACCGGTGGCAGAATGATCATGACCTTGTTGGATGCGTTGAAGCATACCGATGGTCAATATGGACTGGCCACAGCCTGTGCTGCGGGTGGACTTGGTGCTTCGATGATTGTAGAGCGCGCATAAACGACTCAGATGGAGAACTCCCTATGACACAAAATACAGAAACAAATGCACAAATCCGTCTTGAACAACCCGATGCAAATGGTGTTGCCGTCGTCTGGATTGATATGCCGGACAGCAAAGTGAACGTCCTCAATACCGATACTTTACCAGAGTTCAATGCACTGATGACAGAAGTCAAAGCAAACCGCAGCATCAAGGCGGTCGTGATTGCATCAGGCAAAGAAAATAATTTCATTGCAGGTGCCGACATTTCGATGTTGAATACGGTCACCAGTGTCTCTGATGGGGTGGAATTGTCCAAACAGGGACAACAGGCCATGAACGATTTGGCATCATTCCCTGTACCAGAGGTCGCCGCCATTCATGGTGACTGTTTGGGTGGAGGACTGGAACTGGCCTTGGCTTGTACTGCGCGGGTTGCTTCTGACAGTCCCAAAACCAAGATGGCTTTGCCAGAGGTGATGCTTGGCTTGCTTCCAGGGGCTGGGGGCACAAGACGTCTTCCCAAACTGATTGGGTTGGCGGAGGCTTTGCCAATGATGTTGACGGGGAAGAATATTCGAGCTCGAAAAGCCTTAAAAATGGGGTTGGTAGACAAAGTGGTTCCACGAGTGTGGTTGCTGGATGAAGCCAAGAAATTCGCTGCGGAATTGGCCTCAAAGCGACTTCCTGTACCGGCACGCAAAGCCAAAGGAAATTGGACTGCTCAAATGACGCGTTGGGCGATGGACTCTCTGGGACCGGTGCAAAATCTTGTGTTTAACAAAGCGGTTGAAGGGGTGATGAAGCAAACCAAAGGTCTGTATCCAGCTCCGTTGAAGATCATTGATGTGTTGAAAGCCGATACCGACGACGCCGAGGCGCAAGGGTTTGGAGAATTGTTGATGACGCCGGAATCTCAAGGGTTGAGGCACTTGTTCCATTGCATTACCCATCTGAAAAAGGACGATGGCGATCATACTGAGAATGTCGATGCCCGATCCGTTCACCACGTGGGGATTTTGGGTGCGGGTCTGATGGGTGGTGGAATCGGTACGGTACTGGTCGACAAGGGCATCACGGTCCGTATGAAAGACATTTCCTATGACGGGATTCAAACGGCTATGGGGTACGCCAATACGTATTTCTCCAAGGCCGTGAAACGTCGCCGCTATCCAAAAGCGGGCAGAGATGAGAGAATGAACCGGTTGAGTGGTGGGTTGGATTACCGTGGCTTTGCCCATGCAGATGTGGTGATTGAGGCCGTTCCAGAGATTCTTGAGCTGAAACAGGACATGGTTCTGCAAATTGAAGAACTGACACACAAAGACGCCATTTTTGCAACCAATACATCATCGTTGCCGATTACCGAGATCGCAGCAAAGGCAAAACATCCTGAGCGGGTAATTGGGATGCACTTTTTTAGTCCAGTAGAGAAGATGCCGTTGGTTGAACTCATCGTTACCGAGTACACCAGTTCAGAAGTGACCAAAACGGTTTCCAAACTGGCCCGCAAAATGGGCAAGCACGTTATTATTGTCAACGATTGCGCAGGTTTCTATACCACCCGCGCGTTGGCACCCTATTTGACTGAAGCCATCTTTATGTTGCTTGAAGGCTATGATGCGTTGGATGTGGATCAGGCAGCCATGGAAGCCGGGTTCCCAGTGGGACCAATCACCTTGCTCGACGAGGTGGGTATCGATGTTGGGGCCAAGATCATTCGGGTGATGCAAAAGTATTACGGTGATCGCATGCAGTTTCCAGACATGACAACCATAGACAATTTCATTGCTGAAAAGCGCTTTGGCAAAAAGAACAGCAAGGGTTTTTTCGTCTATGAAAATGGGAAGTCCAAGATGGTCAACGGCAAAAAAGTAGTGGACCAGACCATCAAACGGCATTTACCAAAAGTCGAAGCCCGCAACACCAACATTGAAAGTCGAAAATTGCTGGCCAAACGTCTCAAGTTTATCTTCATGAATGAAGCGATGCACTGCTTGGAAGAAGGCATCTTACGAGACCCAGAGGCTGGAGACCTTGGCGCGATCATGGGAATTGGGTTCCCACCCTTTACAGGTGGCCCTTTTGCGTTGATGGACAGCATCGGCACCAACAAGGTGGTATTTGATTTAGACGATTACGCCGCGAAATTTGGTTCTCGTTTCTCGCCACCCAAACTGTTGCGTGAGTTGGCTGCGTTCAACACACCGGTCTATGAGTATTGGAAGACGAAACGTTCTGAAACGGCGTATGCAGTGGAAGAAACTGGGACGGATGATTCTGAAGATACTGGTGTTCCAGATGCACAGAGCGCTGAAATATCCAATGACCACTTTGAACCTCAGCCTGAATCTCAACAAACAGACATCTCGATTGCTGATGCAGGGGAGCAAGAATCCGTGGCAATAGAGACCGACGCCACAGAAAATGCTGACGGCGTAGAAGTCGAGGAAGTCGAAAATAGAGAGGAAATCGAAGATAGAGAGGACAGCGAAGAAGGCTAGATGTTACTGGATCCAGTTTTATATACAAATTGGTACAAAGATGGTGGTTGAGTTTCAAGAAGTCTTATTTGGCTTGTTGTCGTTGCAGCCACCACCACGCCGGTACGGATATCAGTAGAATGGATCCCAGCCAAGCGCTGAGTACACCGAGAATATTGCCAAACATTGGAAATGTGACGATGCACAGCAATGCATACAGTGCCACCGAACTGGAGCCCAGCATCATTGGTCCTACGGCACCTGCTTGGACTGCCTCTCCTTGTGAGAGCCAAATGGACACCATAGTGGTGAGGAAAATGGCAGGAAATACCGATGCCATTCCCGCCAACACTGGGTAGCCCAATCCCGCTATCCAAGCGGACAGTCCAACGGCGAATCCAGCCAACAGACCCCTTGAGAGCAACACAAAAATCGATACAGGTCGCTTTCCTTTGGGGGTAGGCACCCCATCCAAACAGGCCCAAATCCCAAATGACAGCAACAGTACTTGCCCAACGATGCCGACCATCAAGACTTGATCGTCATTGACTCTGTCCATGAACCACACAAAACCGCTTGCGGATATGGCCCATATCATCAAAGAGATTCCACTCATCCATCCCAAGCGTACTCTCAAAGGGTGTGTCGGTGACAGTTTTGGAGGAACAACCCTCCAGGTATACAGAAAGAGCGCATTGATCAGCATACCGATGGGAACCACAGCCAATGCCGCTGTCAATTCTGTTGTGTTGGCAGAATGGGAGAGAAACCCCAACGACGCAGGAACGATGGTGGTGGGGATCGACCCCAATAATCCTCCCAACGCGCCTCCAAACTTCTCAATGCAGACCGTGGCAAAAATAGCCATGGCGCCAGCGAGAAGAGCGACCCACAAGACGGACATTAGACGATGCCCATCCAGTAACTCATCGTGAGATAGGGCAGTCCTATGCCAACAACAACGATAAAGGCACACCCAGAGTTTTTGCGCCACGAGCGTTTTTTCATCCAGTCTTCATCGTTCATTGTGTTCTCCATATACTCTCTAGGAATTGTCTTGTAACATCTCCAGCAACTGATTGGCGTCCACAAGTTTCTTGAGATCGGTAAAACCCCCAACGAGTACGCCTTTGACGAACACTTGTGGAAAGGTTGGCCAGCCAGACCACATTTTGATCGCCAATCGAGGTTTCCACTGGGATATGTAGGACCCATACTCCAAATAGGTGAACGGTTGATTGTTGCTTTTGAGCAGTCGACACGCGCGTTTGACAAATGGATTCCAAGCCATTCCGACGACAACGATGTCATCTTGTTGCACATGGTTGGCGACTTCTGCAATCACGTTGGCATGATAACCAGTCACTGTTGCTGCAATGGTCGGGGATAATCTTTCCAGAACGGGACGTGTTGTCATAGTGTCTCCAAGAGTGTAAATATGTTCATTTCATATATGAACAGTGCAAAAAGTCCACCCATCGAATACAGATTCGAATATATTGATAGAATCAAGCTCTCTTTTGACACTTGTATTCTTGGAATCAATCACCAATGAGGAAACCATGCTAATTTTGATGTCTTGGATGTTGTCGACGGCCGATGCGTATGTCGATCCAGCTTGTATGGCAATTGCAGACACCGATGGGGATGGCGTTGCCGGACCTGCCCCCGAAGACTATTCGGAGACACAGCAAAACAATTACCTTCTCAACTTCTATTCTTTGGCGACGACTTTCTCTGCGTTGCACGCTCCGATTCCACACGAACCAGGAACGGGGTCTATGGGGTTGGAATTGTCAATGATGCCGGCTTTGGCCTGTGATAAGCGCTTGGTGTTGAGTTATACCAAAACGGAAGACACCAACAAAACACCGGTGTTGCCTCGTCCCAGAGGGTCTTTTGCATTTCCAAGTATTGATTTGAGCAATGGAAAATCCATTGTGCCCTACGCTGGGTTCGGCTATGTACCACCGGTTCCCATTGGCGGTACTCGAAATGTGATGGTTTCAATGGAGGCGGGTGCGGGTTATGCTGATTTAAAGGAAGGTAAGTGGCAAGCCGGTCTTCGTTACCATGCAACGCTCATGCGAACGGTCGGAGAGATCGCGACGCCTTTTGATATCAACGACCCTGCATACATCGATTTGTATTTGGGCTCAACATTTGGATTGGACGCTTCGGTTGGGTACAAAAGCGGTGACTTTACCCACTATGCTTCGGCCGGATGGTTGGATGTGAGTACGTTCTTCTACATTGACGATGATGCTGTAGTCTCCAACAATACAGTCCCCTATGCGGGACCCACCATCTCCATCGGCTCTCAGTGGAAAGCCAAAGAGTTTTTGGATGTGGCTGGAGAAGTGTACGCCGCCCCCACGACCCTCTTTGATTTGGATGGGTTTAACATTTCTCCAAAAGATGGGTCGATTTACACTGCTCGTTTTAAAGTTGGCTATCTGTTTTAAGCAGTGAGGTGGTGGTGAGGTCACAGAGTGGGCATCCGTATTGCACTGTTCTTGCTTATTGATCCTCTTGAGCACGTTCGAGCGCTTCAATGATGGCGGGTCGCAACTGCTTAGCCTCAATAATTGCGTCGAGTGAACCAACATCAATTGCCCGTTGAACGCTGTGGATATTGTCAAACTCAGTTGCGATGATGCCACGTTTCTCCAACGTCAATGTAGTGAGCATTTTGTTGCGTTCTTCTAGCAAAAATGGTTTTTCTGCATTTCGGGCTTCTTGGATTCGCTTGTCCAGTTCGATCAAGCGTTCATCTTCATTGACCAGCGCTTTGACTTTTCGAGGGAATACGACCGCAGCAGCCGGTGCGCCTCCAATAACAGAGGCAAAGGAACCTTCGACTGCAATGGCCGTGATATTGGGGTTGAGTGCTTTGGAAAACACCACATAGGCCCCACCGTGATAGCGCCCAATCACGACGAAGACGATCGGTGATGCACAGTTGACCACTGCGCGTCCAATTTCCGCGCCGTACTCTAGTTGCAATCTGCGCAACGACTCGGGTGAACCATCAAACCCACTGAGATTGGCCAGTACCACGATCGGCGTTTGTCCACTGGCTGCATTGATGGCGCGCGCAATCTTTTTGGAACTTTGCGGAAATAGGGTACCCCCAGTCCAGGTGTCGGGGCCATCCAAGGGCACTCGACCACGCCGCAAGATCGGTTGGGATTCAATTCCAATGACTGTGCTGGAAATCCCTCCAATGTGCGCAGACCACACAATGGCCGATTCTCCTTGGTGCAGTTGAGCAAAGCGTTCAAGATACTGACTGTCCTGATCAATCAGTGCTTGCATCACTTGACGAATGGCGAACGGCTTTTTTCGTTCTGGGTTGTGCTCTTTCGAAAAGATATCCCCAATCCGTTTGAAGTAGGGGTGATTCTCATCGGTATAGGGATGTAAGCACACATTTCTATTGGGAGAGTCATTGGTCAACTGTTTGGGAGATCGACCGGTTTGTGGGTCACAGAAGGTGTGTCGATAAATCTCAAACAAGAGGGCATAGGCCTCTCCCAAATCAGCAACTCGGTATTGGGATTGTCCGTTTGGTCCCATGATGCGCTCAACACCACCGATGCCACGCTCGTCTTCAGCAGAAACGCCCCCTGAAAAGTCCAGTGCCTTCTTCCCTGTGAGAACCATGGCGGCTTGGGTTGTCATAATCAACACCCCTTTGGTGTGCATGAGCATCGTGGCTTCTGCATTCCAGTACGATTGCGCACCCACGTTGATTCCGTGTACAATGACGTGAATGACCCCACCTGATTGGGTAAATTGGATGATTCGCTCCAGAACTCGGGCAGTCCAGTCAAGGTTTTCCGTACCGGAGTTCATGGATATCATGGCCCCAGCCGAAACAGGGACCCACTCAACAGGAATGCTCAGTTCTAAAGCCAAATCAAGCGCCGCCATAATGCGAGAACACTCTTTTTCTGCCAGTGACCCCATCGCTTTCGTTGAGTCGGATCCAATCCAAATGCGTTGCATTCCTTGTGGAAATTTACTCGTGGTGTTGTTGATAATTCCTACAACGACACCACAATTGTTTTGACCAAAGGGTCTCAACACTGGAACAAACTGACCACTGGAATTGAAGTCGTATTCTTGAAAACGACCGTTTCGCATGTCTGGATGTGGAATGTTCAATGCGGTGGGAGACCCTTCAAGCATTCGAATGATTTCATATGGGTAGACGTGTCCAAACTTCTGGGCCCGTACGGCCTTCATATCATAGGTGGACATCGGTGGGATGGCCAGATGGTTGTCGAGCCAGTTGAATTCAAGCTGGTTGTTTCCTGACCGTCGGAGCTGAATGGTCGACCATTGGAATCGACTCGCCCGGGTTCGTAGGTGCAACTGAACTTCTCTAAGGTTTAAGCCACGCGTGTAGGGCTCTAACTGCTTGGCAAACAGTTGCAGCTCGGCTTCGTTGGTGTCCAACTGGGGGTGGATGTGAAAGTAGAGCCAGTTCCACTGCAATCGTGATCGCTTTGTGCGTTGAGACTGTGTACTTCGGATCGCGCGAATGGCTTCAAAAAATACCCGTTCAAAGTGACGCAAGGGAAATGCTGCCCCTTCCGTGGAAGAGCCAAACACCTCGGCCAGCACAAAGATCCGTTCGTCTTTGGCATTGCTGTGGGCTTGTCCCAAAAACGCATAGATGTGTTCTTGTGAATAAATGCGAGACAGTTTGAACTCTTTGAGCCTTTCTAGTTTCAGTCGACTGGCAACTTGAGGGTGGATGTCGTTGAGCAAGGTTTGGAAGCGCCATTGTCCCTTTTGATAGACAAAGGTTCGATGGTGCGCCAGTTCGTTGTTCATCCAGGTCAGCGTGATGCGTTTGGGTTGAATCGGGAGTGTTGTCAGCAGGATGGGGGCTTGTTCAAGCCAAGACTCATCCAGTCCTTGGGGCAGTACAAATTCCAAATAGGTTGCCGGATTGATCATCAGTTGCAAAATCTGTAGGATATTGTCTTTTGTGGTGTCGGGTTTGAACAGGATGGACAGGATGCGATCGGACTGGTTGATTTTCCCTTCGACCAGAGCGTGCCCCTCTACCTCGGCATCATTTGTCCAAGTGTAGGTCTCCCCAATGTAAAAACGACGCGTCAGCGCTTCAATGATTCGGTGCGGTTGAGCGCCACTCTGCATTTGATACAGCGTTTGTTGGAGGGCTTGTGGTGATCGGCCAAGTTTCCGCATAACGGTGCGAACCACTTTGCTGTCGGCGTCGTAAGATTCCATACTCGAAAACATTTCCTGAACGGCTGCGGTTAGGGCTTCCATTTGTCGTCTGTTTTCACCGTGGGCAAAGAACAGGTGGTGGGCATGAATCGCATTGTCCTGTACATAAGGGTGGTCGGTGTGGGCCGCTTGACCTGTTTTTTCAAGGATGTCTTCAAGTTCTGCCGGTGGAGTCCAGTTGGTTTGGTGTAAGCGGATTACAATGCGCAGCAGTCCAGACGCAACGTGGTGGCGCCAAGTGCTGTTGTCGTTTCCAAGGGCCAATCTAAATAGGGCTTCTTTTAGGTGGGTGTCATTCGTTAAGGAGTCGATGTGGTACCAGTGCAAGGCTCTGTTCAACATTTCTTCAACGCATTCCAAGATATTGTCGTCGTGGTGTTGTCGACAGAAGTCATAAAAGGCTGCATTGGCTGGGATTGTGGTGGTGCTGTCCAGATCCAATAGCAGTGTCCGATCGAGCAATTGTGTAGCGTCCGAGAACATGGATAGGCATTCAATAAATCGGTTCCAAATGTTGGGGTGCGCGCAGTCCGATACGGTTGCGGAACTGTCCAATATTTGATCCATCATGTCGCTCATGGTTGGCGTAATGTCAAAGCCAAGCATGGATGCTCGAAACAAAGCGTGCAACTCTTCCAACACTGTTTCTTGTACTGCGCCTTCGAGCGTATTCAAGCGACTGAGTTCAAGCCGACCTTCACTCCACAATTCTGCAAATAAAATGCGATTGGGACTTTCAAACCCTTGAGACTCCACACTTTGGTCACTGGATTCATCTTCCAAATCCAAGACGAGTAAGGCGTCCCCAATCAAGACCTGTTGATTGACTTGACATAGAATCTCTTGTACTGTTCCCGCTTCCGAAGCAAAGACGCCCAGTTCCATCTTCATCGCTTCAAGTGTACACAAACGATCACCGACGTTGACGGTGTCCCCAGGCGAGACGGAAACACTGACGATGACAGCGGGTGTTGGGGAGCGCACGACACCACCCGAAGAACGTTCAATGGTGTGGCTGTATCCATCCAATTCAACTGTAATACCAGCACTTCCATAGGAGTAGAGGATTTTATGCCGCTGTTCTCCTACCCACATTTCAGCAATGTGTGGCGAGATGGTTTTCAACTGAACGCGGTGCAGTTGTTGAGACACTTCCACCACAAAATCATCCATGTCCCAGGCGGCAACCGTCATTGAGTATTCCATTCCACGGAGCTTCAATTCTACCTCAAATCCTTCGTTGCTGGGGAACTGAACGGGGATACCATCTTGACACTGTTGAAAGAAGCGATCCATGTTGACGTGGGTATTTCGCTTGTATTCTAATATTGCTGCTGCGAGAAGTGCTTGCTTTTCTGCGCCGACTCGAACCACAGAACCGGCTGCCATGGCTCGGTCTAGCCAGTCTGTAGCCGCCGTTGCGTTGACGAATTCTTCGTGTCGCAAAATGTCCAACAGGAAGGCTTGATTGGTTGCGCCATCTTCTACTGCGGCGTCGAGTTCCAAACAGGCTCTGCGTGCACGGGCAATGCACAATTTTCGCGTCGGTGCCCAAATGATGATTTTGGCAATCATGGAGTCGAAGTGTTCTGAGATCGTGGATCCTTCCGTGATACCGCTGTCTACTCGAACACCTGGTCCAGCGGGCGCTCTAAAGATGGCGACGCGTCCTGGAGCTGGACGAAAATCTTGCTCAGGATCTTCGGCATTGACGCGCAACTCAATGGCGTGTCCATGCACCAATTTGGTGGGGGGAGACCATGTCCAACCTAGGGCTATGGATATTTGAGCTTGTACCAAATCGGCACCCGTAATCGCCTCTGTGATGGTGTGCTCCACTTGCAGCCGTGAGTTCACTTCCAAAAATGTGGTGGTTCCACTATTGGGCTCATATAGAAATTCTGCTGTGGCGACGCCCTTGTATCCACACAGTCTTGCCAATTTCTCCGATGAACGCATCAGCAGTTCACCGACTTCGCTGGGAAGGATTGGGGAAGGGGCTTCTTCAATCACTTTTTGATTGCGTCGCTGAATGGAGCAGTCTCGGATACCAACGGCGTGTGCAGATGTGTCTGTACATACCAGTTGCACTTCGATGTGTCTCGCTTGAGATACACATCGCTCCAGCAGAATTCCCCCTTGACCAAAGAATTTCTCGACTTCGCTGTGCACCGTTTGGACGGTTTCTGCCAACTGTTCTGGGGCGTTCACTTTGCGAATACCGCGACCACCACCACCTGCTGAGGCTTTGACCATCAGTGGATAGCCAATTCGATTTCCATGCTCAATGAGTTCCGCATCATTCCAATCGCTTTTGTATTCAGCCCAAGGAGCCAACGGAACCCCAGCTTTCTCCGCCATGTATTTTGCCGCGATTTTGTCTCCCAATTGACTCATCGCCTTGGAGGATGGACCCAAGAATACAATATTGTTGGATTCAAGTTTTTCGACGAACAAGGGGTCTTCAGATACAAATCCCCATCCTGGCCAAACTGCATCACAGTGATTGGCTTTGAGCAACGCCACAATCCAAGCGTGGTCTAAGTACGCATTGACAGTTTTTCCAGTGGGCAATGTACGCATGATACCACCGATGCAAATAGCTTCGTCGGCTTGGCGAACGAACGGCATGTGTTCATCTGGCTCTGTATAGAACGCCACCCCTTTGATCGAGGTTCCATGGATTAAGTTGAATTCCTCGAGGGCTCGAAGAAATCGAACCGCGGGCTCTCCACGATTGATGATGGCAACTTTGGAAAATAACTGTGTCTGCATTGGACTCCCCATGGTGAACTCACTTCCATATATTGCATTTGATCGGTCAATTCAATTGCCATAAGGCGTGTCGAGCATTCAAAATAACGATACAAGAGGTACGGTATTTTCTGTGAGGGAGGAGAGATGGCAGACAAGACAATAGCGGTATTGACCTCAGGTGGTGATGCTCCAGGTATGAATGCAGCTCTGGTCGCCGTTGTGAAGACCGCTTCGGCAGCGGGATGGTCCGTCTTGGGGGTTGAAGATGGCTATGATGGTTTGATGGACGGGCGATTTCAACCATTGAACCCAATGATGGTGGATGATTATGGGCGTGAAGGCGGAACCTTTTTGCGATCGGCACGTTCTGAAAAGTTTCGCACCGTTGAGGGACGGACGCAGGCTGCAGCCAGGCTTCTCGCTGCGGAGTGTTCTGTATTGATTGTGATTGGTGGGAATGGCTCTTTGACAGGTGCACAAGTCTTTGGAGAAGAAAGTGGAATTCGCGTTGTGGGAATTCCAGCCAGTATTGACAATGACATCGCCTGTACATCCCTTTGTATTGGTGTGGACACAGCCGTAAATTCAATCGTAGAAGCCTGTGATAAGATTTCTGATACGGCACGGTCTCACAGAAGGGCTTTCATCGTTGAGGTAATGGGGCGCGAATGTGGGTATTTGGCGATGGCATCAGCGATTGCTGCTTCTGCAGATGCCGTACTGTTTAAGGAGCAGGGCAAAGATGAAGAACAACTGGTTCAGGAACTCAAAGCGGTCATTCGCCATGCCTACTCAGAGGTTCGAAACAAACGTCGAGTGTTGATCATCAAAGCCGAGGGTGTGGATGTGTCTACTGCCTCGTTGGCGAAGCATTTGGAAACTACGATGCAAACAGAAACCAACGGTGCGACTTTGCGGTATACCATTTTGGGACATGTCGTTCGAGGCGGGAGACCGTCTGCTTTAGACCGCATCATTGGTTCGAGATTGGGATTTGTTGCTGCTCAACTTGCAATGGAGGGGCACACACAAATTATGGTTGGCTGGCGTCCCTATGAAGAAGGAAGTGTGACAGCCGATCCTCGAGTGTGTTATTTTGCTTTGTCAACTGTGCTCTCAGAGACCAAGCGATTGCTCGATGGGTCCCATCCAACGACAAGACAACGACTGGAGATGTTGGCAAAAGTTCAAAATATCCTCCTATTGTAGGAGCTTCTTCATTCACGAGGTTTTATGAGTGGGTCCAATGAGTATCGCGAGCTGACATTTGAAGCCGTTTTCTTAGGGATTGTACAAGGGGTTGTACTGAACATTGCATTTGTGTATGCAGCCCTAACGTTGGGGTTCTCGATTGGTGGTTCGACTGTGGCGGCAATCATCGGGTATGGATTGTTGAGGGGGGTTCTTAAAAAAGGCACCATCGTCGAAAACAACATCAACCAAACGATTGCGTCTGGAATCAATACCGCTGGGACAGGGGTGGTGTTTACCTTACCAGCATTGTTTATGTTGGACGCCAAAATGCGTACCGATACAGGCGTTGGAATTCTCGCAGAAGAAGGCAACTGGTTGCAACTTCTATCGGGGATCACGCTGGGTGGGATTGCCGGTTCGATCTTGGGGGTGGTCCTGATCATTCCGTTGCGAAAACAGATGATTGCGCTGGACCGTTTGCGTTTTCCTTCTGGGGTTGCCGTCGCGGAAATTTTGTCGACTGGGGGTACGAGCCTCAATAAATTTCGATTGCTGTTGATTGGGGTCGCTGTTTCGGGTGTGTGGAAAATGATTCTTGCGACAGGCATCATCAACCGGCCCGGTATTTTGATGAACGAAGAATTGAATATCTCCTTTGGAGTGATTCCAGATTATTTTGCACCCGTGCTCTATTTGTCGCTGATGAACGTTGCCGCCGGTCTCTTGTCAGGAAAGGGTGGGGTGCCGTTCTTCGTTGGTGGCGTGTTGGCGTGGTGGATCATCTCACCGGTTGCGGTGCAACTTGGGTGGATTCAACCGGAGGCACTGTATCAACTGGCTGAGTTCAGAGAGGGGTCGATTGAGAATGGTACAGAGGTATTTTCGTTGCTCCATGGCGATATGATTCGTCCGTTGGGGATTGGCGTCTTGATTGGTGGCGCTGTCATGAGTGTATTTGCGACGTTTCCCGCTATACGCAGTGCCTTTTCTTCTTTGGCGTCGGCCGCTCGATCAAACGCCATAGGCAAGTCGACGGTCGTGGGCAGTGATGAACTCTCCTTAAACGTTGTTATTGGTGGAACAGTGTTGGCTGTGCTCTTATTTTTCTGTGCGGCCTACATGACACCGGGCGTCAACTTTAGTCAGGCGGTACTGTCGGCAACTGTGGGGACCATTTGGCTGGGGATTGCCGGTTTGATTGTGGCACAGGCGACAGGGATGACCGACATCTCTCCCATGAGCGGGATGGCTCTGATTTCCGTGACTTTGATGATGTTTCTGCTGAACAACAACGTGGCGGCCGCGATGGTCGTGGGGGTTGCGGTTTGTGTAGCCATCGGTCAAGGTGCCGATATGATGCAAGATTTGAAAACGGGTTTCTTGGTTGGTGCACGTCCCATTAAACAGCAGATCATCCAGTTTTGTGTGACGTGGATCGGTTCAGTGGTTGCCATTGCAGTGGTCTATTTGATTTGGTCGAGTGGTCCGAACGGTGCCAATGGGTTTGGTCCAGGAACGGCTTTCCCTGCGCCGCAAGCAGGCGCATTGATGGGCATCGTAGACGGTGTCATCAATGGCAATATTCCTGTGGACAAGTACTTTCTAGGTGGCACAATCGGTGTCTTGCTGGGGGCAGCCCCAGCCAGTGGGTTGGGTGTTTTGGTCGGTTTGGCAATGTACTTACCCTTTTCTATCACCCTCGGATATGGCGTGGGTTGTTTTATCAACATGTTCTACGTTCGCAAACATGGAGACAGTGGGTACAACAATACACTTGTGCCCTTGGCCGCTGGACTCATCGTTGGGGAGGCATTGATGGGAGTCGGGTATACCATCTATCAGATTGCAACTGACTCTGTGGGCGAAGAGGGAACTGCCGCGCTCATAGACTTCGTTGGAGGGTTCTATGGTTAATCAACGATGGGCTGGAATCATTTTGTACTCCTTGGGAATCTGCATCGCAGCGATTGGCGCATCTAAGCTGCCAGAAGTTGGCCAATCTTGGTCTGACACGCTGTATTGGTTCAATGATGGTGTCATGTTGACAATTTTGGGACTTTGGATTTGGCGACAAGGCACCGAAGAAGAAGAAAGTACAGAAACAGAAAAGAAGCGTACACCGGTGCAACTCATTCAAGATATTCAGCCAATTTTGAACGATCTGTATCGAAATGTAGACGATTTAGAGTGCTACCAGATCCAAGAGTATGTCAAAATTCTCCAAGAGCAGTATCTGATGCCTCTTGAATCGGTGCGTGGAAAAATTGTCACCCAATTTGGCTTGGAAAAATCTGGAGAACTGTTGATCGCCATTTCCTATGGGGAACGTGTGATCAATCGGATTTATTCTGCCTCTTTGGATGGTCACCACGATGAAGCCCTTGAATGCACCGAAGAAGCCCACGCTGCCTTTGAGCAAGTTTTGACAATTGCACGCCGATTGTGGACAACGGAGTCTTTAGTAGACAAAAAATAACGCTTGTGATTTGCCCGGCTAAGGGTTTGCCCTATTTATTAATTGTGCATTGAGGCACTGCGCGTTGGTTTCTCCCCCAATAACACATTTCGATTTCGGAGTGTATGAAGTCAGCCGCAAAGCTTGGGTGGGTTTATTCTCCTTTACCACCCAAGTTTTTTTTTGCCTGGTTTCGATGGAGCCGTTGTTTGGTGTACTCATATTGATAGAGTGAACCATTCTCATTTCGCCAAAAGGAATCCCCACCTTGACTGCGCCTTTGACTCGTAAAAACCAGTGAACCTGTTGAGTCCCACGCACCCTTTGCATTGATGAAATAGGGTGTATTCTCTAGATGGGTCATATGGGAAAAGGACTCGGAGGTTTCGAGCCTCACTGGTTGGGTGAGCACAGAGCCTTGTAGACTGTGTGCATGAATTGAATAGGTCCATTGCTTTGGAGAATCTGATTTGGTCTCCAGGGATTTCTTGGTCAGTGCAGAAAGGAAAAGCCCGTTCGCATCAGAGACAGCAAACTGCAGGTTTTCAATGGTTGTGTCTTTGGAGGTTTGAAGGATGCGGGTGCTTTTGGGTGGCAGGCTGTCCACCTGTGGGTTGCCAGTTTCGGTTACGGAGAGTAGCCAAGCTTCACGGTCGGTCGACAGGGCAATGAGTGGCGTACCGGCTTGACTGATACCGGTTGTGTATTGTGTGGGTTTCGACCCTGTATAGAGTTTTCGAAAAGAGACGGCTCCCTGTGGCGTGGCCCTCAACAGGTAGAGTGTGCCGACGTCTTTTCCAGCAATCCAAAGTGGCAGTAGAAATCGTCCGTTGGCGTCGGTGATGGCTTGGCCAATCAGATGGACTGTATTGGCGGGCCAAGGAATGGCGGCTTGCAGTGGGGGTTCCAGTCTGTCTCTCGCTGCAGGCACAATCGTCAAGGATTGTCCTTGCAACCAATACAGGTGGTGATGCAGTCCAAGGTGGGCACTGGTGCCAAACTGTGCATCGTTCCCAATGCTGGCGATGTAGTGTGGGAGTTCGAATCCTTTGAACAGGTGGTGTTCAGGCGTTGTCCAAAGTATGGTGTCTAAGGGGGTGAACAGAGCGTTTTCCAGTCCAACTGCATCAACGCCATCAAAGGTCTTAGGGTGAACGATGATGGTTTGCTCAAATGGCACTTCGTTCAAGGGGGTTTGGATTGCAAATTGTATCGTTCCGGTAGTCCAAGCAGCGGAATTGGGTACTTCAAATCGAAACTCTTTGAGTCCTCTGGATGCGATCGAGACAGTTGCTGGTGAGGCATCGTCTGGCTTGCTTGAGTGAATATGTTGTGTCCCAGTCGATGTTTGAATTTGAAACTCTACTTGCCATCGTTGCTTGCCAATATCGGGAACTTTTTCGGTTTGCGGACCGTCATTGAACAGTTGAAGGTCTATGTAGAACTTTTCGCCCGCAATGTGGTGGGTGGGCACAGAGTGGGTGATGACAACATCGGCGTGTGCCATTGTCGAGAGAATTAGGGGGAGCATATATTTTCCTTGACCCAAGCAAGGGCACTTTCTTTGCTGTGTAATCTTTCGTGTAATTGTTCGGTTCGCACTTTGTCTATCCAAACACCAATGTCCGGACCTTTCAATCCAAGTGCAATCAAGTCTTTTCCAGAAATCAAACGTGGCAGTGGGGTGGTCAGTCCTCGGCTCAAAGCACTTTGTCTATTTTGTGCAGCGATTTCACCTTCAGTCCCTTCGACGATGGAGGCTACATCACACAGGAATTGGATGTCAAAAATATCACTGCAGATATTTTGGGTGATGGTGCTGTGATCGGAGGTGAGCAAAGGGGTGGCAAGGTTGGTTCCCAGAATGGCCTCTTTGACTGGAAAGCCCATGAAGCGTTCGATGCTCAGCGCGTCCAACAAAGCGAGTGTTTCGTCTTTTGAAAGAGGATGGGTCAACAGCGCTAAAAACAGTCCCATGCTGCGTCCAGGGTTGTTGGGGGCTCGAAGTCTGGCGCCCCGTCTGCAAGATTCAACGATGCACTCTTTATCTGCTTTGCTTAGCGAAGCGTATTGTGGAAAATAGTTGGGCATTGCGTTGAGTTCAAACAGCCATTCAACTGCCACATGTGGTTCTGGACTTTTCATCCAAGCTTTTTGCAATTCAACCCACACGCGCTCTTTGGGAAGGCGTACAAAGTCTGGGTGTTGGACCAATGTATGACACAAGGTTTGGAGACTTGCATCCACAGTGCACGAAAGTCGACCGGCAAATTGACAGACTCGAAACACCCGCAACAAGTCTTGGGCAAAATATTTCACGTCTGTGGCCCGCAACACCTTGTTTTCTAAGTCGGTCAACCCATTGAAGGGGTCGACGAGTTGTTGCGTCTCTATGTGAATCAACATTGAATTGATGGTGAGGTCTCTTCTTCGACAGGCTTCCTCCACTCCCACAAAGGGCGTCGGTTCATCGAGCAGTTTTGGAAGTGCAACATCGACTTCGAGTTCATCACCGTGTTGAGGCAAGAGTTTCCACACCCCAAAACTTTTTCCGACCTTTCGAAAGGGGGGGAACCGATAGAGAATGTCTACAAGTTGCTCCGTCGTCAACCCGTGGACTTCTACGTCAATGTCCTTGGAGTCAATTCCCAGTAGGTGGTCTCGAACACTTCCACCTGTCACATACACATCTCCGCCGGCTTTGCTGACGGCCTTGGAGAAGTGCAGAACTTTGTCTGGCAGAGAAATTTCTGTCATGGTTTGATCTCCAAATGGGGGGGTAAACTAAATCGAAGTTCAGAGCAACCGTAGGTACTCGGGGTCAGTCGAATGACAGTGTGCAGTGGGATTGAAAGACGGGGCACTTCTGCTTTGTTGTGGTTCATAAAATAGCCGTAAATGACACGCAGGATTGCTTGATGGGCAACCACCAAAACGGGTTTGGAACGGTGCTCGAGTGCTAGAATAATGGGTTCCACGCGGCGAATGACGTCTTCATAAGATTCTCCTTGTGGATAGCGATAGCGGAGTTTGTCGCTTGCACGTCCTTCAGCCACACTGGGGTGCTGCTGGGCAATTTCTTCATAGGTGAGGTTGTCGCACAGACCGGCATGGATTTCGTCGAGTATTTTCCAGCGTTGAATCGGTCGGCCCAATCTAGACGCCGTTTGCACCGTGCGGACCAGGGTGCTTGTCCACACCTCTTCAACCTCCACATCTTGCATGAAGTCGCTGAGAGAATTGGCATATCGTCGACCGTTGGGGCTGAGACTGGAATCTCCTCCAACTCGATTTTGGGTGTTGTAGATGCTTTGTCCGTGTCGAGTAAGCCAGATTTTGGTGGGGACCAAGTTTAACTGCGAGACCAAATGGGCGACTTTAATGAGAATCGGACCCGATATTCGATGGAGTACGACTTTTCGTCCAGCGTCGATGATCTTGATCCACGGTGTGGGACCGTCTTGAAGGGGTTCGTAGGAACTCACATAGTGGGCAATGCGGGCTTTAAAGTCGGCTATCGCATCGTCTTTGGAACTGTGAACATAGTCTGGTGAAGTCAGTTTGCTTTGGGCGATGTTGGTGTCAATGATGCTCTCGTCTTCGCAGATCGATTCAATAAACGCGCAGTGTATCCCGCGACGCCCCAACTGTTCCAATAGCCATTGTCTGCGTACTGTTGTACTGTTGGTTGCATCAAAAACAGCAACCTCTCCACCTTGGTTTAACCACTCAATCATATCGGTCAGGGCAGATTGTGCGGCTTGATGGCGAGCCTTGACCCCTTCTTCATTAGTCGGCGAGAAAAAGTGATGGGGGACATCGGCACCACTTTGTTGGCGCCTGTAATTTCCGACGTTGAACACTTTGCTTCGATAACCAAGCCAGTCTAGGTGTCGAGCGATACGTCGGGCGGTGTAGGTCTTACCACGCGCGGGCAGGCCAACCATAATCAGGGCAGCAGACATCAGTCGTTGTTCCGGTTTTGAAGGTTCTTTGTTCGTCGTTTTTTGCGGCGTTGTTTCTTTCGGTGTTCGTTTTCGGATGGGGAGGTATCATCCGACCAAATTCCCATGGCTTTGCAAATCTTGGTGCTCTCGGTCTTAGACAGTCCCAATTTGGAGCAGATGGCATTGAGTTGGAGTGGATTGCTGTGCTTCCAACGGATTCCGTCAATGACATCGGCCCGTACAATGTACCCAGCATATTGATAATACCCAAGTGACTTCGCCATCCCTTTGGGCCATGTTGCTTTGACACAGACTCGATGCTCAGGCAGTGCTGGCAACAGTTGTATCGAGTTCCACAGACCGTACAACACAAACCGCAACAGTTGGTGTTTGGATTTGTAGATGTCTCGATGGTACATGTGGTGTCGACCACAGACAATAGCAATTTTACCGAGTTGTTTGCGCAACTTGGTATTGGGTCTGGTTTGTCTGGTCAGGTGTAGCGTTCCCAGATTTTGTCTCAGTTCGTAGCGTGTTTCTCGAGTGGACGCATCTTCTCTCTGATAAATGGAGAACAATTGTTTGATTTGGCTTTGTACCCAGCCCAGAACGGTCATTTCTATCTGTCGCTTTTGTTTGGCATCCAATAGATCCATAGAACGCAGTCGAATATTGGGTTCTCGAATTGTTTTTCCTTTGGACAATTGGGCCATCGGTCTATCGTCATAGCAGATTTGAAATTCTGCATTGATGGTCCAGTGATTGCGTTGCAAAATTTGACGGTATACACCTTGAGCAGTTTCATGGAAATGTTGTCTACCCAATGCTCGAACGGTCTGGAAGCCAAACCGACCTTGGGCTGCAGCACTGGGTATGAAAGAGAGCGCTTCAAGCACCCCTAGTCGCATGGTGCGACACCACAACTCATCGTTTTCAACGTACACATCTTCTGGTGTGGAGCGTTTTTGAACGTGACCCATCTCATCGATAAATCGTTCTGTCAACCGCTCGTGCACCGTCTGGGAAAGTTTGTTTTCCAAATCCTTTAAATAGGGGTGCCATTTGTCTGTGTTGGCCAGCCAATCAGGTCGTTGTGAGATGTAATTCCACGTTCGAATCTTGGCCATGTTCGACAACAGTTTGGGAATGTCCCCTGCTAGGTTCTGGAGTTTTTCGAGCTCGCGCCTTACCCACAACTGAGACAGTTCTCCTTCCTCGATGAGTTGTAGAAATATCTTTTTGGTGAGTCGAAAGTGGTGTGCATGGCTTTGACCGGCGTAGTCCGGAATTCGAGCGACCGACCACAGGAGTTTTAAGTTTTCAGATCGATGACAGAGTGTGACAACCTTGTCGTCTTTGAGCAAATAATTCATTGTCAATTCATCGAGTGCTTCACGTTGTGGAATGAGGCGCCCTGAAAAAGGACGTTTTTGTAAGGTGTCCCAAAAACGATCCAAACTTTCGAAAGAAATGTCTGAGTTGCGGTAGTATATTTTGCGAACGGGCGCAAAAACTTGCTCTTCGATGGCTTGGACCGCTGTGTCTGACAGCCCCCCTTGAGTTGCAGCATCTGTCGAAAGGTTAAAGGTTCCACCCTGCTTGAATCGACCGGCTCTGCCCGCAATTTGGCCAATTTCTCCAAGTCGTAGATATCGATAGTCTCGTCCGTCAAACTTGCGCAGTGACGCAAAGCATACATGTCGGATGTCCAAGTTCAACCCCAATCCGATTGCGTCTGTGGCAATCAAGGTGTCCACTTTGCCACTTTGGAACAGTTCTACTTGCGCATTTCTCGACTGTGGGGACATCGCACCCATGACCAGTGCCACGCCGCCTTTGGCGATGCGCATGCGATCGGCCAGTTCATAGAGGTGGGTAATGTTGAAGGAGACGATGGCTGTTCTTTTGGGCAGTGCGGACAGTCTCTTGGGCTGTACATACCTCAAGGGGCTCATTCGTTTTGACTGTTGAATTTGTACTGTGGGCACCAAGGTCTCTAAGATGTCAATCATGGTATCGGAACCGAGGAACCAAGTCTCGACTGTGCCACGTGCGTTGAGAATTCTGTCGGTAAAAATGTGTCCTCGTTTTGGGTGGGTGGCCAATTGGATTTCATCCACCACGACAATTGGGACGGTAATGTCAGAGGGCATCGACTCAACGGTACAGACGTAGTATCGGGGTCGGTTTGGAACAATTCTCTCTTCACCAGTGAGGAGTGCGACATCTCGAACGTGGGTTTCTTGAACCAACTTTTCATAGACTTCCCTCGCGAGAAGGCGAAGTGGCAAACCAATGATGCCGCGTTTGAGTTCGAGCATGCGTTTCAATGCGCGATGGGTTTTGCCAGTGTTGGTCGGACCAAGATCGGCAAAGATTAGTGAGCCGTTGTTGGCCTGCCCCCATTTTCCAAACTTTCCAGCCATCGCATACACTCCTTACTGTTGGGCTGCTTGAAGACCGTCATGGAGTCACTTACGTCGCCCTTTGGGCTTAGAGCGAGTTTTGGATTTGTGGTGAGAATCTGGCTTCCGACGCTTTTGGGACTTCTTTGGACCTTTGCTTTTGGCTTTGGTCATCGGTTTGTGCGGCGCCCCAGTAGAAGGGGGATAGACCTCGTGCACCCACTTTCGATACTCCTCAAAGCGGCCCTCAACAATGCTCTGTCGCATGTCCGCCATAAATTTGGCAAACCACGTTAGGTTGTGAATTGTGGCTAAGGTTGCACTGAGTATCTCTCCAATTTTGAACAAGTGGTGCAGGTAGGCTCGGGTAAAATTGCTGCATGTATAGCAAGTACAAGATGTATCTACAGCATACATGTCATTCTTGTATCGAGAGTCTGTCAGACGCATTCGCCCTTGAGAGGTATAGAACATACCAGAGCGAGAGTGGCGGGTTTGAATGACGCAGTCAAACATGTCGACACCACGAGCAACACCTTCGACCAGGTCGATTGGTCGTCCCACTCCCATCAGGTACCGTGGATGTTCTGGTGGCATATAAGGTGTGGTAAAGTCGAGAATCTCACACATGATTTGGTGACCTTCTCCCACCGACAATCCGCCAATGGCATAGCCGTCGAACCCAATGTCGGTGATTTGTTTCACAGAGCGTTTGCGCAAGTCTTCAAAGAAGCCACCCTGTACAATCCCAAACAAACTTTGATCGGGTCTTTCGTGGACATCTTTGCACCGTTGTTCCCACCGAGCGGTTCTGTCGACAGAGGCAGCTGTTTCTTTTTTGTCTGCACCATAGGGGAGGCACTCATCAAATACCATGGCGATGTCGCTGCCCAGTGCTTGCTGAATTTCCATGGACACTTCGGGGGATAAAAATGTTTTGCGTCCATCCACCTCATATTGAAACGTCACACCGTCTTCAGTGACCGTTTTGGGCAAGGAAAAGACTTGAAACCCACCAGAGTCGGTCAAAATAGGATGCTCTACATACATAATTTTGTGCAGTCCACCATGCTTGGCGACCAGACGATGTCCCGGGCGTTGAGACAGGTGGTAGGTG
>CBFICN010000004.1:0-55975 GCA_965661045.1 uncultured Myxococcota bacterium
CACAGTGTATTCGTTGCCTTATTGAGTGGTCTAAAAATGACCGCGGACATAAAAAGTCCGATTTCTTGGTTTTCGACCTGTTACAGTCTATAATAAGTTTAGTTTGTGAAAACTTGTTCAGTAATGAGGTCTCAATATGTACGGTCAAACAAATCAAAATTCCGGTCGTTTCATCAGTGCTTTTGCTCAAAAACGTAAATCGTCTCAATCTCAAGGATTGGGAAGCCCAACAATACGATTGATATCCCAGCATATGGCAATTGTTTCAACCGTTGGGGCAATCGAAGATTCTATATGCTATCCAGGTGACAGTTTAAGACTGGGTGTGGAAAGCGAGGGTGATTTATTGTTGGTGAAAGCAACGCACCCCAGTATGGTGGTGTTGTATCCGCAGCCTTTGTTTGCTCGTCGCTATGGAGAGTACGTGATTTTGAATACTCCACATCAACCAACGATTGACATGAAAAAGTGGACTCTTGTAGGTGCGATAAAAGGCATCGAGCGTAGACTGTCATCGAATTCGGCGCTGGGCCAAAGCAATTGGTATATCAAGGTACACGGAGTAGAGGGAGTACTGGTTAAAGATTGGGTTGACTATATCGAATCCAAGGCCTTGCCCCCAGAGTACCTTGCTGAACTGGCGCTGGAAATCTCTGCGATTGATGGTGCGTCAATACAAGCCGCCTGGTCTAGAAGTGCATTGGATCATGCAATCATACCAACGCCCAATTCTATAGTCTTTTCATTCAATCGCCTGGAAACAACCAGTGGATTCGTATCTTCGTGGGCCGCGGCTACAAAGAGAACTTTGCGTCGAAAAAGAAGGGTTCGTAGACAACTTGATTTTGATCAAGCCTTGCACCCTGTTCCAGAATGTCGCACATGGATGAACAACATTACAGTGGGATTAGATTCTCAATCTGATTGTTCTTTACAGTCAAGTTTAGGCAGGGGACAGTTGGCTGGGAAGTAAGAAATTCTATTTTCTTGTGTACATCTGACTTCAACGATAAAACATAGATGGTAAACCGTAAGGGGTCAATGATAGAAGTCATCTAGCATTCTGGTAAATCTATGCTGGACACAGGGAGCAGAGTATGGTTCAAGAAAAGATCATTGGTGTAGTACACTTGCTACCACTTCCAGGCACTCCAAATGGTGTATACCCATTTTCGACTGTATTGAATAGAGCGCTTCAAGATGCACAGTCGTTAAAAGAAGGGGGCGTGTCTTGTGTGATGATCGAAAATTTTGGAGATGCTCCATTTGTTCGAGATCAAGTTGAGCCCCACATTGTTTCGATGATGACGTTGATATCCAAGGAAATACAGCAACTGGGCTTGACCATTGGGATCAATGTTTTGCGCAACGATGCGGCTGCTGCCATGGCCATTGCTACAGCAGTCGATGCAAAATTGATCCGCGTCAATGTTCATACAGGAGCCGCTTGGACGGACCAAGGTCTGATTCAAGGGGATGCCTACAAGACTCTGATGTATCGAAAGCAGCTTTCTTCGCAGGTTTCCATTATGGCAGATGTCATGGTAAAACATGCGACTCCGACTGGAACACGTACGCTATTGGATGCGGCAAAAGATACAGTGTATCGAGGTGGTGCGGACGCTTTAATTGTGACTGGGACTGCGACTGGCGCAACGGCCGACCTAAATGAACTATCGACCTTACGAGAAGCCTTGCCAGGAGTGAAATTGTGGGTGGGTTCCGGTGTTGTACCCGACAATGTACAATCCGTGTTGTCCATTGCTAACGGCGCAATCGTAGGGACGTACTTTCATGCCAATGGAGATTTATCAAAACCCTTGGACGTGGAGCGCATTCGACAGTTTATGCGTTTGGTGTAGAACTCAAAATTTGAATGGGTGGAACCATTTTATTTGTATTAATTTATTGGTGAGTTTATAACGAAATCCGAACTTGTGAGACCAACTTTTAAGATGGGTGGAACTACTATTCTGAAGAGTCCAGCGGCGTTCCAGAGACGTACTGTTCATACCTGCGCCCAATTTGGTTGTCTAATCGAGTCATTCCCATTCTGGACACCATTACCACGAAAACATCGTTGAGTCCTTCACTCAGTGCATACTTGTTCACAAATTCTACTTCGATGTAGCCAGTGGCGCTGAAGTCTGTGGTTGGGTTGAGCAAATGTCCGCGTGGTGAAAACACCAGTGAGTCCGTCAATCCAGTGCGCGGGCCTCCGATGTCACCCGAAGTGTAGCGGATAGAGACTTTATTGGCTTTCTTTTGTCCACTTTGACCCAGGTCAATGATTCCGAGACTCTGGTCGTCATCACTGCTATCTGTATAGGTGTCTTCCGGTAAGATGTCCCATGTTGTACTGTTCATTGAAGCGTTGCCCAGTGACACAGAATACTTTCCATAGTTGGTTGTTGCGATGGATGCTGGGTTGGAGTCCCAAGCCAATAGAGAAACTTTGCATTCGCGATTGCTGCGAATCGCTAGGTGTCGACAAAGATCTACGTGTTTGGCAAATTCTTGTGCGGCAGCCTTCGAGCGAAACTTGGGTACCATGGCTTGCACTTGCCAGCCAGCCAAAGCGCTTAAAATACCAATGATGGCGACCACAATGGCCAGTTCAATCATGGTAAAGGCTTTTCGAGTTCTATTGAATGACGATCGCTTCATGAAATACATTGTAACACAATTCGCAACTACTGGATCCGACTTCATCGATATTGGGATCAATCATTTGACAGAGATGGTGAAATGCGATAATTGTGGTATGTTGCATTTTTTACAGATGAGTAGACATCACTGTAATCACTTATAATATTGAATAACACAATACAACAGGATTGGATTTATGGCTCGCTATCGAGGACCCAGATTAAAGATTTGTCGTGCACTTGGTGTAGAACTTCCAGGTTTGACCAGAAAAGTTAGAAAACCACACCGTCAACATCCTCCGGGCGTACACGGTGCAGGGCGTCGTGGAAAGCCTTCGGACTACAAAATCCGTCTTCAAGAAAAGCAAAAGTTGCGTTTCCACTTTGGTGTTGGTGAAAAGCAATTCAAGAAATACATGACCGAAGCTGCCCGTCGCAAGGGGCCCACTGGAGAAAACTTGATTACTCTTTTGGAATCTCGTTTGGACAATGTCATTTGGCGACTTGGTTTTGCCCCAACAATTCCTGCTGCACGTCAAATGGTTGTTCACGGCCACATCATGTTGAATGGACACAAAGTAGACCGTCCAAGTTACCAAGTAAAAGACGGTATGACTGTTTCCATCCGTGAGAAGAGCCTTCAAACAGATTTCATTCGTGGTCGTCTGGAAGAAGCAACCCACAGAAATCCTCCAGAGTACTTGGAGCGAGATTTGGAAAAGGCTGCCGGTAAGAAAATTCAAAAGCCGACTCGCAACGATTTGCCATTCGATGTAGATCTTCAGCAAGTGGTGGAATACTATTCTCAGATGTTGTAATCCGAATTCGGGTATTCAGAAAGAGAGGCTTCGGTCTCTCTTTTTTGCTTTTTTGAATATCGTCACGGCTAGGCGAATTGGATACACTGTAAGTATGTTTCTTGTGCTGTTCTCATTGATGGGGTGCGCACCTAAAGGTACAGCCACAGTTTCAACAGTAAAATTTGATGGCAATGGACACCCATTTTCTTTAACCAACGATCAAAACTTGCGTTCGGCAATGGTTCAAAAAGAAACGACTTGGTTGGAGACCGTTCGCCAGAGAGAGTCGGTCTCTCCTTACGATCCTTTGACGCTGCAGCTTGATGCTTGGCGCATTGAAAATTGGTATGCCCAGCATGGATACATAAACGCGAAATTTATAGGGTGGTCTATTCATACCAAGCCAACGCGCTTTTGGCATCGTCATCCAAGAGTGGTCGTGACCGGGCATGTGGAAGAAGGCGAACAGGTACACATTCGCTCTATTGATTGGCAACGAGACAGTCAAGTATTGTTGCAACGTGAACTGGATGCTCGATTGGCTTTGTCTGTTGGTGAGCCCTTGAACTGGGCGCTGATTGAGCAGTCGGAGTTGGACTTGCTGTCGCTTGCACAAAATCGAAGTTATGCCTATGCCAATGTGGATGTCTCGGTGGATGTCTGGCCCAGTAATTGTCATCAACTTGTGGATCAGACTGGGATGTGTCTGTCCCAACAGGTGCGAGCACACTGTCTACTTGACAAGGAAGAGTGGTGTGAAGGGGTGTTGCCACAACTGGATTCTTGTTCGAACGATTGGTGCTTAGAGCAACTGGCGACCCCTTATGAATCTATGATAGACAGATCATCCGAATACGTTGCCGATGTTGTGGTTCGATTTCAAGAAGGACCGTCCTGTAAGTTTGGTGAGGTCGAGTGGCTAACCCAGACAACGATTGATGAGACTGTATTAAAGGATCAGATACCATTTCGAAAAGGGAGCATCTTTCGAGCCTCTAAATTGTCTCAATTCCAAAGGCGTCTCTTTTCCTTGGATCAGTTTTCAGTAGTTACGGTGACGCCCGTACTCACTGGAGACACCACCATTCCAGTACAAGTTGTCTTGTCTGAGCGCAAAAAAAGAGAAGCGGCGGTTGGGGTCGGTGGCAATGTCGACAGCGGTCTTTTTTCCGTTTATGGTTCATTTGATTTCTCGCACATCAATTTGGGCAACCGATTGCTATCGTTGGACCTTGACAATCAAGTCGGTTACGCCGCCTATCCAACCTTGTCTAGAACAGAGTTAATGGCGGGACCCACACTGCATCACGTTGCAAGGTTGTTCTATCCACGATTTGTAAAACCGATGTGGGCCATTGGGATTGAATTGGATTATGAAATGGGGATTCAACCGGCCTATCGCTTCAGTTCACCCAAAGTGGCACCGTATTTCTCGTGGAAAGAACCATTAAATTCTCGATTGTACTCAGTCGTGGATGCCCAGTTGTCGTATTATTTTACAGGCTTCACATACTTTGATGTTCGAGTTCCAGACGACAGTTTGGATGATGTGGTTCAACTCGGATACGTCGGACAACAAATTGTCTTGGATGGTCGAAATGACCCTGTATTTTCCAGTCAGGGTCGATATTTGTCTTTACACACATACCAGGCCAGTCAGTTCTTGGGCGGAGACTACGACTATTCCAAGTTTCAATTAGAGGTGCGACGTTTCATTCCACTTCTCAATCTCGGTCAAGTGAGAATCCCAGGGGCTGGTAAGACAATCCGTCAATGGCGGGTGCAACGCTCCAAAGTTCCAATCTCTGTGGATGGGGTGGTGTCCTATCGATGGAGTCTAGGGGGATTGATCCCCTATGGATCTGTAATGGGAAATTCTTATGCACCGGATGCAGAGTTTTTCTTTTTGGGTGGTGGAAATGACGTGCGTGGTTGGCAGGCACAACGACTGGGTCCCTATGTGTGTGAGACAGAGCCTTGTGTGGACGCCAATGCCATAGTTCCGGTTGGTGGGACGGTTATGGGATTTGGAAATCTTGAGTATCGACAATATTTTCCATCTGACATGGGCTTTGCCATCTTTGCCGACGCCGGTCGTGTGTGGGAAACAATATCTGAAGTTCACCCGTCTGATATTCAGCCCTCTGTTGGTGCTGGGTTTCGATATCGAAGCCCAATAGGACCGTTGCGCTTGGATGTGGCTTGTCGTTTAAAGGATGACCCCTTGTTTGTACTGGAGGACAAATGTCGACTGCATTTCGCATTTTCCGAAAGTTATTAACGATTCGTCTGTTGATTTACGGACCGATAGTCGCTGCCACAATACTGGTGTCCATGGCGACTATGATGCAGACTCGATGGGGAAATCGTGTTGTGGCACAGTTGCTTGAGATGGGGGCTGAGGCGTCTCTTCCAAATCTGGATTTGGAAATTGGTGGAATGACTCTGCTCGGTTGGAACGGTGTTGTGTTTGAAAACACCAGCGTGTCCACAGTTGGCGATGCACCCATGTTTTGGTTTAAACGGCTGTCTCTTGAATGGGCTTGGGACAAAGAGTTTCGACTCTTTTGTGTGCTGGATTCACCCACAGTGGAGATTTCAACAACTGCGGACGGTGGATTGAATTGGCACAAACTATTTCCACCCTCGGAGAGTACAGACTCAACGGATGTTCAATGGCCGACTTTGGGCTTTGATGTAAGCGTACCAATAATTGAAATTCAAAACGGGCAAGTGGAGTTGTTTGAACAGGGTGTGGCACTGAATTTGGACATGGGCGCTTTTTGGAAACAAGAAGATCAACTTGATTGGATGTTGCACGACATTCAAATTGTCGCTGAGGAACTTGGTACATTCGAGACAAACAGTCGAATTGTGGGAGATGGAAACCGTTTAGACATTGCAATTGGATTGGGGCACAAAGCTGGCTCTATAGAACTCAATGGGCACATCGAAAACATACTGTCCGATATGAGTGGTGATTTGGATGCGACGTGGGAAATTGAGCCGGCTGCAATGGATTTCTTCGATTCTCCAGTTGGCTTGCGAAAGACGTTGACTGGTCGGTTTGGAGTTCAAGGCACTGGACAGCAATTGTTGGCTCGACTCGACAGCAATATCGGTTTGGCGCTGGATGCAACGGTTGCACCAGAACAGGAACAGTGGAATGGTAGACTGTCTTTTAACGATACAGTACTGCACCAGTGGTTTGACGATATTGAAGACAGTGTTCTACAAGGGGAATTTGGTTTTGACGGATCCGGATTCGATTGGCAGAATAATTTGGTAGGTTCTGTGTCAGGCAGTTTGGTTGATCCCGTTGTTTGGAATGAGCAACTACTGGATGTTCAAACGGCTGTTCGATTGAACAAAGGACAGGTTGTGGTTGAGCAGTTTACCATAGAACATCCTTCTGGGCGTGTTGATTTGACTGGAAGTGTAGATGCTTTGGAAAGCACGGGAACTGTTCGACTGGAAACAAAGGTTGAAGATGTATCTTCTTGGTTGCCAGAATATTCAGTGCATGCAGAGGGTGTACACGATATAAACGTCAATTGGCGTTCCGAGGTTGAAGCGAAAGTGAACGGAACGCTGGAGCTGCAGGATGTCTCTGATGGACTTGGGGTGTCAATAGAGCATGGAGAGATCCAGTCTCAAGGAATTTGGAAAGATTCTGCTTTGCATTTAGAGAATGTGGTGACGGCCAACAACACAAGGGCGGTCGGTGTTGAATTGCCGGAAGTGCTCTCCGATATTGTCCTTGACGTGCTAGACAATGGAGATATTCAGATCAGTGGTGTACCCACAATACCCAATCTCTATGTTGGAGATGGAACGCTTCACCTAAAAGATTTGAAAGGTGGATTTGGGTTTGGCATGACGGAGTCTGGTCCACAACTGAAAACGGAAGATATGACAGTGGGGCAACTGATACTGGTGCCTGCACAGTATGTTGTTGACGGTGGGAGCATCGACTTTTCGTTGAAAGACAATCAATTGTTGGCAGATTTGCACCTACTGAGAAAAAAGAGAACCTTTATTCAGTCGCGCGCCAAAGCGGATTTGAACGAGGGGATTTGGAGCATTGATCGACTGGATTTTGTTCCCATCGGTCAAGAGGGGTGGTCTCTGAAAGACGGTGTGTCTTTTGAGTTGACAGAGGGTGGTGTTGGCGATCTGGATTTGCAATTGGTGGGCGATGCTGGAGACATTCATTTGGTGGTGGATCAGCAAAATTCAGAGCCAGATGTGGGGGTTGAAATCCAACGGTTGGACATTGAGTATCTCCGTGCGTTGAGCAACGCTTTTTTGGGACCAGACACCATTCCCATTGATATTTCGGGCCAGGTGTTTGGTTCCATTCATTTGCTGGGGTACAAGGGTCGATTTCAAGATGGAGATTACCTTTTATTCAAAGATATCAAGAGTCCAGACTTGGCGAATTATGTGGATGTGTATGTAGATGTTGGAGGGTCTTTGGAGCGTATCCAAACCCACATGTCGATTCAGCACGAAGATCAAAAACTGGTTCAAGGGACGGTAATATTACCGATGGTTGAAGGAGCCCCCAGTTGTGAAGCACCAGTGCGTGGACACATTGTACAGATTGAGCGAAACTGGCAAGAACTCAACACTTGGATCCCAGTATTTCCCGATGTGGATATGGTGTCCAGCGCAGAGATACGGGTTGATGGCACTGCGTGTGATCCAGTATTGGCCATTGTTGGACAGGGTGATGTCTCCGTTGGTGCTCAAGGAGAGCGAGTCCGATGGCTTGCAACCGTGGAACATGAGTCGGATCGGCTGTCTGGTACGGTACAAGTGATGGATGGTTTGTACGAGCGTTTTCATACAGACATCGAAGGCCGCACCCATCTGTCAAAGATGTTGGAGGGTGACGCAACTGTGAGTGCCTTTGACTCCATCACGGTTCAAATGCAGAGTCGGGATCTGTACGTGCAACGCATTGGGCGATGGATGGGCTTTCCTGATTTGGGACGCGGAAAAATCGATTCGAGTGTTGTGATCGGTGTGACCCCAGACGATTGGACGTTGGATGCGGATATTTCGTTGCCGAAAGTTCGGTTGGCCAAACACCGTTTGAGTTTGGACAGTGGGCTTCAGATAACAGTAGCAGAATCCAAATTGGATGGGACACTGAAACTGGATTTTCTGAGCAAAGGTGCCATAGAAGGTTCTGTGGACTATGACTTGGAGACCGACGCGCTGTTTTCAACACTGGATATAGAACAAGTTCCGGCCACGTTGTTGTCTATTTTTGTACCAGATATCCGTCAGGAACATGGGAAAATAGAAGGCAATATTCTTGTGGATGGAACGATGACAGAGCCACTGATCAATGCGTTGGTGGGCATTGATGACCTTGGATTTCAAATCCCAACCCTCGGAACAGAATATCAGAACATCAATGCAGAAGTGGCCATGGAAAATGGTCAACTGTCTCTGCAAAAGTTGGATGGCCAAGCCCGATATCTCAATGCGGGTCCGTTGGAATTGACTTCTTGGGGACGGTTTGGACTGCGCTCCACGGCAACGTACTCAGAAGATGGCATTCAAGCAACGGCCAGATTGGGGTTGGACGAGTTTCCTATACTCAATACCGACATGGCTCAAGCCGTTGTATCTGGGTCCATTAAAATTTTACAGGCCTCGGAAGGGCTATCTTTTGAGGGAGATGC
Organism: uncultured Myxococcota bacterium; assembly: GCA_965661045.1. Lineage (GTDB taxonomy): Bacteria > Myxococcota_A > UBA796 > UBA796 > UBA796 > CAJWHX01. The sequence goes on from CBFICN010000004.1 coordinate 9,148, forward strand.
ATATGTTCACCAAGCGTCGGTTCGGCTGGGACGTGAATTCTTTGAAGAGGGGGCATCGTTGGCCTTACCCAGTGACTTTACCATTCATCGAAACAGTCGATCCGTGACGCAAACTGGAGCTGTAGATGACTGGTTGGATGAATTTTGGGAAGGGGTACATGGAAGCATCCATGTAGATTTGGGTGATCGAGTGGTGGTACACACGACAATGCCCATGACCAACGATTATGGAGAAGCCGCTTCCAAGATTTCTGAGGTGCGGGTGGATGCAGAACTTCGCGGAGTGTTGGACGTTGGATGGAAGTTTGGCCAACCAGATGTATTGGGAACGGTGAACACCCTTCGAGGTACATTTGTGACGATGGGAAAAGAGTTTTCTCTGGGTGAAGGAGACATCGTTTTTTCTGGACTCGACGTATACAACCCTGAACTCAATTTGTTTGCCGACAAGTCCTTTGGAGAGTATGGTCGCATTGGGGTTGCGGTAACTGGGTCTGTTGATGAGATGGATTTGGTCTTTGAGTCGATTGATTCGCCCTATCCGTTTGATCAAACCGACATCGTGACGTTGTTGTTGCTTGGCAAACCCAGTCAAGAGTTGGCTGGTTCGGAAAGTCAAACGGGGGCAGTGTTGATTCAGGCGGGTCTGACGTCGATGAGTGGTGCCGTTGGAGACGCCTTGGGTGGTTCGGTGGTGGACAATGTGGACTGGGACCCAACAGAAGGTATGTTTCGCGTTGGTAAGACGCTGTCTGATACGATGTTCCTGTCCTATATGCGGAATTACTGGGCCGACGAAGGAGAAAACATCAATGAAGTGACATTGGAGTGGTTGTTGTTGCAACGTGTATACGGTGAATTCGTTACTGGGGATGCCAACAACACCCAAGCGACATTGTACTATCGATGGGTCTTTTGAAAGACTTTCATCCTTTGAAAACAGTGAGTGTAGCGTCCAACGTGATATAGTGAATGTAAATAAGGAGAGTCATGTCCACCACTGCAACTGTTATGTTGGAACATTTGTTTGAGCAAACGTCAGACGATGTTGTAAATTTTACCATTGCAGGCTCTCATTATGCCATGCTGTCTCAGCAGTCTTCGGCCGATCCCATCGTTCTCGAATCTGGCTATCACAAAGGAGAGAAGGTTGCCGAAGGCGGGATGAGCAACATCTACCTTGGGTATCAACGCACACTGGATAGAAGGGTTGCTCTAAAGGAAAACAAGAACCGCGACACTGCTTATGACGGTCTGCTCCTGCACGAATCTTTGATAACGGCGCGTCTTGAGCATCCCAACATTATGCCCATTTATGATATTTTGCAGGGCGATGACCAATTCCAAGTCGTACTCAAGTGGCTAGAAGGGTTTACCTTGTCAGAAAAACTCGAAGAGTGGAGAGAGTTTGAACTTGAAGTTGACGAGTCAGTTCCCGTTCTATTGAAGGTGTGCGACGCTTTGGCCTATGCGCATCAACAAGGTATTTTACACCGCGATATCAAGTCTGAGAACATCATGATTTGTGATCACGGTGCAATCTATTTGTTGGACTGGGGCATTGCTCTGGACATGAATGAGCGCGAAGCCTCTCCAAGCATGGTGGTGGGAACCTTGTCCTACATAGCGCCGGAGATGGTATCTGACAAACCCGTTCATTCAGTGGATGAACGCAGCGATGTCTTTTTGTTGGGTGCAACGCTCCATGAGATCATAACGGGTGAAAAAAGACACGATGCGCCAACACCTTCGGGCGTTTTGAATCAAGTGCTGTTGTGTGAACCGAAGACGTATACAGCCGAGTTCAAACGGTTCGGCGACATTTGCAACAAGGCCTGTCACAAAGACCCCGACAAACGTTACAAATCCGTGCGTCAATTTGCCCATGCCTTACAAGGAGCCCTAGACGTTTGGAAGCAACGCTTTCTGTTGGATCAGGGGTTGGCGATGCTCGAAGAATTGCAAGCCATTGATCGAGGGGACTTTGTGCCGGCAACCAATTCCCACATCTTTCAGTTGTATATGCAAACGCGGGCAGCCTTTGGTGGGTATATGCTCTTGGATTCGGCGAACACCATTGCCAACGACGGCTTGAAAGAGGCGGGGCTCATCATGATGCGACACTGTATCGCAGAACGAGAGTTGACCTCGGCGAAATGGATGTTGGAATCCATTTTGGACGTACCCGATTCGATGCGTCAAGCAGTAGAACAGTTGGCATTGGAGCAGGAAGCACAGGCGGAAGAAGATCGCATTATCAATTCTTTGTCGGAAGTGACACAGCAGATATCAGCTGAAGTTTCGGCCCTTCACACAGAACTCAACAACATCAAAAGCAAGCAGGTGTACTTTGTTGTGGGCATGCTCATTGTGATTGGGTTGCTGCTGGCATTGATGCTGTAGATACTGTAGATCATTGAGTGTGATTGATAAAGATGTGGGCGACCTCTGGCGGACAGTTCCAGCGCAATGGGGCCACTGACCAGCCCATTCCACGACACACAAAAAGGTGGGTGCCTTGTTGCTTGTACCATCCGGCAATGTAGTGCTCTGTGCCTTTTGGAACCCACAAAGCTCCCAGTTTTGGAAGACGAATTTGGCCCCCATGTGCATGCCCAGCCAAAATCAAATCAATGGGTTGGTGTGCCAAGACATCAACGTGTGCGGGGGAGTGCGTGAGACAAAGGGTGGGGGCATCGGTGATCTGTGCACACAGTGTTGAGGGATCGCTTTTGCCAGCCAAGTGATCGTCTGTTCCAACAATCTGAAGGGCAACACCCTTGAAGACCATCGTGTGAACCGTTTCCACCAACAACTGTACGTTGTACTTTGCCAGCAGAGATTTCCAATCTGTCAAGTTTCCAGCCACCCAATGTTCCCAGTTTCCCAAAATGGCCAGTTTCGGCACATCAGACAGCGCTTGTAGAAACCGCTCGACTGCTCGTTGAGTCCAATTCTTGGTGATCAAGTCTCCAGTGAGGACGATTAAATCTGGGTTCAAACCGCGTACTTCCTGGATGCATCGTTCTAGAAATGGACCCTCATCGCGCAGGTGTACGTCGGTTATCTGTACAATGTGCATCGACGGCCAGTTTGATAGGGTAAGGTGATGGGTCGTGTGTCGAAACCAGTGAACCTCATCTCCAAGGCGGGTCCACCAGTGTCCACCCACTGGATCTTCGTGTGAACCTTTGGGGGCAGGGTTGGTAGATTGACCAATACTGGGAAAGAAGTCACCACTTTTGCGGGCACGACTCATAATCTTCAGGTGTTCAATCCAAGACATCAGCAAGACACCTTTTGGACCGGCAACGTTGGGGCAACTGTTTTTAAGTACGCCCCTGTCAGTGTGTCATCACCTTGTTCCAGCCAGATCTGGTTGGGTGTGTATTGCTGACGAATGCACTCTGTCCAACGTTCAAACGTGGGGTGCGTCTCGAAATGTACCAGAATGACTCCGGTGGCCGTTGTGTCGGGGTGAAGAATCCAACCCTCCCACGTGTCTGTTTTTGTGATTGGATAGCGGATTTGGCGAGAACTTTGTAGCCAAGATTCTGTCAGTTGAATGGACGCGGGCAAAGCAGGAGTGGGGTCCGATGCACAACCAAACTTCAAGAAGATACCTAGGAAGGAAAATGCAAACACACCAATTCCTCAACATTGCCTTTCTTGGCGCCAGCGATTGAAGACTGTACATGTCCAACAATCGTACATCCTGCGGCTTCAAACTCAGCAGTGACTCGATCGATGGCGGCTTGACGAATCTTGGGGTCTTTCACCAATCCCCCAACAGTTCCATCCTTTCCAACTTCAAATTGAGGTTTGATCAACAATACCCCCAAGGCGTTTGGCGCGGCGATTCGTTTCATGGCCGGTAAGATTTTGGTGATGGAGATAAAGGACACGTCTCCAACGATCAATTCTATTGGTTCGGGTAGGGATTCTAGATGTCGAGCGTTGCACCGTTCCATCACGACAACATTGGGATGTTGACGAATTTTCCAAGCCAGTTGGCCATATCCAACGTCGATTGCGTAGACTTTTCCAACCTTGCGTTGCAACAAACAGTCTGTAAATCCACCGGTGCTTGCGCCAATGTCGGCAGCGATTAAGTTGGTGCAGTCGATGTTGAAGTGGGTCAGAGCCCCCTCTAGTTTCTCTCCACCCCTTGAGACGAAACGTTGTTTCTCCCCACGAATTCGAATGGTGACATCGGGCTTCACTTGAGTGCCAGACTTTTCGATGACCACTTCATTGACCAATACTTTTCCCAATTGAATCAGGGCTTGGGCTTTGTTGCGGCTGGGAACCAACGCCCTTTCTACCAACAGTTGATCCAATCGCATTTTGGCCACGACGCTCTCCTTGTCCGGTACTCAGTGTGTGCGGTGCACTGTAAATTTGGCGAGTGCTTCGAGCGCTTTTGGTTTGGGCAAATTTTTTAAGGCTTCCAGCGCGTTTGTCATTGCTTGACTGGCAGCGTGGCGAGTTCCTTCTTCACCCATGAGTTTCACAAAACTTGGCGGGCCATCTTCTTCTGCATCTTCTTCGGCATCCAATATGTCATCGGCCAACTGAAATGCGAGACCGATGTGTGTTCCGAACTCCACAAGCGCACTGTGTTGTTCGGTCGAAGCATTGCCCAATATGCCAGCCATCTCTAAGGCAACGGCGATTAAGGCACCTGTCTTTCTACGATGGAGCAAGGTCAGTTTGTCCAAATCCGTTACAGGGCCTTCAAATCCAATGTCCAAGCTTTGGCCACCGATCATTCCAACACTGCCAGCGGCTTGTCCCAGAACGGAGACCAAACGTGCAATGTGCTGAGGAGCGACTGTGGCAAGTATTTCAAAAGCTTTGGTCAGCAGGGCGTCTCCGACCAACACAGCGATGCCTTCATTGTACTGTTTGTGAACGGTTGGTTTACCACGGCGTAGATCATCATTGTCCATACAGGGCAAGTCGTCGTGTACCAATGAGTATGTATGGATGAGTTCAATGGCGGCCGCAGCGGTAACTGCATCGGCAGAAACCGTTTGTCCCATGGCTTCAAGTCCCGCAAATAGAAAGAGTGGGCGGATCCTTTTGCCTCCCGTTTCTATTGGGTACAGACAGGCTTCATGCAAGTGGCTCGCTTCGTTGTCAAAGCAGTCTCGCAGTCGTTGAACCAAAGATTCTTTGTGAGATTGTCCCCAAGTGTGTAAGTCGAATGTCGTCATAATGCGCCTTCAGCAGTCAATGCCTCAGTCTTTGGCGCGGGCGGGGTGCAGGCCACAAAATCGTCGACTTCTTTGAGAGATGCCAACCCGATTTTGACCTTGATGTTGGCTTGGTTTCCAGCATCTCGAACTGCGTCCATCAACTTGACCACAGCGGCATAGTCTGAATCAGGGTGTGCATCGACAAACACAACTGGTTTTTCACCAGCCGCTCGTTTTTTGATGATCTTCTTGCGTACTGCGTCGGTGAGGGCGTTGAGTTCTAAATCTTTTCGATTGAATGTGTAGGTGCCATTTTCACAGGTGGCGACCAACAGTTGTTCTGTGGGAACTTTTTCTTCGGGAACCGTTTCTGTTTTTTCTGGCAGATTGATGTCCATTTGGTGCGTCATCACCGGGGTGACAACCATATAGATGATCAACAACACGAGAACGATGTCAATCAAGGGAGTCACATTGATGTCCCCAACTGCACCTTTGCTTTGTTGTTGGAGTACACTCGTCTTTTTCTTCTTTTTGCCCATTCTACTCTTCCTTTTCTGTGGCGAGAAGCATTGTGGTCATTCCACCTTCGCTGATGGTTTTGAGCACACTGTAGGCTTCTTTCCATTGGAGGTCTTTGGATCCTTTGACAAGCAGTGATCGAGACGGGTTGTCGGCGTAGGCATCGTTGATGTCGCTGACAAGCATTTCTGGGTTGCTTTGAAGGCGATCGACATACATTCTGGGAACCGTTTTATTTTTTAATGGTGGTCGAATAGAGATAACCAAGTGCTGTCCGACATCTTGAACAGAAGTGGTTGTTCTTGCCGAGGGGAGTTTGACTTCGACGCCACTTTGTAGCATCTGTGTGACCACCATAAAGATAATGAGCAATACCAATACCACGTCCACAAGGGGCGTGACATTGATGTCCCCCATAGGACCACCTTTATTGCCTCCAACATTCATTCCCATGGTACAGACCTCCTGTAATTAGTGCTTACTTGGCACTTTTGCTTTCTTGTGGAGGCAAAATGCGCTTGTGGCACCAATCAACCAGTTCTTGTGATGATTCAGCCATGTCATTTGTGATGCTGCCAATCAACGCCGTAAAGTAGTTGAACAACCACACACCAACGATGGCCACAATGATACCAAAGGCTGTTGTGATCAAGGCTTCCCCAATGGCAGGTGCTAGGGTTGTCAAGTCGGCACCACCCTCGGCTCCAATCTGGCCAAAGGCGTTGATGATACCAAAAATTGTACCCACCAAACCAACGAACGGCGCAGTTGAACCGACGGTGGCCAAAATGTTGAGTCCTTTGTTGAGGGATGCAATTTCGGTGATGGCATTCTTTTCAATTGCGCGCTCTACAGCGTCAATGCCATAGTGGTCTTCTCTCGTGGAGAATTCTTTTAAGCCCGCTTCGAGCATGTGTCCCAAATAGCTTTTGGCCATGTCTTCACGACCACAGACATCTAGGACGGCTTTCATATTTCCTTTAGTGAGAAGGGGACCGACTTCGCCAGCCAATCGACGCGACTGTGCTTTGGCACTTTGCAAAGTGATGAGGCGTTCAAGTCCAACACCCATAGCGGCGACCAACATAAACAACAAGGTACCCAACACAGACCGTACGGGGCCACTGGACTGATTCCACATTTCTTCAACCGTAAAGTGGCCACCTGCACTGTGTTCTTCGGTTGGCGCAGGCTCAGACTTTTCGACAATCGGCTCTTGCTTGACAGGCTCTTGGGTTACTGGCTCCTGAGTGATAGGAACGTCCTCATTGCTGCCCTCTCCAGCAGGGGTACCGGCTTCATCTGGATTGTTCGTAGGTACTTCTGTATTGCTGCCTTCTCCTTTCGCAGGTTTGGCATCGACATTGGTTCCACCTTCAGTCTGTGGAGTAGACGGTGTGTTGTCTGCGGGCGCAGGAGTTGCTTCTCCAGTGGCGTTGGCTTCGGGTGTCGCCTTGGGTGTTGCTTCTGGTGCGTTGGTTACAGGGGGCTCTTCGGCGGAAGCAAGTGTGGACAAAGACAGCAGTGCAATTATAGAAATTGTGCGGAGGATCATGATTTACCTCATAAAAGTACGAAAAATTATTTTAAGCGAAATTTGATGTTCAGGATGAATGTAGATTTGACCTTTTGATTGTTTGCTGAACGCATCGGATAGAAACGCCATTTTTCAGCCGCTTCCATCACAGATTCATGAAAGATTTTCGAGCATTTTAATACATCGATTTTTTCAGGTTTGCCTTTGAGGTCAATGTAGAACCGAACTTGGCAAGTCTCTTCAGTAATGTTGAGTGCCTTGGCCGCTTGTGGCATCTTGGGTTGTACGCGACGTTTGATTTTGACATCTGACCAGTGTACCGAACTAAAGCCATTTGAACCGAGTTGTCCACCGATGACACCGCCGACAACACCGCCGACAACACCACCGACAACGCCGCCTTCAACGCCGCCTTCCATGCCACCTTCTTCACCCTCTTCTTCGGGTTCTTCTGGAATTTCTTCGGGTTCTGGTTCTTCCTCTTCAGGCTCTTCGATCTCTTCTGGGTCTGGCTCGACCTCTTCAGGTTCGGGCTCGACTTCTTTGGGTTTTTCTTTTTTCGGTTTGGTCTTCTTTGGCTTCTTTCCGCCCCCGGGAGGAGGTGGAGGAGGAGGTGGTGGTGGTGGCGCTGCTTCAAACAGCGTGATTTCTACTGGTTCATCGTCCATTGTTTCCTCAACAACTTCAGAACCAAGCCACGCCAATCCAAGGAGTATCCCACCATTGATCAGTACTGACGCGAGTAGAGACCCTGCTTGCCGTTTTGTGGTTTCGGTATTTCCCTTTCCTACGTTGTCAAACATTGTGTGCCCCACTTGTCTGTTGAGATTGCTTGATCTCCTCAACCAATGTTTGTACGTGGGCTTCTCCGGCTTGAAGAAGTTTTTCAGCTTGGGACAACAGTTCAACTGTCGTTTCTAAATCTGTGTCTGATAGCGCATCCATGGCATTTTCGATGTCTGTTAAGTCATCAAAGATTGTGTCCAGTTTTTGTGAACCATCGGATGTAAACGTTGTTTGATGAGACTGTTTGACCTGAGTTTCTAAGGCATCCAGCGTTTCCATACAAGCCCCCTTGTGCTGTAAGCCTGCATTGTACAGTTCCATGGCTGTAGCCAAGTCGATATCTTCTTGATCGAGCTTCGATAAGATGTCCTTCAAAGAGATGAGCTCAGTCTGATATGTGCGATCGTTCATAGTATAGTGTTCTGTAAGGGATTGAAAATGGACAGTCTCATCTTTGAGAAACCAAGTGAGAAACCAAGTGAGAAACCAAGTGACATGCTCAATCAAAAACCTATTCCAATATAGTGCACAATTCAAATACAGCCCATTCACTGTTCGTCAAGATTGGGTGAAATATCGCAGCCGTCACCCATTTTAGGTGCGACTTGATTGTATACCACCGAGTCTAGAGTCGAGTTTCTGGTGCTCATTCTGGTGTGATGGCTTCAATATTGAGAACTTTATTCAACGAAAAACTCAGTTTGCGATTGTTCTCCACTACACGACCAACCAATATGGCATTTCCATTCTGACTGGTGGAGACTGTTTCCGGAATGACCGTCATCCAAACGGGGTCTCCAGACTTTTGAGGATATTCCAATCGAATGTGTTGATTGACTTCAATGGCCTGGGTGCAGATGTTTTTGCAGTGAGAACCCGTTGTGCGAACTGTCTGCAACTCTTCTCTGTTTTTTGCTTCGGATACATGGCACAGTTCGTAGGGTTGAACACTTGTTGGCGCGGCCAAGTCCAATAAACTTTGCTTCAGTTGACGGGCCTCTTCTACTTGCTGAGACAAGCGCTCTTTGTCTTGATGAAGTTCGTGATCTTGAGGGTAGTCAATGATGTTGTCACCAAATAAAATTCCCGCTTTGATCATTTCAGATTCCAATTCTTCCTTTTTATCAGGGTGTACAGCGTACATTCCGGGAATAAAACGATGGACGATGAATGGTTTGAACGCAGAATTCGACTCAAACATTTGTACCTGATGTCGCTGAATGGTCAACATCAGAACATTGTGAAAGGTTGCAGATGGATCTTTTCCAAGCCATTTTCGCAATGTGAAATTGACATTTTCAGGGATGCCCAATTGGCTGTATCGAGTGAAGAATTGGAGTACCTCATCTCTCCTCCAACCTTTCTCTTTTGCCTTTTCGATTGATTGAACGGTCAGTTTGTAGGTGTTGGCACGGTCACAATTGCTAAACTCACACAGTTCCCCAAGTTTGAACAGCAGTTGGGCAGGGGTGCCAATCGGTGCCACAATCTCAAAGTTTGGCGTTAGATAGAATTTGCCAACATCATTCTTTTTCTCTGGTACAATCAAGGAGCGAGCCACCTCTGAGAGTCTGTAAAAGGTTTCTTGCCCCCAGACACCGCGCTCTAAAAATCCATATCGAAGCAAGGTTGCGAAAGAGGGAATATCGTCGTTGTTCTGTTTGGACCAATCATCGCTGTAGAAACGTTGCCGCCATCGTTCTCCTCGAATCCAACGTCTATACAGTGATTGGAGTGGATGTGCTGGGAGCCACTCGCCTTTACCTTGATGAACAACCCACAAGAGCCATTCGGCCAAGGCGAACTCTTCATTCAATTTGGCCATAACCAAACCCGTTCGATCCGATTGTGACATGGACAGCCACTCGTCCAAGACACCAGATACAATGTTCAGTTGCATGTTTTGAAAACTCAACATGCCGTGACCCAGCAAAAAGTGGAGCAAAAAATCAAACCGTTCGCTGTTTGGAGACCACAGTTGACCAAAGAATGCATCCAATTCTTCGCGGTCGTTTTTGTGAATGTCATGTTGTTGTGTTAATCGTACAGGTTTTTGATGCAAGTAGCTGGCCAAGGCGACCAAGGAGAAGTCGAATGGGGTAGGCAGCTTGCCATCACTCTCTAATTCCACGCCTTCATGCGAGAACGTAGGGACTGTTAGGTCATGGCGCAAGGCATGTTCCAGTAGCGGCAGAAGTGGTTCAGGAATGATGTAGAAAAAATCATCGCCTTCTGTGGCTGATCGTGCCAATAGGCCAAACTTACCAAGCTTGTCCAACGCCGACACCCAATCTTTATCGCGTCCACCGTAAGAACTGATGAGTTCCTCAATGATGTCTCTATTGTGGGCTATCCCACCACATTGAATCAAGCACACAAGTGTGTTGAGGTGATTGGGTTTGAGGTCTTTTATGAGACTCTTCAAGCGTGTGTCATGACTCAGTGCTTTGGCTGTCAGTTGAACCAAACGCTCAAAACTGTTGATGCGGCTGGGTTGGCCACCGGTACTTTTGTAGAGGGCTGTGACCAGTTTGGAGGGCAACTGCTCCAAATACGCTTGCAAACCCGTAGGCTTTTTGACACGGTGTCCTTTTGAAGGGTTCGAAGGGTAATGTGGCGGGTTTTGTAAAACCGCGGTGGCTTTGTTGGCTTTGCGATAATTGGGTGCATTGGAGGAGCGGTTTTTGTTTGAGCGGTTGCGTCGCGACTTCTTCTTTCTGTACTGATTGTTGCGAGAAGATTTGTTTTGCGCGGGTGTGGAACTCATTGTGGACTCCAAAAATAATTCAGCAAGCTATACAGCACTGGGGTAGAGAGAATCGTGTGGACGATGATGAACTGTGAAGGATTATGATGGGGTTGAAGCAGGGGACTGGAGCGTGGAAAAGTCATGCAAAAGGTATCGATAGCCTTGTCCTGCCAAAAACTTTTGTCGGTTGAGTGCAAAGGTTTGTTCCTTGCTGTCTTTGGTCACCAAAGTATAGAAATGGGCCTTGTTTTCCATCGCCGGTTTGTTCTTTTTGCCTTTTTTTCCTTTCAGATTCTTGGGGCGTAGGATTCTGCCCAATCGTTGAGCTTCTTCTTGACGAGAACCAAATGTCCCAGACAGTTGGATGGCCACATTCGCGTCTGGCAAGTCAATGGAAAAGTTGGCCACCTTACTCACGATCAGCGTTTTGATTTTGCCACTTCGAAATTTCGCAAACAGATTTTCACGTACGTGGTTGGGTGTTTTTCCCGTTATCACCGGTAAGTTCAACTCTTCACTCATGATGTTCAGCTGCTCAAGGTAGGTTCCAATAATCAGCACATTGTCTTTTTTGTGCTTGTTCAACAGGTAGCGAACCGCATCGAGTTTTTTTGGATTGGAGCATGCCAGCATGAACTGATCTTTGGGTGCCGCATTGTCATAGGCTGCCCGCAACTCTCGATCCATTTCTAGATGGATTTCAATACAGGAGATTGCGGCGATGAATCCCAACTTTTGTAAGTCCTGCCACGGTAGTTCGTAGCGTTTTGGTCCAACCAAGGTAAACACATCCGTTTCTCTACCGTCTTCTCGAACCAGTGTAGCGGTCAGTCCCAAGCGACGCATTGCTTGTAGGTTGGCGGTGGCTCCAAATACGGGAGCGGGTAGAAGGTGTACCTCATCATAAATGATCAACCCCCAATCTTCTTTGTCAAATATATCCAAATGTGCAAAGCCGTCGTCTTTGGATTTTTTGTGTGAGACCATTTGGTATGTGGATACAGTCACCGGTTTGAGTACTCTGGAGTCCGCAGTGTAGGCGCCAACATCTCGAGATGTCAGCGTGGTCTTGCTGATGATTTCTTGAATCCATTGGTTGACAGAAGCTTGGTTGGTTGCCAAGATGAGTGTTTTTCTTTGCACCAAGGACATGGCACTGATCCCAACGATTGTCTTTCCACCACCGCAAGCCAACACCACAACGCCACATCCACCAGTTGACTTTCCGTCTTGATACCATCGTTTGGCGGCTTCCCATTGGTAATCGCGGGGTTCAAAGACGACATCGGTATTTTTGATACGGTCTCTGAGAGAAAATGACAGTGCGGTTCCGGGACGGAAACCCGCGAGGTCTTCTACGGGCCAGTCTGCGATGAGGCACTGTTGTTTGAATACGCCACGGTTTGCGACAGAGATGGTGTAGGAGACATTGCGCCGGCGTCCATGTTTGATGAGCATGTCCTGAACGAGGGGCTCAGCAGTGAACAGTCTTTGAATGTAAGGGGTTTCAAAAGCCACCTTGAGCTCATCTGGATTGTCCGGATTGGGAAGCAGTTTAACCAGTCCATACCGCTCAACCGTGTCGGCAATTAATTCTTCGACTTCTCTGGGGATGGGATATTTGCTGATTTTGTTCAAGCCAGAGACAATCTCTTCAGTGGTTAAGTTCGATGAAGCCGCATTCCAAAGAGATATGTTGGTGATTTGGTAGGTGTGCAAGGCGTTTGGACTGGACTCTAACTCGGCAAATTGAGTGAGGAATTCTCGTGCTGCGGGATACTGTTTGTGGTTTGCTTCTACGAGGACTTTCCCGTCTGCTTGCACGATGACTGGGTTGCTGAGTTGAACTTGCATGTACGCTCACAAATGCCAATGATGGCAAGAATGGATGTGTAAAACCGTGTTGAATAAATTGTGTTGTATTGCGACAAAATGGATGAACCAACATACAATGCAGGCCTATCCTCAATGTGTTGCAATGCCATTTCTATGAATGGGAGTCAAACTATCTGCTGTAAATGCCGTGGGTTTAGCCAGTACAAAACACAACTGTACCGAACAAGACATTTTCGTTATATCAACAATATAGTCTAAATTCGGTACAGTGTCAACGGTGCGCAAATTTACGCATGCATATGGTTTGTCTAGCTGTAGTTGCGTTGCCTCAAATGGCCTTAGCCAAGAAAGCCATATCGCCAGTCTGTCGGTGCATTGAAGGTTTCTTTAATCGTTCTAGGAGAGACCCAACGAAGCAAGTTCTGAGCAGAACCAGCCTTGTCATTGGTACCGGAACCGCGCGCACCACCAAATGGTTGTTGACCCACCACCGCACCTGTTGGTTTGTCATTGATGTAAAAGTTGCCCGCTGCATTTCGCAATGTGTTCAACGCTTCTTGGATGGCGTATCTGTCGGTTGAGAAGATGGCACCGGTCAAGGCATAGGGGCTGGTTTGGTCTGCGATGCTCAAAATGTTTGAAAAGTCTGCATCTTCATACACATAGATGGTTACGATTGGACCAAAAATCTCTTCTGACATGAGACGGTGCTTGGGGTCGTTTACCTGGACCACTGTTGGCTCAATAAACCACCCTGTCTCGCCGTGTGCTTGTCCACCAGTGATGACCGTTGCAGTATCGTGGGCGATTTGTAAGTACTCTTTGTGCTTGTTGAACGCACGTTCGTCAATGACCGCTCCTAAGAAATTGGAGAAGTCACAGGTGTCGCCCATTTTCATTTTTGGCGCTTCTTCTTCCAAGACTGTTTTGACATGGTTCCATATGCTAGAAGGCAAGTACACACGAGATGCAGCGGAGCACTTCTGTCCTTGGAACTCGAAGGCCCCACGTAAGATTGCGATGGCGACCTGCTGTGCATTGGCGGATGGGTGCGCAATGATGAAATCCTTTCCACCTGTTTCCCCGACAATTTTTGGGTATGTACGGTACTTGTGAATGTTGTTGCCAATCGTTTTCCACAGGTGTTGGAATGTTTGTGTAGAGCCAGTGAAGTGTAGTCCGGCTAAGTGTTCATTGTCGAGAACAATGTCTCCCACATCGGCCCCTTCTCCAGGTAGGAAGTTGATGACGCCAGGAGGTAGGCCAGCTTCTTCCATCAGCAACATGCCTTCCCATGCAGACAGGAGTTGGGTGGTGGATGGCTTCCAAATGTTGACATTTCCCATCATGGCTGGGGCACTTGGAAGGTTCAGTGCAATCGACGTAAAGTTGAACGGGGTGATGGAGAAAATGAAGCCTTCCAACGGTCGATAGTCTAAGCGGTTCCACATTCCGGGGTTGCTTTGGGGTTGGTCGGAAAGAATCTGCTGTGCGTAATGGGCGTTGAATTTCCAAAAATCAATCAACTCGCAGGCCGTATCAATCTCTGCTTGGTGACAGGTTTTGGCTTGTCCAAGCATCGTGGTCGCATTCAATCTTTGGCGCCACGTGGTACGCAACAGTTCTGCCGCTCTCAAAAATATGGCAACGCGTTCAGACCAAGGCAGTTCACTCCACGCCTGGCGAGCGCTCAAGGCATTGTCAATTGCTTCTTCCACAACCTCTGGTGTCGCCAAATGGGCTTTTGCCAGTACGTGACCGTGATCGCAGGGCATGGTAATCTCTATCGTACGACCAGTAAAAATGCGTCTTCCACCGACGACACAAGGGATTTCGACAACCTGTGCTTTTCGCACTTGGAGTTCTCTTTCCAGTTCAGCACGTTCAGGGGAACCAGGTTCATATCCATAAACGGGTTCATTGGTGGGAAGCGGGGTGTTGAAACGACCAGTAAGCATCTGTTCTCCATAGAATCTAGGGGTGACAGATGTGGTTTAGTCTGTTTGACTGTAAATTCCCAATTTCAAATGGGCAATATTTGCATCGACACAGTCAGGTCGGAAGGACTTTCTGAATCGTTTCGTGAAACTCAATTTTGTGTACCAAATCTGCGATGTAATCCATGTTGTCAGAATCCCAAATGAGGACCGGACTCAGTTTGTAATTGGAAATCCACTCCTCATAGAGTTTGTTGAGGTTTCGAATGTATTTGGTACTGAGAGCTTGCTCACTTGGCCGACCCCGTTGCTTAATGCGCTTTCTGATGGTTCGAACAGAACAGCGCAGGTAAATCATGAGGTCCGGTGGTTGGATCGCTTGCTGCATTGTTTCATACAACTCCATGTAGGTCTCGAACTCTCGGGTGGGAATCTTTTTGGTCCGATGGAGGTTGCGGCAGAAGATCTCTGCGTCTTCATAAATGGATCGATCGAGCACAATGGTTTGGTTTTCTGTGTTGTCGATTTCCATGTGCAATCGGAACTTGTGCGTCAAAAAATACATTTGCGAATGAAAAGCCCACCGCTTCATGTCGGTATAAAAGTCGTCCAAGTACGGATTGTCCATGAACGGTTCATAGACAGGGTGTACACCATAGTGTCCGTGCAAATAGCGGACCATGGTTGTTTTGCCTGCACCCATGTTTCCTGCGATGGCGATGAACTTTTTGGTCATGGTGTCCAAACTCCTTGATTTTCAAATGCATCGGTGGCGGTGGCTTGGACAATGTTCGACATGTTGACATTGTACAATACCATGTGATTGTTTCTTTGTTCGAGGTCACTTCGCACTTCTGTGCTGCCATCTTCATAGGTGAGGGTGATCGACAGTCCAAGTGGTGGGTTGGTCCCTTGGGATGATCCTGCGATATCAATCAAGCGGTAACCCCACTCTGGTCCATCCAGCGAGACCGTCAACTCCGACAACACAGCGTCGCTGTCAATTGTTAGGGTTGCGGGTTCGACAACAAAGGGAGCCGAGGTGATCTCGTAGGCTTCAACGCTCCATGGATAGGTGCTTTCAGAACCAACAAAGTGGTGGCCATATACGTGAATTCTATACTCTCCCACTGGAAGCCCCATGCGATCTTCATTTGGGGACGTTGGGGCCACGGTTTGCCATCCTGCCCACCACTGGTGATCTTGCGCGGCTTCAAAAGGGGCGAGGGGCGTCGGTGTGTGCGTCAGTAGAACGTCGGGGGTGGTTTCATCGACCGTTCGACCACTGTTGCTCTGAAGTTCAACCCAGTCCCCGTCGGCATTTTTGAATTCAATGACAACGGTTGGGTCGTCTACCGCAGGGTCTCCACCTTCCCAAGTGAACTGCGCAAGTCCTTGCACACGTGGCAATATGGGGTCTGGCTGGCTTTGGACAGGTGTGTCGAGGGGCGTGTAAAAGTCTTCAGACAGAATTTCGGCCACCGTACCAGCCAATAGAGTTGTATCCGGTGCGTAGGTGGGCAATGGTCGCTCTGGGTAGGCTGTGCTGTCGTATTCGCCACTTGGGTTTGCATCTTCAAGCAAGTCCGTTTCCAACAAATTGGCCATTTCGATATGTTGTTCCATTAGGTGTTCGGCTTGCAAAGGCCCCCACAAATTGATGTTGGGTTCATACCCACCCCGCAACCAATCCTCGGGAATGAGCAAGTACCCTTCGTGATCTTGGGCGTAATCACCCAAAATGACGTTGCTGTATCCCAATTCGTCCAATACTCGATCTCGATAATGTCGTACGTAATAGCTGGTTGCTTCTCCTGGAAAGAATCCCATAAAGAGGTCTTCATTGACGACGGCGCCGTCTTCTTTGAGAATGGAGACCGGTCCCAGTTTCAAAGCCGTTGTTTGTGCTTTGACCGAAGAGGGCAATGGAAGAGGGGCACCATCGGGAAGGAACTCGGCAAAATTGAAGACGCCACCCAACAAGCCCATCATCATATCGACTTTTATACAGCCGTTGTACGTGTAGATGTATGCCCCTATTGTACCGGTTGAGATGAAGGGTTCGTCGTATCCACAGAACACTGCACCATATTGGGTGTTCCACTCATCGAGCGGTGACAAGATATTGCCATCTGCATCGTAGATTTGTAGGTCTGGCTCATAGTCTTCTTGGTAGGGAGGGTAGTACCAGTCAACGGTGCCGTTTCGTGTAACGCGGATGTCTTCTTGTCCCTGCGTAATAGAACGCGTTACGGTCTCCAATGTGAACGACTGATCGGATGTTGGAATGCTCAACCACAAATCATAGAAGGCATCAACAGCGAACTCCGAAATCCCTTCCATCCGTGCGTATGGATGGCCATGTTCTGACGTTCCTGCAGGAGAGACATCGCCACCCCCACCTTGGAAATGTCCAACGACGATCGGTTGGTCAAAGCGTTCTTGGAAGGCAAATTCTAAATGGCCGGGTGCATCGACAGAAAATAGGGGGTTGCCAGACCCCAGCGACGTCCCGTGGATCCCAAAGTTGAAGAACACCCCCAGTGGATTGTCGTCCAGATCGTCTACCCGGAGCATCCACAATTCTGGATTTTTATAGGATCCGTCAATATCGTCCCAAAATTGGAGGTCGTCATTTTCTCCTCTGCGATCCCGATAGACCCGGTCGTTTGGATCCCAGTCATGCACAGTTCCAAAGCCAATTTTGGCGGGGACTTTGTTTTCAAATGCTTCAATGGCAAGAGCGGACAACGAGGTAGAGTATCGTTGAAAGATTTCCTCATTGTAGCGATCACCCCCAAGGTAGAACGAGATTTGATCGCTGTAATTGGCCGGTGCGTGGTGTGTATGACTGGCCGAAATGACCACCTTGCCATAGACGTCGATCCCAGTGGCTGTCTGTATTTGTCGTTCTACTTCTCGCACCAATTCATCGTTGCTGTAAATGGAGTCGATGGTGAGCAGAATCCACTCTTGATCGCCATTGTCCAGCCATAAAGCTTCGGCCATGATTGATGTTTGAACACCGGCTGACGTTGCAAAGGCTTCTGCATATTGACTTTCTCGATCGTCAATGGTGCTGGCGCCACCCAGAAAGAAGCACCGATTGGAGTATCCACCCATCGGGGTGCCAACAGGAATGTCGAGTTTTCCTTCGGCAACACCGGCTTGTGGAACACCGGCTTGCAATGTCTGCACAGCAGAGTCTGTGCTCTTGTCTCCGTTGCAGGCCAAGAGGGCAATCAATGACAGCATCGAGAATACCTTAGATTACAGTGTAGATAAAGGGCAAAATTGGCGAAGAGTCCAAGAAGATGATGAATCCAACCATCAAAATCAGCACGAGGATAATCGGGGTCATCCACCATGCCTTGTTGTGAACGATAAAATCAATAAACTCAGCCAATAGGCCTTTGTTTTCATTGGGAATTTGTGAGTTCGACATGAACAACCTCATGGTGTATGGAATGACATTTGGCTTTACTCGACAATGTGTAGGCGCATTGGAGCATCAATGGTGTCTCCTTTCCATTCTATCTGAATGTCGGCATCTTGCCACATTGGATCTTGGAAATCTGTGACGTCTACAATCGTTGTCTCGAGACCTCTGCGTCGCAGATAGGGCTCTAGATGAGATCTCCAAGGGTGTGTGGTTTGAACAGAACAGGGAATGTTGGGTGATCCCTTGATGACAATTTTTTTGGGCTTACCAGAACTTTGAATCTGTGAGGCAATTTGGGCAAGGTGTCCATCGTTGGAGTTGGGTGGACGCATCCAAACTTGTGGGCAACCATCGTCTACCGCTGAAAAGACAGTTTCGGTATAGGCTTGCTGAACTTGTTGTTGAAATGGGTGGACTGTGTGTAAGTAAACCGCGAACAACCCAAGGAGCGCGCTCTTTGGAGTGTGTGAACTGTCATGCCACAAATGGCTGAACCACAGACCGGTTACTGGCAACCATGCCAACATCAATCTCGGGTATTGTTTGGGCAGGAGCATGAACACAACCAAAGTACCGGTCCAAACCCACAGCCAGATTGGAATTTGTGTTTGGTTAACCTTTTTCCAACCAAGAGCCAGTGGTAAAACTAGGATGCCCAGACAATAGAAGAGTGTAGTGGGTGGGAATAGCAATTGGGTCAAGAGTGGGGCCTCGACTTTGCCTTCAGCGCTGCTGAGTAAGTAGGAAGATTGAAGGTCAATTTGGCCAACCGTCCAAGGAACAAGGATGATGCTGGCCACGATGAGACCGAGTACGCCGTGTTGGCGATGGGTTCGTTTGGTCAACCAAATGGTCCCAACCACGAAAGGACAGACGAGAAGCATCGTTTGCTTGGTGAGCAGTCCCAGACCTAGAGAAACACCAATCACAGTCGCCATCTTCCAAGTGGGTTTATGGTACCATTCAACGGCTGCACATATGGAGAAGGTGGAACAGGTCACCATCATACTCTCAGGCATAAAATGTCGTCCCAAAGCGACGTGTAAGGGTATGGATAAAGTGAATATTAGGGCTGTTTCCCACTTGAAGCCCAATCGATGCGCCATTCTCGAGACAGCCAACGCAGTCACAAAAGGCCAAATGAGCAGGGCACCACGTACCAAAATGGATTCAGGTGGGATATTTCCGACGGTTTGGGTCACAAAACCCCACCAAGCACCCATCAAGCCAGCGAATAAGGGCGGGTACTCACCATAATTTCCTGTCCACACTTCCCAGAACCAATATCCGATGCCTTGGTCAACCCAGTGGTCTTTAAACAACTCCATGGCACCGACGTGGCCCTCTTCATCTCCATCTCTCAGTAGATGATCGTTGCCGATCCACCACAGATTGATGACCCACCAACTGAGCACGAAACTCAGTGTGCTTAAACGATGCCAAGCCATAAATAAATGAGAACCCCAATACAGCCTAAGCCAACGAAGAGTTGTTGGTGATTTCGACTTGGAATACAGGCTGAACTGGCGACAAAAATGGGTCCAGTACAGGCGACCAATGGCAAAAAGTAATGCGAAGGGTGGTGATCAATCGTACCCAACAGCAATCCATACCCAAGCACTGTCAAAAACAGTGGAGTGATCGCTTTGTTGTAGCGATTGAAGACAAAGGGGAGGCTCAAAATCAGCATTCCACCAGTGTAGAAACTCCACAGTTTGAAAAAACTTGGGATGCGTCGAAGTAGATCCAGCGGGTTAAAGTTGCCATGCCAGTGCTCTGGAAAGGTCTCGAAGTACAAAATGAACAACAAGTCTTCAGCGTCTCCCGTCAGCATCGCCAATCCAGAGACAACCATTCCCATGGCGATGGCGCTCCACAGCGTTTTGAGTCCACGTGTCAATCCATCGTTGTGGTTTTCTGTACCGGTGTATCGATGGGCCACAATGAATATGGTTGCCAATATGGCACCCGGCCAGCGAAGGGCTTGTGCAAAGAGTCCCATGATTCCAAAGCGCACACTGTGTTGTTGAAAGATACTGATCCACACATTGAGAATGGCGGCAGCAAAAAGAGAGTCGGGAAAGTTTTGGCTTCCCGGTTCAAACATCAGTAGACCGTGCACCATCATTAAAAGAGCGGGCACTGCAAAGGCAATTCGAGTTGCCCTTGGAGCAATGATTGTTGTCAGGTGCAGAGACGATAGACCCACCAACAGCAAAACGTGTAAGAACAGCGCGCTGGCACTGTTGAGATCGGGAGCGACCAAAATGTTGCTGGTGGTCAAAATCGGAGACCATCCGGGTGGTTGGTTCCAAGTAAAGCGACGAGTGGTGAGCATTTCGTTGGCCCACCGCTGGTTTTCCACTTGGTTGAGAAGCTGATAATAGTGGGTGTATCGAAGTTCTCCGTCACCATGGAGTGCCCAGACTGCGTCAGAAGAAGCCATCAAATAGACTCGATCTCCACTGACCGATAACTGTAGCTGTTCACCCGGTTGCATGTCAGCCCAAATCGAAATGGCGGCGACACCTTTGTTTAGATAGCGATCAACAGGCCCTTCTTCTGGACGCTCTTCGACAGATTGTAATACTTCGGCACGAGTGCCTTTTGCCGAAATATACGAGCCGACGGGTCCACGAACCGCAAGGGTGATGCGTCCGTTGACTCTTTGATCGGCGATGAGGGTTGGCGAAGGCGTTGTCGGAGTCATGGCAAAAGCACCAGCATCAACCCAGCCAAATGTTTCAGTCTCGGTCCAGAAATTTGCAGGCCGAAGGGGAACCAACTGATGACGGGGGTCATCGGCCCCTTCTAAATACCAATAGCCATCCAGCGGTCGTTGAATATCGGTATTCTTCCATCCGATAAGCAACAGCAGTGCGAACAGCAGGCTTCCGACTCCAAACTTTTCACTTGGTGATATTGGGAATATGGGTTGGCGATCTTTGCTGAGCCACAGACCGCATACACTCCACGATAAAGACAAACCCCAGATGATCCAGGGTAGGTTTACAGACTCTCCCAAGCCAGTTTCACGGATGATGGCAATGTTGATCCAAGCGATTGCCATGGAAACCCAAGCAGCGTCAATCAACAATTGGATTGGTGATAAATGTTGATCGCGATGAATCCAGCAACTCCAGCCCCATCCCACACTCCAAAGAACCGTTGTGAGTCCAACGATGCCCATAATCCACCAAGACGCATCTCCCAAAAGGGCGATGGCCATGATCAAATGCAATCCCAATGGGTACAGCCAGTGTTTCAACATCATTCTACTCGGACAACAGGGTGTGTAATCGCTGTAACACCTTTATAAACTGTTGCCCCCATTTGAAACCGGACTGAAACGCCAACACTTTGCGCACAGCTTACTGTGGACGATGCTGTGAACTGGGTTAAAACAGACATGCTGTCACGAACCAGTTGTTGAAGACCAAATGTCAGAAATGGGGTGTGTGGCACAATCTGTTTACTATTGTCGCTGTCATCACAGCATGGAGAACATAATGATTTCAATTGGAAGTGCAGCCCCAGCGTGGTCCGCAGCCGCCTACAAAGATGGTGAGTTTACACAGTTGTCCAATGAGGACTTCAAAGGAAAATGGGTATTGATTTATTGGTGGCCATTTGATTTTACAGGCATTTGTCACTCTGAGATTTTGGGTTTTCAAGCCTTAGAAGCTGAGTTTGCTGAGGCAGGTGTGGAACTGTTGGGTGCGAGTTGTGACACCAAGTTTGCCCACCAGAAATGGTTTTCTGACGAGACAGCCTTTCCCAACGGTCAACCGGGACACGCAATGTTGGCAGACAACACCCACAAAATGACCCAAGACTTTGGATTTTACTTTGAAGGTGCTGGATGTGCTGTGCGCGGTACTGTACTGATTGACCCCGATGGCATTGTCCGGTCTGCGGGCGCCAACTTCTTGAACGTGGCTCGGGACCCCAAAGATGCGCTTGTGACTGCTCGTGCTTTTGCCAACGGTGGAGCTTGTGCGTTGCCTGATCGTCAATAAGATCTGTAGACAACATTGTACGGTTCTGTAGCGTTGTACGTATACAGAATCGGTTGTTTAAATGCCTTCCATGACGGTGGGCATTTGTATTTTAGCAGACTTTATACTTTTCCACGAACAACCCGTTCAATCCCACCCAAATCTTTGTGAGTCGTGATCGAGTGTAAGTCAGATTGTTTCATGATGGCTTGGACTGAATTCGCTTGGTGAATTCCAACCTCCACCGCAACACCAACGCGGGCCCGTTCTGCGGCCATTGGGATGAGCACATTGTACACATCCAATCCGTTTGCCCCACCGTCTAGCGCAATTCTGGGTTCGTGAATGGATACTTCTGGTTCAAGGTCTGTGATGTCAGCCGAGGGAATGTAGGGAGGGTTGGACACCACCACGTCAATGGCTCTGTCCTTGGGGATGGAATCAAAGAATCGTCCCTTGAGAACGGCGACTCTGTCCTGCAGTCCGAGTTTTTCTACATTGGCTTTGGTACAGGCGATTGCATCTGGTGAAATATCGATTGCGAATACCCTTACGTGGGGCCGTTTCTTGGCAATGGACAACCCAATACACCCAGACCCACATCCAATATCGGCAACAATCCAAGGTTTGTCATCCACTGGCTCTTCTGGAATGAGTTCCAGTGCCGCTTCAACCAGGGTCTCTGTATCGGGTCTTGGGCACAGCACTCCAGGTGTAACAATGAAATCATCGTCATAGAAGCCCCATTCTCCAAGTATCCAA
This sequence comes from uncultured Myxococcota bacterium, assembly GCA_965661045.1. Taxonomy (GTDB): domain Bacteria; phylum Myxococcota_A; class UBA796; order UBA796; family UBA796; genus CAJWHX01. Next base: position 31,918 of record CBFICN010000004.1, read on the forward strand.
GCCATCGGCTCTCGATTGCCGCGTCGTTTCAAAAGGGGGCGCAACTGTTGAAGTTCTTTTTCTAGAAGGGGTTTGTCAAAATTCAGATAGAGATCCATTCTCGACATGTTCAGCGCGTGAGAAAGCAACAACTCCGCTTCGTATTTTGCAGATGCAACACCGTGGTCGGCAAGAAACTTGGCACTGCGTTGAAGGACTGTATTCAGAGAAATCATCGATTTGTGGGGGCGAGGGTGTGAAGGAAATGGTGGGCGTGTTCTTTACCAATGCGAATGCAGTCTTTGACGGCGACTCCAAAAAGGTGATTTCCAGAGAGTCGAATGCTGTTTTGCTGCTGGTGAAACGCTGAAATTTGTTTTTGCAAAGACCAGTGGCCAAGTTTGTAGCGTGGGATTGCGCGCTCCCAACGTATCGTGTGGACGTGGGTTGTTGCAAGGTTTGGACAGTCAAATAGTGTCCGATGTGCTCGCAGGGCAATCTCTTCCAAGGTTTGGTTTGGTTCATCAACCAACTGTGGTGCAATCGATCCACCGAGAATGCTTCGGGTCATGACTGTGTGTTCATCACATCGATGTGGGTACAGGTGTGAGGAGAATAAAATGCCCAACAAACCACTTTGTTGAGATTCGCGATTCAGCAGTGCCCCAAATCCAGTCGGTGGATGGGTGAAATCGGATTTGTTGAACCGTTGCAACACGACTGCGACGGGAGAATACTCGATGCTGCGTTGTAGAGTGGCGATCTCTGGGTACACCGAGTCTAGTAGATCAGCCTGTACATTTGCGGGACAGGTTATGGCGAGGGCTTTGGCTTGTACGGTTCCGTTGGGGGTGTAGACAGTCCACTGGTGTGTCTGATCTGGATTCAAGGATAAGGCTTCCACTGCATTGTTTGGGTATACAGGGTGTCCGTTTCGTTCAAGGTGCTGTGCAATATCCAGACACAGTTGATGGGTACCCTGTCTCAAGGAGGTCAAAGCGGGTGCTTTTCGATTGGGGTCTCTGAGCCTGGCGATCAACTGTCGCAGAATGGAACCTTGATTGGCCATTTGCCAGAGATTTGGAAAGGCGGCCCGAATCGATAGATGCTCAGGTTTGTCTGCATAGATGCCAGCACACATGGGGGCCAGAAAATTGTCGATGATCCCTTTGCCAAATCTCTGTTCCATAAAAGCAGCCATGGAAGGTTCTTCGACTGACTTGGGAGACCACAGCAGTTCGCGCAATATTCTCAGTTTTGACCACCATGACAGCAAGGGTGTGGAACGCAAAAGCAGTTTGGGGGACAAGGCGTGCAATGCATTGCGGTGTACCAAGTATCGTGTTGCTTGGTTGGTATTCGCCGGCGTAACGCGCTCTGTCGAACCGATGTGCTCAATGAGTTCGGCGACAGCGGGTTCACTGTCCAGCCACCCGTTGGCTGCTTCATCAAATATGGCCCCATCGACATTCATCGACTGCAACAGTCCACCAATGCTCGATTCTTTTTCTAGCACGCAGACCGACAATCCTTGACTGGCAAAAGCAGCCAATGACAATCCGGAGATCCCCCCTCCGATGATGCAGAGATCGACAGTTTCATTCATGGTGCGGTACCGGTGGCGTCCCAAATGTGCTGACGCAGTAGACGCAACAAAAGGATGGAGTCGGAAACGTCGATCATGGAATGGAGATTCGGGTGCTGCAACGTAGGGTGTAGACTATCCTGCAAACCATACAAACCATCCACAAACCCGTACAGTATCGGTTCACTTTCAGGAATTGTCTTAAATGTGGACTGGGAGACCGGGCCATTCACAATGAAGTGCACAGAGCAATTTGGAAACTGCTCGCCCAGCAATTGCTGCTGCATGAAACAGGCCTTTTCTGTTTCGGGACTCAATCCATTCCAATTGTCCAGCGTTCTGCGCACAATGAATACAATGTGTTGTAAGGGATCTTCTATATTTATTGTCAACAGGCTCTTACGCACCCACAAACTGAGGACCTCTACCCAGTCAGAATCCTCGGCTGGACGTCGAATGTCAATGTACTGATGTTTGTTTGCTCTCAAAGACTGTTGTATCAAATTGAGGCTTCGCAATTCGAATGCAGAGGGAAATGCGCTGAGGGGAAACAGATGGAGTGTGCTTTTCGGTGCCAGTTGTTGTATGGCAGTGTTCAATTCGGGTGAACCAATTTCATAGACTTTGCACCGAGCGTCGCCTCCCAAAAGCCGGTTTAGTTCGGGTGTAAAGTCGACAGTGGACGACCGTTCTCCCACCAAGCGAGTAAAGTGTGAACGGTTCCACCAGCAAAACCACCACCAAAGCCATCTCAGCCACCACGCCTGTTGTTCAGACCACGTCGTCTGCAGCTGTGCTTGTTCCGCCTCAACTGTATGGGGACTGGGTGGGCTCAATAGCCAAATGACTGGTGGATCCTTAGCCAACCGTACTCCAATCCCATTCGAGTACTGCATCGATGGCCGCTTGAACACCAGAGATGGGCGTTTGGGGGGTGCACCCGTGTCCAAGATTGAAAATGTGTCCGGTTGGACCTGCCTCTTGGATGATGCGGTGTACCTTTTGTCGAATGACTTCTGGTGGTGCTTGTAGCGCAATTGGGTCTAAGTTTCCTTGGAGGGGAGCCGTGCCAAGAATGCTTTTGGCGTGTGACCAGTCGGCTCTCCAATCGAGCGCAAAGGCATCTGCACCCAATTGTGGGTAATAGTCAATGAAGCAGTGGCTGTCTCTTGAAAAATACAAAGTGGGCGCGCCAGAGACCATCGAAAAGACTTTTTGAATCGATGGCAATGCAAATTGTACATAGTCTTCCCGACTCAATGCCCCGGCCCACGTGTCAAAGAGTTGTACGGCAACTGCACCCGCATTGATTTGTGCTTGTAGGTGCTTTCCGACTGCGACTGCGAGTTTGTCCATCAACTTTTTGAAAGCTTCTGGGTTGGACCACATAAAGTGTTTGGTGTGGTGCCAAGTTTTGGACCCTCCACCTTCGATGAGGTAGCAAGCCAAGGTAAACGGGGCTCCAGCGAAGCCCAAGATCGGTTTGTCGGTTTCTTTTCTGCACAGGCGAATGGCTTCCATCGGAGACGGGAGATCTCTTTCGGGCTCAAAATCCGTCAAGGCATCCACATCTTCGGCAGAACGAACGGGGTTGTCGATTTGTGGTCCTTTGCCTTCTCTGAAATGTAAATCTGCACCCATACAGTCGAGGGGCAATAGAATGTCGGAGAAAATAATTCCAGCATCAAATGGAAATCTACGCAGGGGTTGCAGGGTGATTTCAGCAGCGATTTCAGGTGTGTAGCATCGCTCTAAAAATCCGTATTGTCGACGCAGTTCCATGTATTCGGGCAAATAACGACCCGCTTGGCGCATCATCCATACGGGTGGACGTGTTACTTTCTCTCTACGGAGAGCTTTGGCTATCAAGGACTGAGAATCATCATGCATACAAACTCCAAGCATCAGTTGTTTCCTTTTTTAACCCAGTTTCTACCAGAGTGGGCAAAGAAATGGTGTCTACTGCCCATTCTCTCAACTTTTCTCTATCTTATTGGGTGGATGATGCCGTGGGAACATCCCTTGTTGTACCCAGTTCAAACCATTTTATTGGTGCAACCCCAGTGGACGATGGTGCTTTGGCCATTGTGGACGTTCGTTGTCAGTCGAACGTGGACACCAATCCTCAAATGGGGCACTCGTCTGCTGACCCTTCCGACACTGGTGTGGACACTGGGGGGCTTTGATCTGCACAATGACGCTGGCAACAGCACAGAGCAAATATTGATTGCCAATGTCAATGCCTATGCTGGAGAACAAGACATGTTGCAGGGGTACCTGTCCATGCTGGGTGTGTCCAAATTGGTTTTGGTGGAGAAACGGGCAGAAGAAATTGCTGGATTGCGCCGTGCTGCCGATGACTTTGATACGGTGGTCAAAAAGCCGTCGCACCACACAGCCGTCTTTTGTGAAGGTGCGTGTCAAGCTTGGGTTTCACCACAGGTGGGCTCTACAACGATGTCCATGTCTTTGGCGTTGCTGTCTTTGCCAAAGCAAGTGTGTTTAATTGCGGTGCACATTCCACCACCCACTCCGATTGATGCCACCGGTATGAGACCCTATGTAGAGTATGTGACGTCGGTTCTTGAAGACGGTCGCTTGTTGCGAGATTGGGAGGTTTGCTCAAAAGGGGACGCCGCAATGGTTGCAGGGGACTTCAATGCTGTATCCGGCAGTTGGACACACACTGAGTTGTTGAAGCACGGGCTGATCGATGCTCAACGCCACAGCGGCTTGTGGGGAGCAACGTGGCCTTCTGAGTCAAAGGATTTTGTGCAATGGCCAGTTTTTCGCATTGACCATGTACTGCACCATCCGAGTATATTGGTGTCTACGCAGCAAATTCGCATTCCACATTCCGACCACGAGGGCCTACTCTTATCCATTTCTGGCGTTGAATAGACTGTCTTATGGTTGAACGCTGATTCGGTTCAGCAGGGCGATCAAAATTTTGGCTTGATAGGCCGCATCGGCATCGGCACGATGCTTGGTGGTTTTGTCTTCGGGTGGCAAATTTAAGGGCCCCTGTATCTTTTCCTTGCTGGCTTCCAACCAGTGGGTACCCAACACGCCCATTGCCAATGCGCGGGTGTCCAGTGCTTTGTAGCCAAACGGATTTGGAATTTTCTCGGCTACAAAGGCGTAATTGACAAAGGACCAGTCAAATGGTGCATTGTGGCCAACGAAAATGGCGTGTGTGTGTGGGTCGCACTGTTTTTTGACCCAGGCTGCCAGTCGACGACAGGCTTCAGCTCTTGGCAATCCTTCACGGTGAAGTCGACTTTGGTCCAGTCCGTGAATGGCCGCCGCCGTACTGTCAAACCTTGGTGCTTGTGGCCGCATTTCTAGGTACAGCGATTCGCCAGAGACCGCTCTTCCATCGCGATTGTGCACACACACGGCTCCCAAAGAAACCATGTCGTAGAGTCCAGGTACTGGACCATTGCATTCGATATCAATAACAAAATAGGTTCCTCTTGCGGGTCTCATGGGCGTCCTTTTAAATCTGGGTGAAGAGGTGCCGATTCCATCAACGTGATCTTTTTGATGGTGGGGCTGAAGTGTTTTTGCAGCATTGTATAAAGAGAGTCCGCTTCAAACAACTCTTGTAAACGGGCTTTGCGTTCGTTGTCCAACCGCGTTTGGCGTTCCGTTGGTGTTTCAACGCGTTCACCTTTTTTGCGCAGTCGAATGCTGAAGTTGCGAACGGAAAAGAACTTGGCGAGGCTGTCTTGCCAAAAGGAGTCGTTGCGGAGACTGTTCAGTCGTTGAATATTGAATTCATTGGGGGTGACAAAGATGACTCTTGAACCATCAATTTCCAAAAGCGCAATTTTGTCGACCGCATCGTGTTCTACCTTGCCAGTGCGTTTAATGTGATCAACAAAGAACCAAAACTTGTCGGCCAGACTCATTGGTGCTTTGGCTTTCTGTTTGGTTGGCGGAGTTGGTCGCTTCTCTACTCCAAACCCCGGCTTTACAGAAGGCTTCTTCTTGGATATAGTATTGGTTTTGGGCGTCTTGGAGGCGCTTAAGAATCCACTAGAAGAATGTTGTGTCGACGTTGTCTTTTTGGAACTGGCTTGGGTTGAACGGGTTTTGGATGTAGATGTCTGCTTTGTGGAACTGGGCAAAAAACCAGAAGCGCTGGACTGTTTGGTCTGTGCCCGATGGCTATCGTCATCTTGGTCTGCATTGGAATTCGAGGCACTTTTTTTGCGGGGTGTCCCACCCCCTTGCATTTTGGTGATTTTGGAAACCAAGTCATCGATGCTGTGTGCTGGTCGTATTGCAATGAGCTTGGCGACGGCCATTTCCAATACCAATTTGGGGCGTGGAGATCGGCTGACTTGCTCATGAACATCGAGCATGACTTGAAAAGACCGCGTAAATACGTCAGAAGTGCTCTTCTTCGCCAACTCTTCCAGTTCTTTGCGCTCGTCCTCTGGAATATCGACAAATTTGAAAGAGTCCTTCGACAAGACAACCAATGTGGCATTTCGAAGCAGTTCCAACATTTCTGAGGCAAATTCTGTGAGGTCATATCCAGAATCGTAGACTTTGTTGATGGCTTCCAGGCACTCTCCAGCATCGTGTAGCACCATGCCTTTGAGCATTGAATAGAGCAACGCTCGATCTACCAGTCCCAATGCCGATGCAACTTGGGGAGTGGAGATGTCTTTTCCAGCAAAGGAGATGACTTGATCCAACAGGCTTTGTGAGTCTCGCATGGACCCTTCACCGGCTCGTGCAATTAAACGCAACCCACCTTCATCAATAGAGATGCCTTCCTCTTTACAAATATATTGTAAGTGTGAGACCACGGTCGTCATGGGAATGCGTTTGAACTCAAATCGTTGACAGCGCGATAGGATGGTGTCTGGGAGTGCGTTGGGTTCCGTGGTTGCAAAGATGAACTTTACATGCGGTGGCGGTTCTTCGAGCGTTTTGAGCAAGGCGTTGAAAGCCGCTTTACTCAGCATGTGGACCTCATCGATGATGACCACTTTGATGCGCCCATTTGGAATATACTGAAGGTCTTCTTGGAGGGTACGAGCGTTGTCGACTTTGTTGTTGGATGCGCCATCAATCTCGGTAACGGCACTGGAATTGCCACTGAGAATCTCTTGGCAAAAAATACAGGTGCCACAAGGATCGGGCGTTGGACCTTGTTCGCAGTTTAGTGCACGTGCCAAGGCTCTAGCCGTTGTCGTTTTACCGACACCTCTTGGTCCAGAGAAAAGGTAGGCGTGGTGTACTCGGTCTCTGACGATTGCGTTCTTGAGCGTTTGGGTGACGTGGGTTTGCCCAGCCATTTCTTGAAAGGAATTGGGTCGGTATCTTCGGGCAATGGCAACATAACTCATCAGTCGTATCCTATAAGGGGTCGTCGTATCTAGTTTTAGTCCTTTTATACTGACTATGCAATCAGATCCGGACATTGACAGTCCACAATATCTTTGGTTACTCTATTTTGTTAATTTCTTTCCATTCAATCGAGATATTGATGAGTCATCCACAAAAACAACCCCTTGCCCTTTTGGTGTTCGATACCCTATTGGGTGCGGCATTGGGTGCTGGCATGGCGTGGTTGCTGCAGCAAGGTGCTCGACCGTGGGATGGCGTGATGCTCAATCGGTGGTATGTCGCCTTTAGTATTGGCTTTGCCGTATTGTTTTATCAAGTGTCTCCCCATGTGAGACGCAAGACTGCTGAACGTCACATTTCACTGTACGGGTTGGTGGCCAGTGTTGGGCTGTTGACGTTGTTTATTGTCCCGATGAGTTTGACAGGTGCTGTGCAAGCAAAACTCTATCATATACCGGCACCCCTTCGAAATCAGTATCGAATTTCTTGCCTGTTTACGCATGAGTCGAAAACCTGGGACACTGCGCATTATGAAGTTCGACTGGCTGGTCAACTTCGTTGGCAAGAAGGTCCGTTGGAAGGGTTCTTTGATTTGGACATCTTTGGGTATCGATCTCGATTCAATCGAATACTGGGCGCTTCTCGATACAAAAACTCTCGGGGAGAAGTGTACGGACGCAACAAAGTCCGACTGGAAGAGATGGGCCATTTCATTGCCAATCGCTGGGCGACACTCCATCCAGAAGATCCACTGGTTCAGGAAGTTCGATTTACGCGGGTTCGACACAAAACTGGAGGAGAGCACTGTATGAAGCGAGAACGGTGGTCTAGACCCACGCTTGCCAGCATTCCCAGCAAGAAACACGATGTCATTCACACAGTACGGATACGCCATGAACAGTGAGAGTCCAACCACAATGGATAGAATCCTTGACTGGTGGTTTCGCCCATTTCACGTTCAGTACATTCGGATTTATGAGGTGCTGATGTGCTTGACGATGGTGTATTATTTTGGTGGTTACATGACCCAAATGGAATGGTGGGTTGGTGATTTGGGTTTTCATGCCAGTGCTACGGCGACATCCACGCACTATTTGCCACCACCGGCTCGTCCTTCTGCAGCGTGGTTCGCCCCGATTGTAACAACGTTTTACTTTCTGTCAGGCATTTATTTGATGGGCTATGGTCGCAGGCTGTTGAACTGGGTGTTTTTTGCACTGGCCGTGTATGTGCAAGCGATGGATCAGCCATCGGCCTTCACCATCAATCGCATGCTCATCATTTATTTCTTTATGTTGGGGCTTCAACCGTTCTCTGAGCACATGGTGGATGCCGCGGGAAAGTCCAAAGAAGTGGTGTCTGGGTGGATCGTTCGCATTATCCAATTGACCTTAACAATTCAGTATACGGCGTCGGGGTTTTGCAAAATGAATGGAGGCTGGTTGCACGACAAGACCCTCATCAACCTCAACATAGTGTGGACGCAGTCTCAAGGGCATTACAAAAACTTGATTTCGGCTTGGGCGGTCAACGATCTGCCAGAACCTTTTTGGTGGGGCATCGCTGTTCTCACACTTGTCTTTGAAACGGGGGCAATTGTACTATTTTTCTGGAAACGAACGCGTCTTTGGACGGTGTTGATTGGCTTATTGATGCACATTGGCATTGCGATTTTGATGAAAGATTTGATTTACTTTTCAATGCAAATGATGATGGCCTACGTATTCTTTTTGCCTGAGTCTTGGATTGTGAAGCTTGCCGACTGGCGCAATTGGGGCAAGGAACTGAGTCGTTTGAGACGAGATTCACTGAATACACAGTAATTATGCGTTGGTCTTGTCCATCGAGTACAGATAGACGTCCTGTTTTGTGTAGGGAATTTCGATGTTGTGTTCGGTGAAAGTATTGTAGATTAAGGTGTTGGCCTGGTCTTGAATCCGAATGATGCACTCTGGATTGACTATCCACAGGCGAAGGGTAAAATCTAGGCTTGATGCGCCCATGTTGGTAAAGTGAACAACGGGAGTTAACGAAGGTCGGTCCAAAATGACATGGTCTAGACCTTTGGCGATATCCAACAACAGTCGTCGCACCAGTTCAATATCGGAACCATAGGCCACCCCTGCCACAATTTCAATCCTGGCTTGGGGCGTTTCGCCACCACTCATGTTGATAATTTGCGCATTGGCCATGATGGAGTTGGGGATGATGATCTCTACATTTTCGGTTGTCAACAGTCTTGTGCTGCGAAATCCGATATTGGTAACCCGTCCGCGTGTGCCGTTGTCTAAAATGAGGTAGTCGTGAAGTTTGTAGGGCGCATCTGACAGAATGGCAACGCCGGAAAATAGGCTAGACAACGTGTCTTGGGACGCGTAAGCAACAGCAATCCCAATCACACCAGCCGATGTGATCCAGAGCATGATGTTGATGTTCCAAGACAGCAAGAAGAGGTACACGCTCATCGTGATGATGGCGATTCGAAACAGCAATTGGAAGATGGGCAGCGTTCGCTCGTTGATAAAATGCCAAGCATCTTCTTGTCTCAACAGTTCTTCTAAGAGCATCGCCAACATTTTGAGAGCTGCTTGCGTCCACAGCCAAATCAAGACAGAGAGCGAGACTCCATGAAGCGCAAATATCCAAAAGTCAGACAGTAAACTGTTCGCCACACCATTTCCCAACCCAATTAAAGCAATGGATGCACTGACGGGGAGCCGAACCACTTCTAAAATGGAATCATCCAGTTCTGAGTCCGTTTGCAGTGTCAATCGAGCCGTGATTGGAAAAATGACTTTGTGGGAGAGTAAGGACAACAACATACCACTGACAATGGCGGTTAGACTCTGTAGTTCTGTTGGTAAGTCACGAAACCACGCAATGAATTTTAGAGGCGCAGGCAAGATGTTCCATGACACACATATAAGATAGGTACCGATGAGAAGCCCCAACCCGATTGAAACAAAACTTTTTTTCAGATCGGACGATTGTCGAATCTTTCTGATTGTGAATAGAAACCACAATACAACAACAATGCTCGAGATCACTGGTCTTTCATACCAAGCATCGGTTTCCCAAGTAGAAGCATTGGTGGCACTGGTTAAGGCAATGCACAGGATCAAACTTTGCACAATGCGGTAAATAATGTGTGGTGTATGGGGATCGTCAGAGGGTAAATCCTGCAGGATGACACCTCTGTACAGTCTCAAAATCAGCAACGACACACAGCCCACTATGAGCCACAGTATGGAGCCAAGCCACACGTCCATAGAACCTCCTAAATATCAATGGCTTCTCTTTCGTATACCATTTGCCTAAAGAAAGAAAGAGGCCGAATGACCTCTTTCAACATAATGGGTTTCAAGAATGTTTTACGACAAAGGAACAAGACCATTCAAGGACGGTTTTGATTTTGGCATAAGGTGCAACTGTTGCCCCAGTACATAAGAACGGTATTGCTTGACGCCATCGTCATCGATCCATTGGTCTGTTCTCAACGAGCCTTCGACAGCAAGCAAAGAACCTTTGGATAGATACTTGCAGCATGTTTGGGCTTGTTTTCCCCAAAAACGAATGCGGTGCCAGTCGGTTTCTTCGGTCCAAGCATCTTCTTTTTTGACAGGGCGATTGGTGGCAACGTTGAGGTCAACATATTGCTTCCCAGTGGTTGTGGTTTTGGCCTCTAAGCGACTGCCCAGTCGACCCAGTATGAACACGGTATTGATTCCACGCATGGTAAAAACTCCATTGGTTTAAGGTTGAAAAGTGCGTGTGTTCCTGAGTGGAACGGTCGCTTTGAAGCAATTTTTGTTCCAAAATGCAACATCTTGAAATTATTGAACAATTTATTTTTGGACGTCAAGTTGGTTAATTTTCGTCAAAATTGTCTGACGAATTCTGTCCATTTTGGTTAATATTTCGATTAGACTCAGAAATAATTCAATGAATACAAATGTTTGGGTGTCTAGTGTGGTTTATCTAGTCGATCCATTGTTGTGAATGCGTTAAATTGTATCTACGTAATGTAAGTTGGAGTGTTTCCATGCTGTCATCTGGAATATTGTTGTTGAGTAGCCTGATGTTGGGGGCAGAAGCTGTTGAATGGCCGGACGTGTCTGTACCTGTCCATCAAGCCACCTCCAAAAGCAAGGACCGTGCCATTATCATTGCCTTAGAAGAATATGAGTCTTTTGAGGGGGTGCGCAATGCCTCGATCAACGCTGCGGACTGGGAAGCGTATTTTACCCAAGGCCTTGGTTTGTCCGCCTCTCAGGTATCTGTACTTGCGGATGAGTCGGCCAGCCGAATGCGCATCGCGAATGAGATTAAACGGGCGGCTCGAAAAGTCCGTCGCAATGGCAACTTGTGGGTGGTCTACATCGGTCACGGCGTTACCATGTATGACTCTCAAGAAGCCGCAATCTTGCCATACTACACCCAAACGGAGACCAGAGAGTTCTATGAGAACGCCATCCCTACGTCGGAAATTGCATCGTGGCTTGGGAAGACAGATGCCAAAAGTGTTTTGTTGTTTGATGCGGCTTTCAACGGAGAGGATCGCAGCGGGCAGCGTTTGATTGACACATTGCCCATTCAGCAAGGGGTTGTCCCGACGGTAACGAAGAAAACAACCGTTCTATCCGCAGCTGCTGCCGGGGAATCAGCGGGGTATCTAATCGAGAACGGTAGACCTGCCTTTTCTTACTTGGTACTGGGAGCGTTGCGCGGTTGGTCCGATGCGGATGACAATGGTTGGATGAGTCTGTTGGAAAGTGTTGAGTATGCGGACATGGTTTTGGGAGGGCAAACACCCTCCGCACAGGGACGGTTGCGACGCAAGAAAGTGTCTGAGGCACTTGAAGATGGTCCCAGTCTTGTTCGAGAGCGCAGTCCCTTGCAGGCTGTTGACCCAATGTCCACGGTTCCAGAAGGGATGATTGAAGAGAATGTTTCCTTGGAGTCCTTACTTGGAGAACTCGAACAGCAACGTGCTTATGAGGTCAGAATTCAAGCAGAGATCGATGATCAGGTGGCAAACATTCGGACGGCAGCAGCCAAGCACTGGAAAAGGGTTCGTGCCTTTGCGGAGCAGCGTGTTGATGATCCAGCACGTGTTGCGGTGTACGCATTTCTGAGAGAATACCAAAATGTTGTGATTCAGGTGCAAGGACAGGAATTCGAAGTCGATGTACCAGAGGTTCAACTTGCCCAACAACTCCTCAGTCAGTTGGCGACACCGGAAATACAAGGCGTTGAGTTTACCTGGATTGCAGGTGGGGTATTCGATATGGGCAACACCCAGTTGTCCTCTTTGTCGCACAGTGTTCGATTGAGCCAGTCCTTTTACGTATCCAAAACCGAAGTGACGCAGGCATTGTATGAGTTTGTACTGAGTGAAAACCCCAGTGATGTACAAGGAGAGCAGTTACCGGTGACCAATGTGTCGTGGTTTGACGCGATTCGATTTGCCAATGCCCTCAGTGCGTACGAAGGCTTTGAACAGTGTTACGAAATCACAGAAGAAGATGTCTCCTTTCCGATGGGCACCAGTTGTTTGGGGTATCGATTGCCAACAGAAGCTGAGTGGGAGTTCATGGCGCGTGCGAATACCGAAGGTGGTTTTTCCGGCGGGGACCGCGTCGGTAAGATTGCTTGGGTAGAAAGCAATGGGGGGCAAGAAGTTCATTTTGTTGGGCAAAAGAGCGCCAACGCCTTTGGGTTGTATGACCTCAGTGGCAATGTTTCTGAGTGGGTGTGGGATTGGTACGGAGAATATCAGGTGTCGGACAACTTGGATCCTTTGGGGGCGCAAACTGGTACATACAGAGTGCAGCGCGGTGGTTCTGTCATGAGTGGCATTCAGCAGGCGCGTGTCGACGCTCGTCACCCTGTTAAACCTTCTTATGTTTCTCCATTTCAAGGGTTCCGAGTTGTTCGAACCGTGCCAGAATAGTTTATTGACACAGTAATTTGTATGAATCTTGACAGTCTTTACATCGCGTTGCCATCTCAATCACCCGCTGACATTAAGGAGTGGTGGTCGCAATATTCAAATGCGCATTCTGATGCGGACCGCGATGGTTTCTTTCAGTGGCTGTTTGAGCAAAAACACTTGACCGATCTGGAGTATTGGGACGCCTTAAACGGCGCCGATATGAGTCTGTCTGCCGATTTGGGATCGGAATTGCTCGCCGATGACAGCACTCAAGTACGAGAAGAACCCTATCAGTTCATCGCGGAACTGGGCGTGGGGGCAATGGGTGAAGTGCACATTGTTCGAGAAGGTTTCCTGCGTCGAAAAGTGGCATTGAAGTTTATTCGAACAGACAGGGCCAATGAGCGAACATCCGCTCGGTTTGTTCGAGAGGCGCTCATTACGGCACAACTCGATCACCCAAACATCGTGCCCATTTACAATTATGAGCAAAGTTTGCACGGCAATCCTGCATACACCATGAAGTGGATCAAAGGACGCACATTTGAGGAGATTCTCAAAGAGTGTCGACATGAGGTTGACTATGGGCAATCGATGGGCGCACCGACACTGGTAGAACGGTTGGACCTCTTCGTCAAACTGTGTGAAGCCATGCATTACGCGCACTCCAAACAGGTGATCCATCGAGATTTGAAACCTGCCAATGTCATGGTTGGACCCTTCGGTGAACTCTACGTTATGGATTGGGGAATTGCACGGGTGGTGGGACAAGCCGATGAGGCGGATCCAACTTTTGATGGCAATGCCAGTGACGACAACGAAAGTCTTGATCTTACTGGAGATGGTTTTGACACCCAAGATGGTTCAATTGTGGGAACGATAGCCTACCTGTCACCAGAACAAGCCCGAGGGGAAATTGCCGATTTGACTGTCGCCAGTGATCAGTATGCGCTGGGGTTGATTTTGTTTGAACTCATCACTTTGACCAAAGGTGTGCAACGGGGCAAGACACGTGAAATGTTGCGACGTGCACAACGTGGTCAGTTGGCACCAATCGTGCATTACAGTCCGGCTATGGAAGTGGCACCTGAGTTGCAGGCAATCATTCAAAAGGCCTGTGCTTTTTTGCCTGAGAATCGGTATCCATCCGTAGAGAACCTCGTTGAAGATGTTCGTTCATTCATGCGTGATGAACCCATTTCCGTGTACAAAGATCCGCCGTTGACTGTGATTATGCGGTGGGTGTCCAAGCACCGTTTGCAAGCTTTTGCGCTTGGTGTTTTTGTGGTGTTCGTTGGGCTGGCGGTGTCTCTCTATTCATTGTCGCGAGAGCAACAGGTGCGAGAGCAGAATTTGATTCGAGAGCAGGAATTGCAAGCCGCAATCCAGATTCGCAACAAGCACTTGGGTCAACTCATGGCCGACACGGCTCAACAAGCCAATGAGATGGCGCAGTCCTTGCTCTATTTTGAGGGGTTGCTTCGAGAGTTGACAGCGTCTGCAAAGACCCGTTTGCTCTTTGCCCAAACGGCCCCGCCAGAACAGATTTTTCACCACACCGATTACGGCAGTCCTGCAACAGCCCCATCAGATTTGGCACTGTCTGCGCGGTATGATATTGAATTGTCCACAGAACATCCGGTGGTGAAACTGGCACCCGATGTCTCTTTGACATCTGCGGTTCAGCATCAAGAAGCGTTGTTGGTTTCTCTCCGACCAGTCTTTCAAAATGTATTTGCGCAAAGTGTATCGGAAGAGGGCCTCCCTTTTGCAGAATTGGATGTGGCAATTCGAGAGACCGGTACACCCATGGTGTGGACCTATGTGGCGTTGGAAACGGGGATTCATGTCGCTTATCCCGGAAAGGGTACGTACAGTGCTGAATATGATCCCAGAAAACGACCGTGGTACCAAGATAGTTTGACCCATATCAACCCAACTTGCTTACCCCCCTATGAGGACAGTATGGGACAAGGGTTGTTGTTGCCTTGTACGATGGTGGTCTCGTCTGAGGACAATGAAATCTTGGGTGTGGCTGGGATTGAGTTGTCTCTTGAGCAATTCAGTCGTGAGATTTTGGGATTTCAATCGAAGGTGGTTGCCGAAGGGTCTGTTCACTCTTTATTGATTGCCAGCGATGGAGAAGTGCTTGCCGCACACAACGCAACGCAAAAAGTTGGAGAACAGTTCAGTAATTCCGTGGTACTCAAGCAAGTTCAAGCCGGTCGTGCGGGATACAGTCTGATCGATGAGCGTACCCAGCAAGAGATGGTGCAAGCAGATCCGCTGACGATGCCAGATGCGGACTTGTATCTATATCAGCCAGTTGGCTCTGACGGTTGGGTATACATTGTGTATGGTCGAGCGGAAGATATGCTGCCAAAATGATGAAGGGCGTTGTATCTACTTGTCTCTATTACTGCGTTGTTGGCATCCGAATTACTGGTATTGATTCGTATAGAGACATGTCCGAGCGACATTGAATGCGACAAAAGGTAAACCGGTACAGGAATGGTCGAGGAAAAGCCGGCAATGATACACAGTTTGGGAGAGAAGAAATGGGTGTAGAAAAAAAACTGAAAATTGTGACGTGGAACATCAACGGCATCAAAGCTCGTCGTCCTTATTTGGAACTGTTTTTGGATGAGCAGAGTCCAGACATTCTTTGTATACAAGAACTCAAATCTCTCACAGACAAAGTCCCCACGGAAATTTTCACAGAACGCGGGTATGAGGTTGCTGTATTTGGACAAAAGTCGTGGAATGGTGTCATGATTGCCTCAAAATACCCGATGACCGATGTCGAAATGGGGTTGCCAGACAACGGACACGAAAATCAGTCGCGGGCACTTGCGGCCACGATCAAAGGAATACGCATCATAAACCTGTACTGCCCTCAAGGACAGTCAGCGGACTCGGAGGCGTTTCAGTTTAAAAAACGTTTCTACGATCGACTTCAGGGTTGGATTGAATCGGTTCACACACCTGAAGATGAACTGATCATCACAGGAGATTTCAACATTGCCCCGAAGAGGATTGACGTGTATGACTTCAGTGTATTCAATGGCGTTCCGACACACCACCCAGACGAGTTGACACGTTGGTATCGACTCTTGGAATGGGGACTCTTTGATCTCAGTGAAGGAATACTGACGCCTGGGACATACACCTTTTGGGACTACCGCAGATTGGCATTCCCAAAAAATAACGGTCTACGCATTGACCATTTCGTGGGAACCGAGGTGATTCAACAGCGCACGGATGATGTACAGGTCATCCGAGACTTTCGAAAGAAAAAAAATGGTTTGACCGCCAGTGATCATGCTCCAGTAGCACTGTCATTGAAGCAGAAAGACTAATCTATTTGCTTGAAGAGTTGTTGAACCTTTCCCTGTGCCAGCGCAATTTCTTCTGGTTTCATGTGGGATGAGATGGCGTCGATCATTTTGTTGGCCCGTTCTTGATTGAGTCCATTGGCCCCAAGTTTGCTGCGTTCAAACCAAAAGTAGGACTCTATGAGATTCACATCAAAACCACGACCAGAGGCGTAGCGGGCACCCAGGTTGTATTGGGCTTGAAAATGTCCCAGTTTGGCGGCTTGTAGATAGAGATCATTGGCTTTTTGTTCATCAGCATCGACCCCTTTGCCATAGGAATAGAGCATCGCCAAGTTGTTCATCGCCCAAGTGTCTCCGTGCTCTATGGCTTTGTGGTACCATTGTGCAGCCTGAGATGCATCGGCAGGTACACCGCGTCCGTGTTCAAACAACAGTCCAATGGCGTATTGAGCTTGAGGATGGTTTTCCTTGGCGGCTTGTTGATACCACTCCATGGCTTCGGTGTAGCTTTGTGGGACGCCGCGTCCAAATTCAAACATTTGCCCCAGTTCATATTGTGCTTGCGGGTTTCCATTGAGGGCCGAGTCTTTGAGAGTGTCGGTTGATTCGGACATGAGTACTCCTTTTTTGATACAGTCACCATAGAGGGTAGTGAAAGCGAAATAATTCGGATATGATAGAAGAGACTTCAACTTCAATGCAGTGTTGCAATCTTCAAGTATAGATGTATCTCAAATTTAATTGGTTTAGTGTGACTTTTTACAATTGACGATCCAGTATATGAACGGTTGCTTGAGAGGATTTCATGGCCAAGAACATGTGGGGAAAACAACCGCCCAAAAAACAAGCCTACACACCCCCTGAGCTTGGAACCCCAAACTTTTGGGGGCCGGCTCCCGTACCGCCGAAAGTTTACCAAACGTGGGACGACATCAGAGGGGAAGGACGTGACGGAGAAGATTCTGACGCCCCGGAAGGCATTGGTGATGCAGGTGCCCATGATTCTTGGGTGTCTCAGTTTTCTAAGCGCTTTGCCATTTCAGCGCCATCGATTGCCGGGGAAGGGAGAGACGGAAACTCGTCGGGTACGGAAGGTAGATCTTCGACCGCCAATACCGTCAACATTGCCGGAGAAGGCCGTGATGGAGAAGAGGCAGAGGACAAAGGCAGCTTAACCTATGGAGCACACGACAGTTGGGTTACAGGCTTCGAAAAAGAACTGGCCAGTAGCACAGCAGGTTCAGCGGACCCCACGCCAAGAGAGCAAGGTGCAGGTGGGCACGACTCTTGGGTGTCTCAGTTCTCTCAGCAGATGAGCAGTGATCCCTTTACGGTGTCTGGCGAAGGTGCAGATGGCAATTACATGGCGTCGCCGGTTGCCAAGCCTGCGGTTCAACCAATGTCCAGCATCTTTGGCGAGGGCCGCGATGGACAGGACGCACAATCTCCAGACGGGTTGGAAGAAAGCAACAAGCACGAATCATGGGTCAACGCCTTCAAAAAGGAGCTGGTCAAGAGTGAAGGGACAAGTTGGAGAGCGCCCGTACCAGCGAGTCCAGCGATTGCATCATCTGGATTTACAAGTGGTCCAGCAGCCACAAAAGAAGCGCCTGCGGATAAGTTTGTCGGACAGTGGAACTTTCGTGTCAAAATTAATGGAATACCCGATGACAATTGCAAACTGTTGAGCATTTCGGGATTGTCCAGTGAAACTGAGCCCATTGAGTTCAAGCGCAGCACGCGTCAATATGTGGAAGCCATACCGGGTAAATTCAAATATTCCAATGTTGAATTGACCAAAGTGATGAATCTTGGTGGTGACTCTTTTGCCAATTGGCGGACTGAGATTGAAAATGGGGCCAATGACACCCGTACCATCACGGTGTATTTGCACCATATTGATCTGAAAGGGGATCCGGTCATGGTGTTGACACTCCATGATGCATGGCCTCTAAAATGGGAGTTTCCAGAGCTCAGTGGGTCGTCGTCGGATGCAGCCATCGAAAAAATCACGTTGAACGTGGGGCGCATTACGCGAGGGTAGATTCAATTAATCGATGACAACTCGATGACAGATTGATGCCCATATGGCTGTTGTTGGTTATTTGGGTGAGTCCACATTCGAAAATCGATCAACTTGAATGGTGATGTGGTCTCCGTTGCCGTGTGCATCTTCAACCGCAATGGTGTGCGTTCCTTCGGAGGGGGTCCACCACAGTTCGATGGACTCTTGACTGTACCCCAAGAATTGATCGTCAATGTACCAGTACAATTTGGCGTGTGGATCGCTGTGGTTGGCTTGTAGGGGGATTCGTTGATCGCTTCCGTCGTCCAGCAGAAGAATGCGGTGGTTGGATTTGGGGTGCTCAATCAGCAGTGTGGAGTGCAATGTTGCGATGTTTTCACAGTTTTTTGCCAGAGGTGGCAGGTCTACAGGCAGTTTGGACCAGCGCTGAAAAGCCATCGAAGGGACCCATACCGTATGTGGTTTGAGTGTCGTGTTGCTGCACTGTGGAGCGGTGCGTCGACCATTGGCATCGACAAATATGGTGTGGTGTTGTGTACATTTTTCTGTTGGGACACGTGTCTTTAGGGCCAAAGTTTCAACGGTGTCATGACAGGCTTTTGAGGGCAATAGACCGGTTTGAGAACAGACGTCAATTGAGGTCAGCGAACCTGGCTTTGGTGGTGGTAGAAAGGGGTCTTCCAGTCGTTCCATCAATTCAAAAAATACTGTCCCTGCCGCTTGCGAGCCAATCAAGTGCACGCTGGACGTGTGATCGAGGTTTCCAAACCAGACGGTTGAGACAAAATCATCGCCCCACCCGGAGGTCCACGCGTCGTGAAATCCAAAACTGGTACCCGTTTTCCAAGACAGAGGACGGTGTTGGGCGGTGTATTCCATTCGATCAGGGAAGTCGGGACGATCTCGTTGACGCAAGGCCTCTCCGGTCAACCAGGCGGCCCCATCACTAATGGGGGAATCTCCCAATGGATGTTTGAGCAAAATGTGTTGCTCAAGGCTTGGATCACTGAGCAAAGACAACGGTGTAGAACGTCCAAGGTTTGCCAACGTGGTATAGGCTTGAGCCAATTCCAGAGGGGTCAGTTCCAATCCAACGGCAGCGGATAGCCCCAGTCGATCGCGGTGTGCTTCAAACTCTCGAATGCCCAACTGTGAGAGCAAGTGCAAAAATTCGTTGAGTCCCATTTCGGACAGCAGTTCAATGAAGGGAATGTTGTAGGACTGGGAGAGGGATTCGCGAAGCGTGACCAAACCATGATATTCTGCGCCGTAATTTCGAGGTTGATAGCCCCGAAAGTTCTGTGGAATGTCTTCCATGATTCGAACGGGGGTGGCTTGTCCCAGATCAATGGCCATGGCGTACAAAAATGGCTTTAGGGTGGAACCAGCAGAACGCGTGACAGAATAGGAAGGAATGGTGGAACCATGCTCACCAGACCAATAGTCGAAATTTCCCATCAACCCTCGAATCTCGCCGGTGTGTTTGTCGGTGACAATCAGCGCTGAATTGTGAATCCCCAGTTTGGTATAGTGTTGCCGACGCGAAGTCAGCAACTGTTGCAGCGTGGATTGAACATCCGAGTCCAATGTGGTCAACACTTTTTGTGATGGTTTCAACCGAGGTGTGAGTTGGTCCATTAGGTGGGGCAAATCCCTGGGGAAATCTAAAAATTTCGTGGGGACGGGCTTTGTCAAAATGTGATTGTTGAATTCGGCATCGTCTTTGATCGGCAGGGTTTGATTTCGATAGAGGAGTTTGGCGATGTGGTTTCGACTGTGTCGAAGTCGTTCTTGATTGTTGGGGTGTGGGTAGCGCGCGTTTGGATTTTGTGGGATGGCGATCAGCAACGCAATCTGGTGGGCTTCGAGTTGGGTGGGGAGGTGTCCAAAGAATGCGAGCGAGGCGGCTTCAATGCCTTCAATATTTCGACCAAACGGAATGAATGACAGATACAGTTCGAGAATTTCAGATTTTGAAAAATGCCATTCGAGTTGCATGGCTCTCCACGTTTCAATCAACTTGGAACGGTAGGTTCGAGGGCGTGGCTCTGCGATTCGAACCAGTTGCATTGTCAGTGTACTGGCACCCGACACGACTTCTCCAGTCAACGTGTTTTGCACCAGCGCACGGAGAATGGACAGCGGATCAAATCCAGTGTGCCAAAAGAATCGCTCGTCTTCAATGCTGAGCAATGCGTCGATGTAGGCAGGGTCTACGTCATCCAAAGATACTTTGCTGCGCCAACGGTCATCTGGCGCCAATTGAATGTGACCGACGGAGCCATCACGGTAGAGCAGCATCGGGGAATGGCTTTCGGTCAATCGGAGTGGCAAGTCGATCGTTTCGAAAGAGCCGAATAGTCCAAATAGTCCGACGGTGGAGGTGAGCAACGCCACTCGAAATGGTTGTGTGGTGACGTTGCTCAACCGACTCCAGAGGAAAGAACGGGACATCTGTTAGAGTTGTTCTCCCTTCCAGTCTCCGGATATCCGTACCATCGTGCCCTTGTGTCTGGACCAAATGGTGTCGTCGTACATGGCTTCGATGCTGACAGGTGGGATGGTGAATGTTCCACTGGTGGTGGCGCGGGCAACATAGACGATGCTTTTTGTCCCGCCTCTGTGCAAGTCACCAAACACACGCAATTCACTGTCTTGTACGCTGAGGTAATCGGTGGACCATGTGGACACGGTGGTGAATTGCTCTGGGTTGATGCCGTTGGCCTGTAGGTTGGGGTTTTGGATCTCCCATCCTGCAGGAATTCGATCCACCAAAGCCAGTTCATTGAGGTCTTCCGAACTTTTGTTGGTGACCGTTAGAACCACAACCACTTCATCACCGAGGTTTTGGGTTTCTGGATTGAATGTTGTTCCATCCATGTTTCGGTAAGTCCGCGACACTTCTAGACCATTGTCGCCATACTGGTAATCCCCATTTGAACGGACCCCTTGGGTTGACAGCAGCAAAAACCCATCGGAGCCACTGCCCTTCACGGTCAGGGTATCGCCTTTGCGCTCAGTATCCCAGACGGTCCAAGAACGGTTGCCATCCTTGTTGCTGCTGGCGGTGAGCGCCTGTTTATTTTTGAGCAAGGTGGGTGCAGTCCAATCGCTGTCAAGAAGTACTCTCTGCGCCAGTGCAAACGTACTCCACCCCAAAACCTGCGTGGAAGGGTAGCGTGTTTTGTAGGTTAAAATTTCTTGATGAATGTTCATCGCCAAGGCATTCCCCGCCTTGGTTTGGCTTCCAAAGAGTTCTTGGTGTAGACTGAGAATTAAGGCCTTAGAACGAAGTTTACTGCGGAAAGACCAAGGGTTGTAGCCTGTGGAGATCTCATCCAAGTTGGTGAGTTGCTTGAGTTCTTCTTCATAGGTGCGATCTCCACTGAGATACAGGGCCGTTTTGAGCATAAACTCAGATTCATAACTGTCAAAGTCCGACCGCTCTAACAAAGTGCGAATGGCGACAGGCTTGCCTCGCTCTGAGCGTGCCAACAAATAATGAGCGTAGGGTTTGGCTGTTGGCATGTAATCAGAATAGTAGCTGTAATCCATGGAACCATTGCTCATGCGTTCCAAATAATCCAGACTTCCATTCAACAGACTGTCCATGACAGGGTGCCCAGCAGCTTTGGCATCCAACAGTACGTGGGTTGCATAGGCGGTGCCCCAAGGGTGTGACTGTTGGTTCCCAGGCCAATATCCAATGCCACCATCGCTCGTTTGCATGGAGGCCAACCGTTCGATGCCTGCCAGTACCATCTTTTCGACTGGCTTTTGAGTCAAAGTTGCGGGGTCCACGATTTCCAAGATGTCGGCAGCCGACAGCAGTGGGCGCAGTGAAGAAGACGTTTGTTCGACGCAACCGTAGGGGTATCGAATCAAATCGCGTACCCGTACCAAAGATTCCGAGTATGGATTGTTGGTTGCCCAAATGTTGGTGTCTTCAACCGTCCAGCCTTGAACATAGGCAGAGATGTCGGCTGTTCCGTTGAGGTTTCCACCCAGTACGTCCTTTAGGTGTATGCTGGTAAAGGAGCGTTCGGTTGGTTTGCGAGAGCCAAACGGCACTTCCAATTGTTCTTTAGACTGCAAGGAGCCGTCGGCATTTTCTGCGATGACATTGAACGTTGCAAAACCACTTTCTGCCAGTGCCTTCGCTTTGAAAACCAAGACGGTTTGCTCATCGGCGGCGATGGTGACAGTTCTTTTGTCTTTGTTCAAAAACTGGATTGTCTTTGTTTGAATGGCTTCTGTGCGACCGAGTGGAATACTGCTCTCAGCATCCAAAGAAACGGTGACGGTTTGTTCTTTGCCACTGAGGTTGGTCAAAAATACCGGAACATCAAAGACATCGCCCTCAGTTAAAAAGCGCGGCAACGTTGCTTGCATGGTCAGCGGGTCGCGAACCAAGACGTTGTCATCGGCGGAAGCAAAGCGCGTCGGAGAGGCAGACCAAGCCATGACCCGAACAGAGCCACTGTATTGTGGAATGTCAAATTCTGCGCTGGCGGTACCATCACTGTTTACATCAACCAGCCCCGACCACAGAGCGACGGGTTTGACGACTTTGGCTTTGCGACGGGCATTGCCTTCACCTGCACCCCCACCAGCCGGTGCGGAATCCATCGATGGAGAAGATATACCCCACCCAACAGTTTCAGCCGTTTCGACGTCCAGTGGCATTTTTGGAAAGAGGGCATCCGATGGATCGGGTGTGGCAAAATTGGTCAGTGAGAGCAAGCCTTCATCGACGACGGCAACCATCGCGACCGTATCGTCTTCAACCGTACCACCCAAATCCAGGTTGACGGTCATTGTGCTGTTGGCTTGCACTTCTGTAGGGGCATCGATGCTCAGTGTGTGGTTGAAGTTTTTGCTGCGGACTTTGATCGGTTGTGTTCCAAAGGCTCGAGACGGCATGTACGCTAGCTCTGAGTCACTGTGGGCATCTTTGACGAGCAAGGCGGTCGCGTAGACCGTGTTTTGAAATGCCTGACCGGCCAGCGAAAATTGCCATTGAACCTCTCCAGCCTCTTCTATGTCCATCCACTCTTGTCGAATGATTCCGTCATTCTCGATGGTCCACAACAGTTTTCCGGGGTAGGGGACGACCGTTGTCGCCGTCACGGTTTCTTTGAGGTTCATAGATTCTGGAACGTGAATGTCCAGAGAGTCTGGTCGGAATGGGTCTGGTGTTTGAACGCGGGTTCGAGAGTACCAGTAGCCGTAAGCGCGCTCCAAGTCCAAAAATGTGATGTTGGTTCCTGACTGGGCACGGATGCGATACTCTTTGACGCGGCGATCACCTTTGACTGAAAACTGGAACAAGCCTTTGTTGACTGGGACTGTTTGCGTATGCAATGGCTTTTCAAAGCGTTTGTAAGACACCTCATATCGATGAGACTCTTCGTTGAACGACCAATTGCTCGAATAATCCACTTCACTGAATTGGATGTCGACAGCGGCCAACGAATTTTGACGATGGCCATCCCAATCGACGACGATGCCACTCACTGGGTATTCAACGTTGGGTTTGAACTCTTCGGGGTCAATGCCGATTTGCAATCCCAAGTAGGTTTCCGTTGGGTGTACCTTCATGCGACTGGACCGCTTTGTGCTACGTCCAGAACCACTTTCGAGAACATCGATGGAGGCGACAACAGTTGCCATCCCTGGAAGACCAGACAATCGTTCAGGGTTGGGACATTCAAAGGTTCCTGTTCCGGCTTCGTCTAGTGTACCAGTGACGGTGCCCAGGTAAAAGTTTTCGAAGGCCGTTGGAGAACCATAGGTGTAATTGCGGTTGGCTTTTGGACTGAAAGGTG
>CBFICN010000005.1:0-18143 GCA_965661045.1 uncultured Myxococcota bacterium
GCCACAGTAATCTGTCCGCCTTGAAACGGTGGGCGCTGATGACGTTTGCCTCCAGTATCCAATCCCCCAATCAGAGTGTCGCACAATGAATATTCAAATGGCGCGACAATGGATTGCAACCGGTCAAAAAGAGCGGGCATTGAAGTGGTTGAATGAGCAACCCACCAATCCGGATGTGCTGCTTCTAAAGGCAGTCTGCATAGACGTGGATCAAGCATTGCATTGGAAAGCCGCTATAGAAGCCTTGGAAGAGTACCCACCCTCCAAAGACTTGCTCTTGGCACTGGGACAAGGAATATCGCAGGCTCGCAAAGACAAGGATCCAGCGTTGCAACTTCAGTATTTGAATAGAGCCATCCAAGTCGCACAAATTGTCCAGAAACCCGTTCAACAAATTCATTGGACATCAATCTTGGCCAATCTACACCTTCGTTTGGGCAATCCCGATAAGGCCTTGCCATTTTTACAGCGTTCAGTTCAGTTGTCCATCGCCCATCAGCATCATCTCGCAACCGTTGGACAGGGGTTAATTTTGTCTGGGTTGTGGTTCTCAAGGGGACAAATCGACCAAGTCTCTGCCCTATCCATTTCCATAGAAGAAGCCGCCAACCAACGACACAACTGGATTGCATTGGCCACTGCGCGCACCACCCGCGCCAGTTGTTTGCTCATTCGCAAACAACATTCTGAAGCCATTCAACTGCTGTTGGAAACGGGAGATTTCCTATACTCCAAGGGTGCTGTCGCCGCTCTAAATATTGTGAAAGCACGTCTGGGAGAGGTTCACCTGTTATTGGGACAAGACACAGTCCGAAACATTGTTCAACAATTGAAAGGTGCGCACTGATGCCCATTACCATCAACTTAGAATTGACTGATCATTGCAACATTCGATGCAAAATGTGTTCTCAATCAATGCGTTCAGATGCCCATGGTGCACCCAAGAAATTTATGGCGTGGGAGACTTGGAAACAGAGTCTACAAAATCTCAATGGCTTTCCAGAGCCTGTGCACCTGTGTCCACACTGGCTTGGTGAACCCACACTGCATCCACGATTTGATCTCTTTGTTGAATACGCCTTTGCCATCAATCACCAAAACCGCCTGTTTGAAAAATTTAAGTTGCACACCAACGCAGTGCAATTTTCCAAAGAGCGGGGTCGACTGCTTCTATCGCTCAGTCAGCTTCCCTTCGTTCAAAACGACAC
Source organism: uncultured Myxococcota bacterium (assembly GCA_965661045.1). GTDB lineage: Bacteria > Myxococcota_A > UBA796 > UBA796 > UBA796 > CAJWHX01. Next base: position 1,209 of record CBFICN010000005.1, read on the forward strand.
ATTCAACTTTGTGCACTTCAGCATCGATGCATTTTCCGTCCCCGTCTACAAGGAAGTGAAAGGCCGCGACTGTCGCGAACGGGTGTACAAAAATATTGTAGATTTCTTAGAACTTCGATCTCAACTTGGACATGTCTACCCCAAAATCACGCTGGCCTTTGTGGTGCAGCCTGAAAATAGCCATGAAGCCCTTCAATTCCAACAGTATTGGCTCGAACAATTTCAACGTTTGGGTCTACCGTTGGAGCAGTTCTATGACTGGCCCAGTGAAGAATGTGACAACCTATATTTTAGACGACTCAACTGCGCAGATCAAGAACAATCAGATGCTTTGCACGCGCAAACTGCCTTCGAACTGGGACTGGTTGACACACTTGAACGGACCTTAAAGCGCGAGGGCTCCTTTTAAAACCGTACAAATGGCGGTCCCATTGCGTGAACCTGTAGGAAATTGTTCCCAACAGGTGTGCAATTCTATTGATGTGATATACTAATTGAAGAGTTTGTGGTTCTGTCAGTGAGCAGAACGATTGTATTAGGAGAATTTTGCATGACTTCCATTCATCGTCTTGGGTTCCTCAGTTTGTCTGTCCTTTTGGCCTGTGGTGAAGAACCACAAAAAATTGAGCCAATCGTTCCAGAACCAAACATTGAATTGAACGTTGAAACCGTGGACTTTGGGGAACTGCTCATCGGGTCTTTATCCACCGAGTCGGTTCGCATCCAAAACTCAGGGGATGACACCTTGATCGTTCAATCGATCGCCGCACTGCCTCCCTTCACTTCTCCAAGTGGAGGTGGTTTTGAACTTGAACCCGGTGCAGAGACCAATATTACCGTTCAGTTCATCCCGACATCTTACAGTACGGTGGAAGGAACGTTGACGATCGTCAGCAACGATCCCGATCAATCTCAGTTTACCATTCCAATTGTGGGCTCTACCATTACCGATGTGGATGGCGATGGATTTGACACGGAAGAGGCTGGTGGAACAGATTGTGACGATTCGGACGCCAGCGTTCATCCAGAAGCAGAAGACGAGTGGTATGACGGAATTGATTCTGACTGTGCGGGCGATGACGACTACGATCAAGATGGTGACGGATACCAAACTGTTGTATGGAATGATGAAATTCAACAAGGTGGTGGAGACTGTCAAGACAACAATCCAGACATGTACCCTGGTGCTCCAGACACATGGTATGACGGCATTGACTCTGACTGTGAAGGCAATGACGACTTTGATCAGGATCGTGACGGCAGTCGCTCTTTGTTGCACGGTCGTGGCTCCGATTGCGATGACTTGGATCCAACCATCAACATCAACGGTGTAGAAGCCATCAACGGCATCGATGACGACTGCAACGGCAGTGCAGATTATCCCGTACCAGCATGGAATACAGACCGCATCATCACCGGTACCGCATCCAACGAACGGGCAGGCTGGGCGCTGACCACTGGAGACATTGACGAAGATGGTAAGGACGACGTATTGGTGGGCTTACAAGGCTATCAAAACAAAGGTGGCGTCGCAGTGATGACCCAAAGCAGTTTCCCTGTATTGTCCACTGCGTCTGTTTCCGACGCTTACAACATCTTTTCTGGACAATTGGTCAACGACGACGCCGGTTCGGCCTTGTCTTTTTTGGGAGACTTTGGCGTTGGTGGTCCAATTTTGGCCATTGGTGCGCCCGGTGCGTCTAGCAACTCTGGAAAAGTCTATCTTTTGGAAGGCGACGAAGCTGTATACGGTGGCGACCTCGATGATTCCTTCTTGACCATTGAAGGAACACCTGGCTCCTTCTTCGGAGATGGTCTCACTCAAGATATAGACCTGGATGGGGATGGGTTAAGCGATCTCTTCGGTCATTACCGCAGTGGAAACAACAACTATTATTGGTTGCTGTACGGAGATTCGACTTTGTCAGGCACAATCAACTACACCGACGTGGATTTGCGAGTGTCCAGTACGGGAACCCACGCAAACGCTTGGCGACACATGCCCTCAACGGGGGATTTGGATGGAGACGGTTTAGAAGACATCGTTTACTGTGACCACCGAACAACCAGTACAACTTCCGGCTACCACATTTCATTTGCCAGCGTCATCTGGGGAGACAACAATCGGTATGACTCTGGTACAGCCTCTGTCTCCATGAGCGCCGTATCAACATCCATCGTCTCTGCTGCTGGATCTGGAAGTGCCAACGCCGACGGTTACATGTTGCGTGCAGCCTGTGGCATCATGCCAGACTGGAATGGAGATGGCAAGGATGAGTTTTGGGCATTCTTCACACAGTCAGATGAAGACTTTACCGGCATCTATGTCTTTGATGGAGATGCATCTTGGAAAACAGACGGTGCAGACTTGAACCCGAACAATGACGCTTCTTATTTCTTCATGGTACCGACCTCTGGCGGTCCCGTTGCGACTTTCCGTGAAATGGGCGACTGGGATGGAGACGGCCTCTCTGAGGTGGGGGTTGCCTTTGGCCAAGATGACAGCAGCAGCGGAAGCGGTGGACGTGCTTGGATGATCTCGAGCCAAACGCCTCAGGGCCTAAGCTATACCCAACAAGACCTCGCCGCGATGGTCGTTGGAGATGATGAATATGGACACGCCTCCTATGGAAACGTCCTCAGTGTTGTGCCCGGTGACCTCAACAACGACGGCATGAGTGACTGGCTGGTTTCCGACTGGGCCTACTTTGGTACCAACAACAATGTTGACAAAGGCGCGCTCTTCGTTTCCTTTCAACGATAAGTCGTCAACGACAATCGATTGGGTGGATCATGGGTCACCGCATCAAATCGCCTAACAAACACCCATCGACAACCCAGCAAGGATCTGTATGAACATCATCACGCCGCCTGCAGACCAGTTCAGAATTGAAAATGAACCCTACTACGCAGAATGTGATTCTGAGATTGCCCTCTTCGAAGCCGCCTGGAAACAAAAGGTGCCGGTTCTGTTAAAAGGTCCCACCGGATGTGGAAAAACACGCTTCGTATCCTACATGGCTCACAAATTGAACTTGCCTTTGATCACTGTTTCTTGCCATGAAGATCTGTCCGCCTCAGACTTGATTGGGCGCTACGTAATTCAAAACGATGAAGTCCTGTGGTCTGACGGCCCCATGACTGCGGCTGTCCGAATGGGAGCGATTCTCTACTTGGATGAAGTGGTCGAAGCCCGTAAAGACACAATTGTTGCAATTCATCCCTTGTCCGATCATCGACGAAGTTTACTGATTGACAAACTGGCTACGGTACTCGAAGCCCCTGATGAATTTTTGCTGGTGATCTCATACAACCCCGGCTATCAATCGTTGTTGAAAGAGTTGAAACCTTCTACTCGTCAACGTTTTGCCTCCATCGCTTTTGACTACCCATCTGAAACTACCGAAAGTGAGATTTTGGCCGCCGAGACCGGTATTGATTCAGATATTGCCACCAAACTCGCCGCCCTCGCCACACGGATCCGTAAACTTACCCATCGGGGTTTGGAAGAGGGTGCCTCTACGCGTCTGCTCTTGCACACGGCAAGATTGATTCAAGCCGGTGTGCCGATAGAAGCAGCGACGAACTCTACATTGGTAGAAACCCTGAGTGACGACCCAGAAATGCAGAACGCACTGCGCGATCTAATTGATGACTTTTTTGGTATCTAAAAAGAAGATTACCAAGACGCGTCTTTCTCTTTGATTTCCATAACGATGTCGTCGTCAATGATGACTTCTTTGACAAACAGACGAACGGCTTTGTATACTGTTTTGCTGTTCGGTTCCCAGACGAGCACAGACCCATCTTCTTGCTGTTCAAAGCGATAGGTGTAAATCTCTGAGCGACTGGCCGCACGGCCAATGGCTTTCTTACGAGAGTACGGCGCCCCCCAAGCCATTTCCACCTTTTGCTTGGTCCAGCCAATCTGTACGTTTCCAGCAACAATCTCGGCTCGCTCTTCATCGTCGTAATCGTAGAAGTTGTCCCACAAGCCCAGTTCTTTCAAGTACGCATCTCGCTCCTCACGGGTCTTGTACTTGAGATACACTTTGCGTTGGTCCTCAGTCATATACACACGCAGAGCGTACCAGTGATCAAACTCTTGTGAATCCAATCGCTTTTGCAAACGCTCGTATCCACACGCTGTGAAATTCCAGATTCCAAACAACACCAGTCCAATTGTATTCATTGTACGCTCCTAATTTCTATGCTTAGCCAATTTAAGGCAACGATCACTTCTTGCCAAAGATTTTGGAAAAGAATCCAGCACCTTCGACCTTCTCACCTTGCACATCTGCCAACTTTCGTACCAACTCCTCTTCTTCACTGGTCATTTTTGTGGGAACAGACACCACAACCTGAACCTGTTGATCCCCTCGACCATGTCGACGATTGACAAATGGTACGCCCTTGTTTCGCAACGTGAATACCTTACCGGACGGTGTACCCGCTGGCACTTCCAATTCTGTTTCTCCATCGACTGTGGGTACCTTAATCTTGGCTCCCAAACAGGCTTTTGGATAGGAAATGGGGACGGAACACAAAATGTCATTTTCTTCTCGCATAAAGAAATCGTGATCTTTAACTTGGATATCCACGAACAGATCTCCTGCGGGAGCCCCAACATCTCCTTGGTTTCCTTTTCCCGACACCCTCAAGCGATTGCCGGTGTCTACGCCAGCAGGGATACTGACGGTGACTTTTTCTTCTTTTTTCACGCGACCAGAACCCCGACATGGCGCACAGGGATTGGCAATTGTCGTTCCCTTTCCGCGACAGGTTGGACAGGTGGTCTTGATGCGTACAAACATTTGCTGCTGAAGCACCGCACCCATACCATTGCAGGTGCTGCAAGTCGCAGTTTTTGAATCTGCAGACCCGGTCCCATTGCATGGACTACAGTGTACGGCTCGAGGCACTTTGATCTCTTTGTCTTTGACACCGTGAACCGCCTCTAAGAAATCAAGTTTCATCCGATACTGAAGGTTTTCCCCACGACGAACGTTTGACCGACCGCCACCGCCGCCAAAGCCTCCACCGAAGCCACCAAAACCGCCGCCAAATATTTCGGAGAAAATATCGGCAAATCCACCGCCACCACCGAAAATATCTTCGTAGGAGAAATTCTGACCACCCATACCGGCATGACCAAACTGATCGTATCGAGCACGCTTTTCGTCATCAGACAGTACTGAATATGCTTCAGAGGCCTCTTTGAACTTCTCTTCTGCTTCTGGATTGTCTGGATTCCGATCTGGGTGATATTTCATCGCCAATTTTCGATAAGACTTTTTAATATCTGAAGCGGATGCGCTTTTATCGAGGCCTAAAACCTCATAATAATCTCGTTTGTCAGACATGGGCTCTCCTTACAGGTGCACTCTTCATACTGTATCTATTGTTGGTTTACAAATAAAAAGGGGAGAGTCACCCCTCCCCTTGTCGATCACTCAACGGTTTATTCTGGCGTAATGTCAATGATGTCGTCATCGCCACCTGATGGGTTCACTGGCTCTGCAGATCCTGCTTGTGGACCGGCACCCGCGCCTGCTGCTTGAGCGGCTTGCTGAATGTTCTGCATCATTTGATTGAGCTGCTCACTCGCTGCTTTGATTTTGCCCAAGTCTTCAGAATCTTTGGCTTCCCGTGCGTCAGACAAGATTGAGTCAAACTGAGTGGCCATTTCGCCAGGCAAGTTCTCTTTGTTTTCATTGAAGAACTTTTCAATCTGGTGAATTTCAGAGTCCAACTTGTTGGTGGCTTCAACGAGTGCGAACCGTTCTTCATCGGCAGCTGCATTGGCTTCCGCATCCTGTTGCATGCGTTCTACTTCTTCAGAGCTCAAACCGCTGGCGTCTTCGATTTTGATATCTTGAGACTTTCCAGTTTTCTTGTCCTTTGCAGTCACGGTCAAGATACCGTTGGCATCAATGTCAAATGTCACTTCGATTTGTGGCATTCCACGTGGAGCCGGTTCAATACCGTCCAATCGGAACTGACCGAGCAAACGGTTGTCTTTGGCAAACTTACGCTCTCCTTGGTAGACCATGATGTCCACAGCAGATTGATTGTCAGCCGCTGTTGAGAAGACTTCGCTTTTCTTGGTCGGAACGGTGGTGTTTCGTGGAATTTGTACTGTACAGATGCCACCCATGGTCTCCAAACCGAGAGACAACGGTGTCACATCCAACAGAAGCATATCTCCAACCGACTCGTCTTTGGCCAAGATACCACCTTGAATAGAGGCGCCCAATGCAACCACTTCATCAGGGTTTACAGATTGATTTGGTGCTTTGCCGAAGAATTTCGTCACCTTCTCGCGGACCAAAGGAATACGAGTCGATCCACCCACCAAAATCACTTCATCGATGTCAGATGGGTTCATCCCGGCATCTTTGAGTGCCAATCGACATGGTTCAAGGGTTCTGTCAATTACTGGCTCGATCATGCGCTCGAACTGTGCACGGCTCAAGGTGCGGTCCAAGTTTTTGGGCCCCGTTGCGTCTGCATACAAGAACGGAAGAGAAATCGACGCCGTTGGCGCTGAAGACAAGTCCTTCTTCACTTGTTCGGCAGTTTGACGAATGCGCTGTTGGGCCATTTCTGAACCAGGAAGACTGAACAGATCCAAGCTGTGTTCTGTATTGAACTCTCCAACGATCCAATCAATCAAGACTTGATCCACATCGTCACCACCCAAGTGGGTATCACCGTTGGTAGATTTCACCTCAACAAACCCTTCGTCGACTTCCAATACCGAAATATCGAACGTTCCACCACCAAAGTCATATACAGCAATGCGCTGCTCTTCTTTTTGGTTGAAACCATAGGCTAAGGCAGCAGCCGTTGGCTCGTTGATGATTCGCATGACTTCAAGTCCAGCAATTTGACCCGCATCTTTGGTGGCCTGACGTTGAGCATCGTTGAAATATGCTGGAACAGTGATGACCGCTTTGTCTACTGCGTGACCCAAATAGGCTTCCGCTGCTCTCTTCAACTTTTGAAGGACCATGGCTGACAATTCTGGGGGTGCAAGAAACTTGCCGTCAATGTCTACACGTGGTGCATCATTCTTGTTGACCACTTTATAAGGAACTTGATTGGGCTCACTTCCACACTCAGAGAAACGACGCCCCATAAAGCGCTTGATTGAGTAAATGGTATTGATGGGGTTTGTGACAGCCTGATTCTTGGCAGCCTTACCAACCAATCGGTCTCCGTCTTTAAAGGCGACAATCGAAGGCGTTGTGCGCTCACCTTCTTCGTTGATGATGACTGTAGGTTTTCCATCTTCAATGATGGCGACTACAGAGTTTGTGGTTCCCAAGTCGATTCCGATAATTTTCTCACTCATAGCGGTGTCTCCGAAAACTGTTGATGTGTAATGATTGTTGATTGAAAGTTGATATGGACAACCCATATCGCTGATGATTTGAGTTTAGACACCACGTTATTTTTGACAAGGCAAAGAGTCTGATTTTGTGTAGAAATGCTATTTTTTAGGGTCATCCCATTTTTGTCCAGCGTATTTTCTGGAGTTCTTATCTATGGTTGACCAACATTGGGATCAAATCTAGAATTGATTATCAGCAAAAAGTTGGTGGATGGTTGACGAGTATTGAACGGTGTCTAGTCTTTACGCAACCAACAGGTTGACTGGCTGTAAATTTCCTTTACAACAGTTGAATGTTGATACAGTCAAACAAAACAACATGACATCTAGACACACTATATAAATAGGAGCAATCATCATGTCATTCAAACCCCTCGCAGACCACGTACTGGTAAAACAACAAGAAGTCGAAACACAAACCGCGTCTGGATTGATCTTGCCTTCTTCCGACGCTGAGAAGCCACAACGTGCTGTGGTCATCGCGGTTGGACCAGGAAAACGACTCAAAGACGGAACACGTTCAACCATGAGCGTTTCCAAAGACGATGTGGTTGTTTTCGCAAAGTACAACGCTGGCGAAAAAATCACTTTAGACGGAACGGAATACATGATTCTCAAAGAATCTGACATTTTGGCCAAAATCGTAGACTAATCCATTCAATCTCTACCACACAGGAGAATACTATGAGTGCAAAGGAAATTAAATTTCAAGACGATGCGTGGAAAAGCATCCAAACTGGTGTCAGCAAACTTGCGCGTGCCGTGAAGGTTACCTTGGGTCCCAAGGGGCGAACCGTCATGATCAACAAAAGTTTTGGCGCGCCACTGAGTACAAAAGACGGTGTCACCGTAGCCAAAGAACTCGAGTTCAAAGATCGCTTCCAAAACTTGGGTGCACAGATGATCAAACAAGCTGCCTCTGAAACAAATGAGGAAGCCGGAGACGGAACAACAACCGCCACCGTTTTGGCAGAAGCCATCTTCAACAATGGTTTGCGCTCCATCATGTTTGGTGCAGACGCCATGTCTGTCGAAAAAGGAATCGCGGTTGCTCGTGATGCGGTCACGGATGCGCTGTACGCTCAAAGTACCCTATTGACCAACGGACAAAACTCCAAAGAAGATGAAGCCTTGTTGGAGCACGTCGCGACCATTTCTGCAAACAACGATCGCAACATTGGCTCAAAGCTGGCGTCTCTCATCAAACAAGTTGGAGACGATGGGGTCATCACAATTGAAGAAGGTGGCGACTCGATCACGACAGAGCATTTTGAGGGTATGCAGTTTGACCGTGGCTATGTCTCTCCACACTTTGTGCTGGGGGATGAACGTGCCAAAATGGAAGTGGTGTTGGAAAATTGCTACGTTCTGATCTGTGAAAAGAAACTGTCCTCTTATGAAGAAATCTTGCCAATCATTGAGAAAGTCATCGCAGACAAAAGCGACAACAGCCTATTGATCATCGCGGAGAACATCGAAGACAGAGCCTTGAGTTTCTTGTTGCAAAATCGACTTGCCGGCAAAAAATTCATCGCTGTGAAGGCGCCAGGATTTGGAGATCGTCGCAAAGCGATGCTTGAAGACCTTGCAGTCGTCGTAGGTGGAACCGCAGTCATGAACGACACAGGTGCCAAACTTGAAGATCTCAAACTCAAAAAGGGAACCGATGGTTCCGCACACCTTGGTTTCGCCAGACGCGTTGTGGTAACCAAAGACCACACAACAATTGTAGAAGGTGGTGGGGATCACAAAGCCCTTCGCAAGCGCGTCAAACAAATCAGACGTGAAATCGCCCAATCGACATCTGAATACGACAAAGAGAAGCTTCAAGAGCGCATTTCCAAACTGACTGGTGGTACCGCCGTGATCTATGTTGGTGCCAATACAGAGGCAGAGATGAAAGAGATCAAAGCCCGCGTTGAAGATGCACTGAATTCCGTTCGCGCCGCGTTGCCAAAGACCGCCCCTGAAGACGCGTCTGAAAAAGAACGTCGTAAGTACGCAGGGGGCATCCTTCCGGGTGGCGGAACAGCGCTGCTTCGCTCTGTTGGAGCACTGGACAAAATCATTGCAGAATCGGATTTGGACATGGATATCTTGACGGGTGTGAAGATTGTCCGTGAAGCCATCCAAGAGCCAATTCGCGCAATCTCTCGCAATGCTGGGGTGGATGCGTCTGTAGTGTTGAACACGGTACGCACCAGTGAAAACAAACACTTTGGATACAACGCATCCAGTGACACATACGGTGACATGTTGGAAATGGGTGTGGTCGATCCAACAAAAGTGGTTGTGACAGCCCTCGAAAATGCTTCTTCGATTGCAGCGACATTGCTGACGTCTGGTGCTGCCATCACTTCTTTGCCAGAAAAGTCTGTCCCGATGGGTGGTGACGACATGGGCGGAATGGGTGGAATGGGCGGAATGCCAGGCATGATGTAATTCCCTGTTTCGACTTCAGGCACCACGATCCAATGATCGTGGTGTTTTTGTTTTTTGGTCACACCAGCCATCGATTACAATGTGTGAAATGGGTTAACAGTTGATAAAAGGAGCGAATATGCGTTTTAGAGCACTGCTCGGATTGTTTTTGTTGACACTGGACGTTGGATGCGCCAAACCTGTACAACCCACGCTGTCGATTGAAGAAACAAACGAGGCAAGACAGCACTTTCAAAGACACCTACTGGCCATCGGTGCCAACCCCACTGGTATTCCCCATACGGGACTCAAGATCAATGGGAGTATGGAAATCATGGGAGAACCGGGCAAACACCTGTTTGCCATTGAGCAACAAATGCCCAATCGATATTACATTCGCATTACCTTATCCGGGGTGGGTGTTTTTGAGCGGGGATACGACGGAACTCAGTTGTGGGAGCGTACCCCCCGAGAATCTCGTTTTTTATCCAACGAAGAAGTAAATACGTTGGGACCCACAATGGATTTTCAACGATGGAAAAACAATGAGCAATGGTATCCAACGGTTCTACACAAAAAGACCGTTTCTTTTGGTGGAGAAAGTTGCACGGCTTTGCGGGTCAAAACGCATATGAACACCGAAGAAACATTGCTTTTTTCTACAGAAACAGATTTGTTGATGGGCATCGAAAAGCATGGTGAAGAACCCTCCGTCATTCGGTTTGGACAGTACCTCACGCAAGGCGATGTCAAAATGCCGACCTATTGGGAAGAACAGAACGGTGCGATGCACAAAATTTGGCGAGTAGAGTCCCTTGTGTGGGATCGCAATGACGTCGACTTTCGACCACCCCCAAGCCTACTGGAGGAACGATGACACTTCGAATCCTAGCGGTCATTTTGGCCGGCGCTTCAATGAAGATCGTGTCCCCACCCATTGGCGTGTATGAAATTCACTGGTTCAACTTGATACCTGCTTTTTGGGCACTGCAAGAAGGCAACAACAAACAAAATGGCTGGTTGATGTATCTTTTTGGCGTCTCTTTACTGGGCTTCAATTACAGTTGGGTGTCTGAATCGATTTTGACGTTTAGCAATTTGCCGAGTATTGTGGCTTGGATTTGTGTCGCCCTATACGCAACGGTGTTTGCGATCCCCTTTTGGCTGTTGGGATGGAGTGTTCACTGGTGTAGAGAACGGTTTGGACTGGGTTGGGTGTGGTTGGTCCCGGGACTCCAAGTGGCGATTGAGCAAACCTGGCCAGCACTCTTTCCCTATTACCACGGTGCACTCTTTTATCGCTCCGATATTACGTGGCAATTTGCTTCTGTATTGGGGGTAACCAGCCTGAGTTATCTGATCTTTCTCACCAATGCCCTCGGCGCTGAACTGTTCTTTGGCAAGAGGGCTCAAGATGCATCCCTACTGCACAAACATCAATTCTATGCTGGACTGATCATCCTGTTCCATCTGGCATTTGGTTGGTGGCGAAACGATGCTGTTGAACAAACGCTGGCCAAGTCCCCAACAATACGTGCTGCCATCATGCAACAGAACGTGACCATGACCCATCGACTAGAGCGTTCTCCTTGGGTCGCCATTCGAGACTGGGGTCAACAGACCATGTCCATTCTCGATCAAAAGCCGGATTTGGTGGTTTGGCCGGAAGGCGCACTGGGTGGTCCAATCAACCCAGACGATGAGAGACCAGCCAAAGCGCTGGGCGGACGTTCTCTCAAGCAGTTTTTTAGTGAACTGTCTGATGAAAACGACTTTCATTTCTTAATTGGGGGAGGCACGATCAATTTTCACGACGAACTGGATGACGATGGCTACCCAACCTATACCGCTTACAATTCTTGCTACCTGTTTGACGACGGTGGTGACATTACGGGAAGGTATGATAAAATGGTGCCCTTGCCTTTTGGTGAATACATTCCCTTCGCCGACACCTTCCCCATTTTACGAAAATGGATTCGAGGACCCGGTAACTTCAGAGCCGGTACTGAAGTCACATACTTCAACGCCAAAACATCCGATCTAGAATACTCTTTTTCGACCCCAATCTGCTACGAAGCGATCTTGAATTATCAAATGCACAAGATGTCGGACGCGGACTTGTTCATCAACATTACCAACGATGCTTGGTTTGGTCAAACAGCAGCCCCCCATCAGCACGCCATGCTGACGACGGTGCAAGCAATTGAATGGGGCCGTCCTCTCTTCCGTCTGGCATATACAGGTGTGTCCTTTGTTGTAGAGCCGCACGGTAAGATTCTATATGAAACCAAGGCCTTTGAAGAAGTCAGTCGGGTTGAAGAAATCAGAATGGGACAAATCAACACCATTTATCGACAAGGGGGATGGATGTTCTCATGGCTCTGGGTTGGATTTTGGGGCTGGACGCTCATGTGGACAGCGATAGATACGCGACAACAGCCACACCTGCACTGACCGACCCCAAACAGTTCAATTTACTGACTCAAAGATTCCTGATCTTGTCCACCAGAAATGGGATCGTCTTCATCTTGAATATCATAATCAATAAAGTGTTCCAAGAACTCTTCGAGGGTAATCGCACCCACCACGGATTCTGCTTCACAGACCAACAAGATTTGCTGGCGGTGCTTGAGCATAGACTGGAAAAGTTCCTTGGCAGAACCATTCTTTTGACAGCGCCCAACCGATCGGATGAGCTGCTGCTGTTCTGATGCATCACCCAGTACGCCTTTGGCATTGGCAAGTGTGGTACCTGGCGTATTTACGCCCAAAACCGCTGTACGAAATGCCTCTTCATAGTACACGTAGCCCGACATGCTGCCATCGTTTCCTTCTACAAGCACCCTAGAAAACTGGGTATGTTCACCCGCTTCAGATAGTTCTTTGAGCGTCATACTTTCAGGAACGGTCACAAGTTTCGATCGTTCCGTCATCAAGTCCGCAACTGTTTTTTCTGACACTTCAATCACCCGCTGCAACTTTCGACGCTGGTGATCATCAATTAAACCATCCTCTTCCGCTTGCTGGTTTACAGCCGTCATTGTAGCCACGTCCATCTTTTCGTCCTTTTCTCCATACAAGACGTGGACCAACCAACTGTTCGCTTTCACCAAAGGGTACATCATTGGAATGATCATACTCAAAATCCAAGAGCAGATTCCTGCATACCGTTCTGCATTGCGTTCACCCGCATTTTTAGGAATAATCTCGGTCAACACCAAAATAAGGAAGGTCAGCACACCTGAAAAGATACCCATTCCTTCTGAGCCAAAAATCTTCATCGCTTTTGCCCCTGCCAAAGTGGCTCCAACAGTGTGCGCGATGGTATTGAGGGTCAAAATTGCCGCAATGGCATCTTCTGTCTTTTCTTTGATCCCCAACATTCGCTTCGCACCTTCGTCCCCTTTATCTGCCAAACCGCGAAGTTTAAACACATCTACAGACATCACGACAGCTTCAAGCAGTGAACAAGTGAAAGAAATAAACAAAGCACCACCGACATATGCAAACAATAAAACCCAGTCTATTGTCTCAACGCCCCCCGATTCAACAGCAGCACCAACGGGTACTGTAGCCAACATAGAATACACAACGATCTCCAAACAATAATATTATAGATACTACAGCGATTACGCTGATACCCAATATATCTCATTCTGCGATCAACATGCCAAAAGCCTGCCTATTCTTATCGATTGAGCACCTATACTCAACGATCAAGGGTCTTCTTTGCTCCATCTACAGACCAATGAACAGTTTCTTTAAGGCACTACTGATTCGTATCGGGATCAATCGAGCCCATCACGCGCTTCATAAACTCATTCAACGCCTGTTTCAGACTTTGTCCTTCTTCGACAGATTTGGCCACTTCGACTGCCCCAAACAAGTTTGACAAAATCTCACCGATGACCATCAACTCTTCTTCTTTGATGCCCTTGGCTTCCGCCAAACATTCCAAGACCTCGACGGTTTCATGAATGTAGTCTTCATCGTGTTCTTGGATGAACTCCACAACCGCTTTAACGACTGGCAACCGCATCTATCACCTCTTGAATGAATTCTTTTTTGGAACCGGTTTTGTTGGCAACCAATTCACCACCACTAAAGGCGGCAAAGGTTGGTAGGTTTGGCACTTTGGCCAACTGTCTGGACTGAGGAAACTTTTCCGCATCGGCATACACAAAGAGTACCCCGTCAGTATTTTTTGAATGCTTGATGAATGTTGGCTTGAGCATTCTACACAGGCCACACCAGGCCGCACCGTATTGCACCACTACCTTATCGTTGCTCACGATCAGTTCTTGTAAATTGTCTTGATCCAATGTCATCATTGAACACCCCCACATGGAAATATTGTTGTACCCTAATCTAACGTGGTTCTACTCTTCTCCAATCTCACTGGATAGATTTCAATGAAAAATCGACAATTGAACCCAACTTTGCAACAGAGATGGTTGACCATACAAAAGAGAAACGATCGTCAGAACATCATTTTTACCCAAAAAATAAAAAAATATTCTACAAATCTTGCAGAATGACCAAGCATGCTCTACACTGAAAGAGTAGTGTTAGAAACCTGTCTTCCTTTGTGATTTGTTTCATCAATCTCGCGTCTCCTCCATCTCTATTGTTTTGTTGATGAACTAGTAAGGGTTTTCGCAGAGGAAGACTTTCTAACAGCCGGATTGGGTTACGGTCTTTGCCTTAGAGCATTTCCAATCAACTGTGAACAGACGTTCACAAAATGCTTCTCACTGTGGTTTTCGTTGTGGTGGAGCCTGCGTGTTTTGCTTCGACTCTTTGCCACGCAGTGTCTCTCGATGTAAATGAGGCCTCGACACCAAGGTTTGACAGCGTTTGGCCAAGGTTTTGGATTGAATCTGTTGACAGAACTTGGTCGTTGTTGGATCAACTTTGCGGGTCACTTCAAGCCACAGATAATCGCGAACACTGTCACTGGAAATTTTGTTTTGCATGATGTCCATGCCACGTTTGGAGTCGGTCTTGAACACGTCCACAATAAAGTGCCCCCAACAGTCATCCTGTAGATTGCCCGATGGAATCGCTGTGCAATCATCAACAGTACGCCAGTTGGTTGACGGTTCACTCTGACAGCCAACCGTCAAGATAAACAGCACTGAAACCACAATTGCCCGCATAACACTTCTCCCAAATTGCTTCGTCAACAATCAACCTGAATGGCTTGACCAATGAACCTGAAGTCCGATATGATCAAACAATGAAATTGGTGCTTGTCTTACCACCAATGTATATTCAGAACCCTCAAATGCCAATTCACACACGCTGCTGAAGGCAATTGTACTGGTTCTTCCCTTTATAGGAGCGACATCGTGTTCAGCAATTTGTTTGGTGCTTTTACAGGAACGGGTGCGCCGTTCGCTTATGCCATTGTGATTGTCTTTGCATATGGACTGAGCATTTGGATAGAACGCGCCAAAACATTTCGGGGTTGGGCTCTGTCGTTGAAAACTGTAAAAGAATCAATTGCAAAGCAAGATTGGACTTCTACGAAAACCATCATCGGAAAACATCCAGCCACACGTTTTCTGGAGGCTGCAGAAAACACCACGAAGCCAACTTGGGACGACATGGCTGTAGAGGCACCGCTGGTCGAGGAAACCGTCACGCAACGCATCTCCGCTCTATCTATGGTGGCAAACATCTGTACCATGCTCGGTCTGTTGGGAACGGTCTATGGCCTCATCTATGCCCTTGAAGGACTCGACGATGCAAGCAATATAGAACGTACGGCTCGCTTGTCTGCCGGGATTGGAGCGGCGATGTTGACAACGGCTTGGGGACTGCTCGCTGGTCTACCAATGATGTTTGCCCACAATGTACTGCAACGCCGAAGCGACGCCATACTCGCTGAATGTCAATCGGTGGCTGCACTCATTGTGCAAAGCGCAAAATCCAATGACACCACCAAGTCCCCATGAATCCTCATCGTTCCCTGTTTTCAAAAAATCGAGAAGAGTCCGATGCGCGTGCTGCTTTTTTCGCCTTGGCATCCCTCATGATGATCTTGCTGCCAACTTTGTTGATGGTGACCAATCCTCAAAAAATGGTCTCGGTGCCCCTTTCTTTGGCCAACGCTGGTGGCACTTTCACCCCTACACACACAGGGATGGTTGAGAAAATCAGTGTGATTGCCACAGTAGACGGATTTGTTGTAGAGATGCGCGTCCGCAAAAGCGATGTTCTGGCGTCAACCGGCAATACCGAGATCAAATCTTGGTCGGTTGGAGCATGGTCCGATGTACAAGCCCGATTGCGTGAAATCCAGCGACTAGATCCAGAGCAAGGCAAGATTCACGTACAACCAACCTCCACGCACGATGCCCAAACGGTCATTGGATGGCTGGACAATCTTCAACTGAACCTAGGCTTTGACAACGTTGTGCTGGAGCATCCAAAATGAACCTCTTTGCCAACAAACGTCGACGTCAAGGTGGACTGGGGATCGCCACCCTTGCCCCAATGGTGGACATCTTCACCATTTTGGTCATCGCAGTGCTCAAGGCGTCCAGTCCACAGCCACCACCGATTCTTCCAGAAGCTTCAATGGATCTTCCACTCTCTGCACAAGAAGATGCCTCGATGGAAACACTGGTTGTCGACATTGCAAAAGATGGAATCTACGTGGATGGCTTTCGAGTCACGGCCCGTCAATACTGGGAAGACAATGAAGACGTTCTGATCACAGAAGTCTACAGCACCCTGCAACAACGTGCCAAAAAAGAAGTCAAAATACGGGTCGACAAATCTGTCTCGTGGGCGCTGATCAGCAAAACACTGCACACGGCTCAGCAGGCTGGGTATGAAGATATTGAGATGCTGGTCATATCAAAATCTTCGTTGTGACTTCACAGTCGTCCACCCGACACAAAGCGAGTGCACTGCTCACTTAAATCACTTCGTTGAACTTGATTGCAAATCTGCAGTCCCCGATCAATATCGAAGCGACGTAGGTTGTAAGCAATACCCAGCAAGCACGAATCACGTTGTTTTCCAGCACGACGACAGGCTGGAATAAAGTCTTCTTCTGCCGTTTCCGAAGCCCCCCAACCCAAACCGTGAATGCAATTTTCTCGATA
>CBFICN010000005.1:18243-46311 GCA_965661045.1 uncultured Myxococcota bacterium
TTGACGTCGTGTCGACAAAAGTCTCGCCATTGACCAGCATCGTCACACCGTCGAAAAGCCCAGGGTGAATCCACGGTGGAATAAGCCAAGGCAATACCAAACACACATTGGTCACGCCACTTTTTTCGTTCAATGGTTGGACACAACGCAAGAGACTTTTCTCTATCAACCGGTGAATACAGTTCAGCGATGTCCGCCATACACTCCCACTGCATCTCTTCACTGTCGATTCGCTGACACACCTGATTCGCCCCTTCCAAATCCGTCTGGGCACGCTGTCTGGCCAACTGATGAAAACAAATATCGCGAAATTGCGCTGGACCATTTAGACAAGCCGCCTCGGTATACAAGACTTCATCTCCTTCACCGATGCTTTGCTCTTGCACCCCTTTGGGTTTTGGTGGAATGGAAATCATGCGTTGTGGTGTGGTTTGGATCTCGTTTGGCAACGTTGGAAATTGCCATTGCAACAGTTGAATTGCCACAACCATCACGGTCAAACACATAGAATATAGGCGCCAAAAACTTGTCATAGTCTCCCTGTCCTTGTAATTAGCATACTATGCTTTTTATCCGAAACATGCACCTACAGACTCGTTCATTGCTTTCAAGGTACAAAACAATCATTCGATGGACGTTTCTCAGCCTTGCCGTTGGAACACTCGGTTGTCAACAAGACATTCCCATTCCCACTTCTGTCCCCAGTGCAAACCCTTCTACACAGTGGCAAACCGTCCTGACACAAGCCGTCACTGAAGAAGGCATCGACTGGGAAACCATCAAAAAGCACCAACATATCCTCGAGCAATATGTTGCATGGGTGGGCACAGTCGGTCCACAAAGCAATCGTCGAAATGGCAATCGATTTCCTCGAAGAGGGAGGTCCAATCACAAACTGGTTCATTGGATCAACGCCTACAACGCTTGGATGATCTACAGTCAACTCTACCACAATGAACCTGCTGATCTAGCCGAAGTGGATACGATGGGAAGCTTTCATTGGGGACAACGAGTGTACATCGATGGTGAATACACGTCTCTGTACCATGTCAAAATGGAACGAATCTTGGCAAACCATCAGGACCCACGCCTGCACTTTATGTTGTACGACCCTGTCGAAAACAGTCCCGTGCCAAGATTTTGGACTGCGATGACGTGGAAGGCGCAGGCAAATCTGGCACTGCGGCGTTTTTTCTCCACTGGCAAAGGGGCTAAACGGACAGACAATGGATGGGTATTTCACCCTATGTTCAAACAATATGAAGATGACTTCATCGATTGGAGCACTGAATCTTCTGTGTGCGACTACTTGGTCGAGTACACAACAGATGAACTTCAACAGTGGCTGATGGATGCTGCTAAAAGTGGTTGCGATCTGGCGTTCTTTGAACCAAGTACAAAAATTGCCGTGCGACCGACATCAAGACCGGAAGGCAATTCGCCATCGGACAACTAAACCGTTAAGAATTGGGTACAAACGAACAGAGGTACGTATGACTCGACAACCCAAACCTTCTTGGCTGAAGGTCAAAGCTCCCGGTGGAGAACGCTATCAGCACATCAAAAAACGGGCCCGCCAACTCAAACTGGCCACCGTGTGTGAAGAAGCCCAGTGTCCAAACATCGGTGAATGTTGGAGTGGAGGCACCGCGACATTTATGGTCATGGGGGAAATCTGTACGCGTGGATGTCGATTTTGTGCAGTTCAAACGCGTCGAAAAGGCGTTGAACTCGATCCAGAAGAGCCGCTCAACGTTGCGCAAGCCATCGCTGAAATGGAATTGGATTACGTTGTGGTCACAAGTGTAGATCGAGACGATCTAGAACTACAGGGCGCTGATCACTTTGCAGCCTGTATCCGAGAAATCAAACGGTTGAACCCCAACACATTGGTCGAAGTGTTGATTCCTGACTTTTGTGGGCGCACTGAATTGCTCCAGTTGGTTGTCGATGCCAAACCCGACGTCATTGCCCACAACGTTGAATGTGTTGAACGACTCACCTCCAAAGTCCGCGATCCCCGAGCGGGATATCAGCAAAGTTTGGACGTTCTACAGAACATAAAAAAGTTGAACCCCGCAATGCACACCAAATCAAGCATCATGGTCGGAGTGGGAGAGAAAACTGAGGAAGTGCTCGCCACAATGTTGGATCTGCGTGGCGTTGGGTGTGATTTTTTGACGGTGGGACAGTATTTACAACCCAACAAACGCCTGTTGAAAGTCAACGACTTCGTCACCCCTGAAACCTTTGAAAGTTATGAAACATTGGGCCTCAAAATGGGTTTCACCTATGTTGCCAGTGGTCCGTTGGTGCGCTCATCGTACAAAGCCGGAGAGTTTTTTATTTCAAACCACCTGCGCAAACAGGTTGCAGAGACATCGGATAACACATAATTAATTGCCTAAAAGCCACAACCCAATACAACAGACTCAATCGACACATTTTCTTTATTTGGATACCGGTATGCCTCTTTTGGAATGGATAGAACAAACCCCCAATGCCCACTTGATTGGAGAGTGCTTCGAAACCCAAAGCGACTTAATGGGTGCTCAAGAGCGTTTGGGTACGCGCGCGCACTTGTTGCCAATGAGTGATGCAACGCTGATCAATATTGCACTTGGGTTCGCTTTTAATGGGGACTGTCCCGTTGTGGATTGGCCAACAACAGACATATCGACTCTCGCATCGACAATCCAAAATTTGCCAGCCAGTGGCGTTGGCTCGATGGTCATTCGTGTACACACTCAAGGAAGCAATATTGATTGGACTGCATTGAATCACCCCGCCGTTGAAGTGTGGTCTCTTGCGTCATCAGACATGCAAAACACTCTACTACAACGTGCTCTCACACACCAACGAATCATCGTTGTACTAGAGTCTTCGGCCACAGTGGCATGGCACAAACTTGAAGGGCATCAACCTTCCGGAAATGAAGCCTCAACAGTACATGGCAGTCAACCAGCACATTGTGTTGTCCTGTCTAGCAACCTGGTCGCGGATGTTGTCCAAGACGCCATCGACCTCTGCGAAGGTATTGACGTTCAGTGGATTGAACAACACAACCTCACACAGTTTGACGAACAGGCATTGCAAGCGGCTTTTAACGTTGGTCGAGTGGTGTGTGTCGGACTGCCAAACAACTGGATGGATGAATTGGTCCACAAAGCCTTTTGGAGACTGGAAAGTGAGCCTGTATTTTGTGCGCCCACAGTGTCCAACATCCAACAAGCCGTATACTCTTCTTTAGAATCTTAAATCCGAATCCCAAATCAAAACCCAGATTGGGCTCCCTCTCTTTTCTCTTTTTCTCTTTGCAACAAGGAAAACTTATGTCGTATACTTTTGAACTGCCCGAAGTGGGTGAAGGCGTCACGGAAGCCGAGTTGGTCAAATGGAATGTGTCTGTTGGAGATGTCATAGAACCAGACCAAGCCGTATGTGAAGTCATGACCGACAAAGCCACCATGGAAATCAACTGCCCCGTGGGCGGCACCGTCGTAGAAGTGTGCGGAGAAGAAGGCGATATCATTCCTGTACATACGCCCTTGATCAAACTCTCGCAAGATGGTTCTGCTCCTGCACCAACAGCATCCACAACCAGTGCACCAACCAGTTCACCAACTCCAAAGCCGGCCCCTGCACCCGTCAAGGCGAGCACACCCGCTCCACAACCCAAGCAAGCCCCAACACCCAACCCCAGTGGTAAAGTACTGGCTTCTCCCGCTGTCCGAGTCTACGCCAAGGAAAACAACCTTGACTTAAGCGGTGTTTCAGGAACTGGAAAAGGTGGCAGAATCACCCGCGCAGATGTTCGCACTCAGCTTGAAACTCCGAGTCACACTTCACAAATCAAAGCGCCTCCAGCCATTCAAGTACAAGCGGCTGCCGAAGATCAAGTTGTCAAGATTGTGGGACTCCGTCGCAAGATTGCTGAGAAAATGCTTGAATCAGTCCAACGAGCACCACACTTCACCTATGTGGAAGAAATCGACATGACAGATTTGGTCTCGATGCGGGGACAACTCAAAGCCATAGCCGCTGAATCTGGTGTCAAACTCACCTACATTCCATTCATCATGAAAGCCTTGGTGCAGGTCTTTAAAGAGTTCCCCACCGTCAACGCCGTTATGAATGAGGCAGACTTCTCCATGATCGTTCGCGGTGAAGTCAACATCGGAATCGCTTGTGATACACCACAAGGTTTGTACGTTCCCGTCATCAAAAATGTAGAACGCAAAAGCATCTTGGAACTGGCTGCCGAAATCACCGATTTGACAACCCGTACACGAGAAGGCAAAGCACAGTTGTCAGAGTTACAAGGTGGTACATTCACCATCACGTCGGTTGGAAACATTGGTGGTCGATTTGCAACACCGATCATCAACCATCCAGAAGTTGCCATTTTGGGTGTCAATCAGATTCACGACCGGCCAATGGTGGTCAATGGAGAGATTGTCGCCCGCAAGATGATGTACTTGTCTCCGAGTTTTGATCACAGAGTGATCGATGGGGCTGTGGCTGCACGGTTCATCGCGGCCTTGAAAAACATTCTTGAAAACCCTGCCTCTCTGTTGTTGAGTTTGCGATGACCCTCACCGAAATCGAACAAGCACTAACCGCCCAAAAACCGTCTTACCTCTCCGACTTTGGTGGGGTGGGCCTTGGTAAAATCGCCCCCTACATGGAAGCCGCGGTGTTGGGCATGTCGAAACGAGACTGGATCACCGTTGGACAACGGGGACAGATTGTTGCTGCGTTGCGTGGTGCCTCGGTGGCAACGCTTGGCAATGGTTCACCCAGTTACAAAGTGGCCCTCAGTGTGGGCAACGCTGGACAACGTGCCTTACAGTCCATCGGATTGGCAACCGCTTCTGCGCGTCCAGTCCTTTGTTTGTTGAGTAATAGTGCGCTGTCGGATGGAACGTTTGTAGAAGCCCTCAATGTAGCCAGTCTAAAGAAAGCACCGGTGCTGTTCGTTGTCTTGGAAAGAAACACAGCCAACATGCCAATCAGTCCTGCAATGAGCGTTTCTGTAACGACGTTGGCAAGCGCTCTGGGTGTCACAAGCCACACAGTGTCTACACCAGATGAACTACGGGCAGCCGTTGAACAGTCAAGAGAAACCGCGCTCTCTCAAGGTCCATCTCTCATCCACGTCACTGTCTAAGTCCAATGCGCCCGTCGCTTCACCGTTGGGCAAAGGACGAGTTGTTGGATGGAAACTGGATAGAAGACCACGTTTGGCAAGCCCTCAGTACAAATGATTTCTACGCCATTTTTGACAGTGGTGACTGGAGAATCTGTGCGCTGTCGGCCACACAACAGTGGTTTTATCAAGGGGACAAGTGGGCCAACATACAACCGTTTACCGTCGACAGTTCACTGGCTTGCGAACATGACCACACACCACCCTTTCTCGAAGGGATGCTGAGCATTGTTTCTTTTGACGGTAGGTTGCACGCTTGGATGTCCGATCACAGTTTGACCTTTCACCGCCCCAGCAAGTCGTGGTACTTTTGGGGGACACCGCTACAACGCCAAACGCTTTTGACACAAATCAAACAAGACCGACGCACCCACTGCACCACGCTCTCTGTACAAGCCACACCAAGTCACTCGATGCCCGAGGCGGTCTATAAAAGTGCGGTTCAAGAGGTGATCGACGCCATACACGATGGAAATGTATACCAAATCAACTTGGCCAATGCGGTTGAACCGTTTCACATTGCACAGCCGTTGAACACTTGGTTGCGATTGACCAGAGAAAACCCCGCACGCCATGCTTTTTTTTGGCAGTCCCCATCCGAAATCCTCATTGGAAATTCTCCCGAACTGTTTCTGCAATTCACCAATCAAGGCCTTGTACACTCTTTGCCCATCAAAGGGACGCAATCCAACATCGACAACCCCAATGCCCACTTCACCCTGTGGGACTCTCCCAAAGAACAAGCAGAGCTCACCATGATCGTCGATATGATGCGCAACGATCTGTCAATGGTGTCCGAGTTCGGAACGGTATTCGTTGAACATCGGAGGCTTCGAAGATGTGGAGACTTGTTGCACGCGGAACAAAAGGTGGTTGGTCAACTAACCCCCTCCATATCCACCTTGCAAGCCGTCCACGCCTGTTTTCCACCGGCCAGCGTCACAGGGGCACCCAAACGGGCTGCGCTGTCATACATCAGAGACCTCGAACCGGTCAATCGACGATGGTACACCGGCTCTTTTGGATTCATGGATCGCCGAGGACACTCGACTTGGAATGTCATCATTCGCACCTTACAAGGGATTCCAAATGGGGATGGTTCTTGCAGTGCGACGTTGAACATCGGCTCTGGAATTGTTTATGACTCGGTTCCAGCAGCAGAGTGGGCAGAAACGGAATCGAAAGGACGAGCGATTTCTCGCGTACTGGATGACGTACAAACAGAATAAAATGTTTCCAGTATTCACCGTATACAGTGTGCTCAGCCGAGCACTTATTGTGCAACGACTTTCCCATAGACCCTTCTCGAGTTCAGGACTGTATGTTACATTATTGGGCAATGATGACGATCATGCTGTAAAGATCAACCATCATCCAAATCACATTTCAGTATTTGAGAACGCAAAATGTCTTTGACCAATCCCCACTCTTTTGAGACCAAAACAGAAGGCATTCGATACACAGGCAGCAAGAAAGAGATCACCCCAAAGATTCTCTCATTGCTCCAAGAACATTGTCCCACCGTTGAAACGATTCTAGATGGATGTGCGGGAACCACGCGCGTCTCTCAAGCACTTCGAAAAAACGGTTACAAAGTCACTGCAAACGACCTGTCTGACTATACCCAAACCTTTGGACGCTGCTATTTACAAAACACCAAGCCGGCCTCACATTATCAACCGTGGATTGATGAACTGAACGCGCTTGACGGGATATCCGGATGGTTCACCGAACACTATGGTGGCGTGGTAACGACGAACGAGAAAGGAAATGCGGTTCAAGCAGATGGCAAGAAACGCCCTTGGCAAGTACACAACACTCAAAAACTAGATGCCATTTTGGATGAAATACCCAAAATCACCAATGACCCCATCGAGCGCTCTGTGTTGCTGACCAGCGCCATCTTGGCAATGGACAAAGTCGACAACACCATGGGGCACCAAGTTGCCTATCTAAAGCAATGGCCGAAAAGAAGTTATGACACCATCCACTTGAAAGTCCCCTCCCTCATCCTCACTGATCAACCCTGTCAGATAAGCCAGCGCAATATCTTTGACATCGAGGAGTATTACGATTTGGTTTATCTGGATCCACCGTACGGCACGAACAACCAAAAAACCAAAACCACTCGGGTTCGATACCGTTCTTACTATCATTTGTGGACCACCGTGTGTCGCAACGACAAACCAACCTTGCACGGCGCCGCTCTGCGTCGCAAAGATGCGTCTTCAGACTCTCTGCCGGGGGCCATTTCCGTTTTTGAAAATACCAGCCACGACGTCGTGTTCAATGCAACAAAACAATTGATACAGAAACTGAACTGCAAATATGTACTCTTTTCCTATGGAAACAAATCCAAACTCTCCGAAGCAAACCTACGTCAGATATTCAATGCATACAAAATTTTGGACTTCGCCGTATTCGACCACAAAGAAAATGCGATGAAAAGTGCAACAACCAACGCTGAATGGTTGGGAGACCAAGCAAAGTACCAAGAGTTTCTGATTTTGATCGAAAAACCAGTTTCTACACAATAGTCGCAAGACTAGATGCATAGCGCCCCTGGAATATAGAGAAGAAGATAGGCCTATCAACGGTCCGTCATTCGCACCCGAAAAACACCGATACCCCACCAGCATCGAGTTCAACATCGTCCAGATACGGTATGCCAACGAGTATTTCCCCCATTCCGTCGCCGTCTAAGTCTCCGGTTGCAATCGATGTTCCCAGCGAATCATACGCCGCCGAACCGACAAATGTGGACGTTGCGTCATCGGTGGACAAGGCTTGTTGACCCATCGCATCTTGCCAAGCACTTCCCACAAAGAGATGAACCACACCGGCGTCAGCGAGTTCTCCACTGTCATGAAGCGGTGAGCCAATCAGCAGGTCTGAATACCGATCCCCGTCCAAATCTCCAACGGCCAATGCTTGACCCAAAAAGGCTTCTTGTTCTGCCCCCAAGATTGTCACAGCCGCATCCGACAACGACAGTGTTGAGTCACCGTTCTTGATCGCGGACCACAATTGCTCACCCGTCAACAGGGACACCTTCCCCGCATTGTTGGCACTGTCGTCGTTCCAACTTGACGAAACGGCCCAATCGCCTCGTCGATTTCGATCCACTGCAGGCACCGACGCCACAGCGCGACCAGCCCAATCCCCTTCGGAGGCGCCTAAAAGAGTCAAATCGGCTTCTCCCAGTGACAGGGTACCGGATGACAAGGATTGACTGAGAAACAGATACGCAGCACCAGCATCGTTTCCATTGGCGTCGTGGTTGCCGGCACCAATTAAGATGTCAGACAGGCCATCCTTATCCACATCACTGCCCCCAGCAATCGAGTAGCCTGAAAAGTCTCCGGTAGATTCTCCGACAAAAACCACGTCGGCCTGTGCGATGGATTGCTCACCCGACAAGTCTTGTACGCTTTCTGCGTACAACAAATAGGTTTTGCCAACATCTTCAGTCTCCGCATCGGCTTGGTGTGCCCCAATCAACCAGTCGTCCAAACCGTCACCATCAACATCGCCCGCATTGGCCATCGCAAAGCCCGCGTAATCGTAATTGCCTTCCCCCACCAACAACAGATCGGCATCGATCGCGTTCAGTGACTGCCCAGACAATTTGGACTGCAGAGTCGATGCATAAAACAAGTGAACGATGCCGGTGTCTTGTCCCGTTGTTTCTCCTTGATGGGCGCCAATCCACAAATCATCGAGGCCATCGCCATCCACATCCGACAACCCAACCGAAGAGGCCAGCCCTTCCATCTCGTCGACCCCATAGATGGTCAAGGCGGCGTCACTGTCCTGCCAAGAACCACCAGCAGCAATGGTAGACCCCAGAAACAACGTCACCATTCCAGCATTGAAATTGCTGTCTGAAGTGGGATCATAATTGGGAGAGCCAACCAACACGTCCATTTGACCGTCGCCGTCCACATCTCCTGTTGCCAAAGCCTGACCGAAATGATCCGACCCACTCAGGCCAAACAACTGCGTCGGGGCAGTCAAGCGCTCTTGTGCCGGTTCACACTCTTCCCAGGATACTTTGGGGGAACATCCCCACAACCACAGCCACACCATCACTGCTGTTCCAGTCCCGTGTCACGACCAAAGCGCTTGCACAACGCTACCCATTCTCTTTTCGACAGGTTCAAGTCTGCAAATACAGGGGTCTCTCCTTGGATCCACGCCTGAACAACTTCCAACTCTTGTTTGGAAAAGAACGCTCCACCCATCCGATAATCCTGAAAAGCTTCCCACACATGTGGCACCCATTCTTTGACCAGTGAACCAATGGCGTCGGCAAATACACGGATTTCATATTGGGCATGCGCATCCATTCTCAACGCCAAGAAGTGAAGCAGATTGTGCAAGTCCACTTTCCAATACCACTGGGTATACCAGTTGACCGGGAGATTCATTCGAGCAAGTTCTCTGGCCAAACCAACTTCTTCACCCAACAATTCGGAATATGTCGAATAGGCTTGTGTGGCGTCGCGTTTGAGCATCTCTAGAACCCTTGCACTTTGGACTTCCGTCAACGCAGCACCCCGTCCCTGCTTGTTGTTGGTGGATTGTACCGCCAAATGCTCTGGAGATGGAAGGTAAAACTCATTGTCCAATACAGAATACCGAGCCGAAATTTCATTGACATTGGCCGTTCTGTGACGAATCCACTGACGGGCAACAAAAATTGGCAGTTTTACATGAAGCTTTATTTCACACATTTCAAAAGGCGTCGTGTGTCGATGTCGAAGTAGATATCGAATCAAACCACGATCTTGACGCATCTTTTTGGTGCCCGCACCATACGACACCCTTGCCGCTTGAACGATTGCCGAGTCGTCCCCCATGTAATCGACCAGTCGTACAAAGCCGTGATCCAGACATTGAATAGGGGTGAACATTTTGGCTTCCAGTGCTGGAACCGTAGGTCGTTTGGTCGTAAACTCTTGGGCGTTGCTGGCTGCGATGGCCGCGGCTTTATCTGAATCCAATTTCATGGTGTTCTCCTGAGATTCAATAACATCTATATTATGGTGTACAGACTAATTGAAATGGCCAGAAATCTCCAGTCTTCACATCCAGAACGTGGTTGAAATTGTTCCAACCCAAATGAAAAGGGTTATACTCCATAGTGATGAAACAAAATCCTCAAATAGAAAAACTGCACAAGGCCACCTGTGACCGAAAAGAAAATGGCTACAAAGATCCAAAGACAGGGTTCTACGTGTTGAGTGCCTATTACCTAAAGAACCGAGGCACTTGCTGCGGTGCGGGCTGTCGACATTGCCCTTTTCCTGCCGAGGAGCAGCGTCGTGCAGGTCGCATAGAAATCACCAACCCACCATCTAACGCCGGCAACTGACCTGAATTCTTTTACTCCTTGGAGCCCATCATGGATACCATCACAACCGAAGCCATGGCGGCTGTACGTTTGGAAGACCCCAACGAAGCACGCCAACAATTAGAAGCGTTGATCGAACGCGCACCCGAACGACTGGACTTGCGTCACTCACTGGCGGTGACGTTGGTGCGAATGGGGGAAGCCAAGGCAGCCCGAGTCGTTTCTCAAGACGCAATCACCATGGCTTTTGAGATGCAAGACGAAGCGGCTGCAACCTTGATTGGACAACTCTACATGGTCGACGCAGAAGCCTCCCTAGACCTGTACCTACCCCGCCAAGCCGAAGCGGCTTACAAAAATATATTGGAAGAGGACCCTCTAAATCCATATGCACTGCAAGCCTATGCCTATCTCTTATTTAGATGGGGACGCCTCAAGAACGGCATGGACATGTTGCAACGGTATTTGGATGCCAAAACCGATGAAGCCGCTGCCCTAGAAGGAAATCAATCATTTTTGCACGCCGTTCGAAAGTTTATTGCCGAAGACGTTCATCCAAAAGAGTTGCTCAACGCCCACCATGGTTCATACCAAGAGTTCTTCAACCACCACGCCAACAACATGGCAGAACAAGGATGGCAAGCAGAACAACCGTACATTCGAGGGGAAGAAGATGGTAAGTTGATCTACTACGTCCGAGACGGTGACCGTCCCTATGCAACGGCGCGTGTCGACCTGATCGATCCGAAAACGCACCAGGGTGGACGCGTCGGCGACCAACCAATGATCGTCGCTTTGGCTGGGTATGAACCCATTGCACGCGCACCCGTACTGTTCCCCTACCCCGGTCACTCTTTCGTGGTCATGGTTTCCAGCAACGTTCCATGGAACAATCTGGCGATTCACATTCGCACGATGGATGGACACTGGGAACAAATTGACCAGTTGATTGGGGAGTGGTATCAAGCCGGATTCCACGGTCAGTTCGGAACGCAGACAAGTGGATTCTTCCACGAGATTGGGCCACCGATGGTCATCGACGACAATTCGGTCACCTATTACATGGATGTAGGCCGCGCTGGTGTTGAAGCCATCGACAATCTATTGACCCGTCTGGAAATCGCCCATGAACGCTTTGGGATCGACTGCGTCATCATCGGCGAAGGATTTTTGCCATAACCTCCTGCCACTGGAACACCATGCTGTTTAAAGACCACCAGCCCCAATTCGGTCATTGGACCGGTGAAATAAAAGATGCCGACTTGCGTGCCTATCGACGTGGCGATTGGAGCGACCTGCTGTTGCCCATGAGAGAGAAGCGGTGGCAGTACATTGGCCTCTACAGCGACAAATTCATCATTGGCATTGCTGTTGTACACACCGGTTATTTGGGCAACATCTTTGCTTATGTCTACAATCGTGAAACGGGTTCCTTTTGGGAGTTGGAAAGAACGGCCCCCCTTGCTCAAGGAATTCGTTTTGATCGAGGCATTGAAGAATCTATGGTTGCCTATCGAACGGTAGATGAACACATTCGATTCAACAACAACCTCGCGGCAAACAAACGCGGCATCGACGTCCGTCTCAAAAATGAAGGACTCATTCTCGACATACGCACAGAGATTGTCGACAACATCAACGCCCATCCCCCTCTCCAAACCTTGATGCCCACCCCGGATGGGGACTGTTCTTTCACCCACAAAACGGCTGGCCTCAAAGTGGTTGGCAAAGTTCGACTCGGCAATCAACATTGGGATATGGAAGATGCCAACACCCATGCCGTCGTAGACACCACCATTGGGTACCACGCTCGTGAAACGCAATGGAATTGGGCGTCTTTCGCTGGCAAAAGTCACGAACACACCGTTGGTCTAAATTTGGCAAACCCCACCGATCCAGAAAATGCCTTTTGGATCGATGGCGCGCTGTATCGTGTGGGTCCAGTTAAATTTCAATACACCGACAGCACCAGTCCATGGCGCATCACTTCGGAACAGAACACAGACTTCGCCACTGTTGACCTCACATTTACCCCACAGCACTGTCGTCAACAAAACATCAATTTATTGGTTCTCTCCAGTGTCTTTGAACAACCCTGTGGTGTTTTCTCAGGGACATTGACAACTCCAGAAGGACAAAGGATCGAGATTGATGCAATCCCCGGTGTGGTTGAAGATCACTTTGCCCGTTGGTAAACGGTGTTTCACAGTCATTTTCTGATATCTGTCTATCGAGAGTAGAGATGTCTCTATTCTCAGCATCAAATCGTTGACTCCCTAGGTATGAACAAGGATGAAAATCCAAGATTGACCGGTTAGGACTACACACCCCTTTTCTCATAGGACACAATTGTGAACATTGGCTGGCTGATCATCGCTGTACACCAAGCCGTTGCGGAGACACCTCCTCAACCAGTTGGTGGTACTATATGGGATTACATCGAAAGTTACAGTATTGCTCAAGGAATGGAGCAGGCGCAACAAATCGATGAAGGGTTGAACGGTACGACCACCTTGCCGGATTTGGTACTCAAACAAGGCATTTCAAGTGTCGATCGTGCGTTTTACCTCGACCCCATCAACACACTAAAGCACGACCCACTGTTCATTGACATGATCGACCAAAAAGATTTCGATATCCCGATTGTGGTCAACGACGATGTGAAACGGTGGATGAACTATCTGCTGGGGCCGGGTCGAAAATACTATGCCAAATGGCTTGCCAGAAGCACCAAATTCACCCCCATGATGCAAAAAAAACTTCGTGCAGCGGGGTTGCCAGAAGACTTGATTTACCTCTCAATGATTGAAAGTGGTTTTTCAACTTCGGCATACTCGTCAGCGGCTGCAGCCGGTCTGTGGCAGTTCATCCCAACAACGGGCCGCGAGATGGGGCTGCGTGTCGATTGGTGGGTGGATGAGCGACGAGATCCTGAAAAAAGTACCGATGCCGCCATCCGATTCATGAGTCGACTCTACAAGAACTTTGATCACTGGTACTTGGTGTGGGCAGGGTACAACGGCGGTCCCGGTCGAGTATCCCGAGGAATTAGCAAACACGGAACGCGGGACTTTTGGGAACTCAAAGACAAAAATGCATTTCCGGCGGAAACTGACAATTACGTACCGAAGATCATCGCCGCGGCGATCATCGGAAAATACAAAGAGCGATACGGGTTTACCGACATCAAATATCAAGAGCCACTGCAATACAACACCGTCACCATCGAAGGCAACGTTGGCATTGACGTTCTTGCAAAGTGTGCGGGGATCTCCGTCAGTGAATTCAAAGCCTACAACCCCCAACTGCGACAGCATGCACTGCCCTCTTCACCCGCTAAGCAGCAAGTTCACGTACCACAATCAAAAGAGTTCTTGACGGCACTCGCAAAGGTTCCCAAATCAGAACGCATCAGTTACCAGCGTCACGTCATCAAAAAAGGGGAGTCTCTTGGAAGAATCGCAGCCAAATATGGCGTATCGGTTCAAAGTATTCAAACCAAAAACAACATCCGAAATGCCAACCGCATTCACGTTGGACAAGTCCTGTTGATTCCAAGTTCCGGAGAAGCAAAAGCACTGGTCAGTACAAAAGGAAGCGCATCAAAGTCTTCCTCTTCCTCCAAGAAATCAAAAACGCGCACGGTCACCCACACAATCAAAAAAGGGGAAAACCTCAACCTCATCGCCAAAAAATACGGGGTGTCGGTCAGCAATATCAAACGGTGGAACAAGATCACCAATCCAAACAAAATCTATGCGGGCCAAAAGATCAAGATTTACACCAACAAAGCGACATGGGTGACATACACCGTACGACGCGGGGACAACTTGAGTAAAATCGCCAAAAAGTATGGGGTATCTGTCAGTGACCTCAAACGATGGAACAACCTCAAGTCCACCAAAATTTACGTGGGACAAAAACTCAAAATCCAGCAATGACCTATGATCACCTTTGAAGAAGCCAAAGCGCACATCGCTCAACTCCCTCTCCCCCTCGCCAAAGAGAGATTGCCAATATGGAAAGCCTCTGGACGCATACTGGCAACCGAAGTGTGTGCAGCCCAAGCGTTGCCAGCGTGGAGCAATTCTGCGATGGATGGCTACGCCATGCGCCACGAAGACATCGTGGATGCTTCTCCAACGAATCCCGTTGAACTTCCGGTGAGCGATATCATTCAAGCGGGAGACACAACAGAATACACACTGCAACCGGGTACCTGTGCCAGAATCTTTACCGGAGCCCCAACGCCGACCAACGCCGATGTGGTCATCATGCAAGAAAACGCAACGGTTGACGGGGGTTCAATACGCATCGAAAACTGTCCAAATCCGTGGAACAACATTCGACGACAAGGTGAAGAGGCCATGCTGGGCACCCCGATTCTCAAAGTGGGAACACCCTTGGACGCGGCCACAATTGGATTGGCTTTGTCGGCCAGTGTACACGAAGTCGAAGTTTGGTCCCTACCAACAATTGGAATTCTTTCGACGGGAGACGAACTCAAAGATCCACGACAAGGTGGAACCTTAGAAACAGGACAGATTTGGGCAACGAACACCATCAACGTACAAATTGCCCTCCAAGAATTGGGGATTCAAGCCAAAGACTGTGGGATTGCCAAAGACACCTTGGAGAGTACACGCCAAGCATTCTTGCACGCGCTCGAACAAGTCAATGTTGACATTCTCATTACAACAGGTGGTGTCAGCGTCGGTGACTTTGACGTGGTACACAAAGCGTTGGAAGATCTCCCAGGATTTGAAGTCAACATGAATTTTTGGAAAATTCGAATGAAGCCAGGGAAACCTGTTGCCATTGGAATCATCCACACCCCAAGCAAAACCGTTCCACTGTTTGCCCTTCCTGGAAATCCTGTATCGGCCTTAATGGGCTTCTATCAGTTTGTTCGTCCTTTCATACTGAGTAAAATGCACGTGCCGCAACCTGAATTACCAACTCTACGCGCGACACTGGGGGAAGATTTCTCCAAAAGAGGCCGTCGTTTGGAATTTGTCCGCGTTTGGCTCAAACCAGTCCATGGAGAGTTGCACGCCTTTTCTACTGGAAATCAATCCTCAGCGCACATGTCTTCTTTCGCCGATGCAACAGCGTTACTGCCCTTTCCAGCAGATTCACATCAGTTGCATAAAGGGCAGCACCATACGGTTCAGTGTCTACCAACCGGTGCAAAATGGCCAGCAACGTGGAGAACACGCACTTGACGGTTGGCATCTACATTTTGTGTGGTGGACAATCGTCGCGAATGGGTCAGTGCAAAGCCAATGTCAAACTCGACCAACATGTGACGATGCTCGACCGTGTACTGGAAACGCTGCGCCCTCTACAATTCCCAATTCACCTCATCGGCAAAGCCACCCAACAAGCAACCATCGAGCGCCCACAATGCACTTGGATTTCCGATGGTTCTACCCTACAACATCCTTTGACAGGCGTCATTGCTGCCTTAGAGCACGCCCGTTCTATGCAGCGAGACAGTCTGTTGATCTTGCCCTGTGACACACCATTTTTGTCCCAAGACGATATCCGAGCCTTGTTGTCTCACTGTCCGAGTGTGGCAAAGGACCCCAATGATCAAATGCACCCACTGTTGCTTCACCTCCCCGTAGAGTGGCATCGCAAAGTATTGACGCACTTCAACAAAAGAGACTCTATGAAAGCAGTTGCAAGCACTGCCTTCTCGGTTAGGCTATCTCACGACGCGCTTCGAAACATCAATCGTCCGTCGGATATTCCACAGACCTTTTGACCCCACCTTCTTGGAGTTCCAATGCTTCAAATTGCCACTCTCAGCGTTCAACCTGAACCCCACCCACTCGAGGAGGCGCTGCACACTCAACTCACAGAACATGGTTACACACTAACGGACAGCGTACAAGCCAAGGTTCTGATTTGCATGGGCTCAAACCTACAAGGCTTTGATGGTCAAGCGCTAAAACAATTGGAATCTCAAATTGTTGAACGATTTTTGGGGGCAGAGCTGTTTTTGCTGGCTCGAGCCTTCCCTTTTGCGCGGATTCGAGTGGGACTCAATGCCAATCAACAACTGTTGATCGCAACGCCTTTGGACGAGTCCACCCTATATCGAATCGTCAGACTCTTGGATCAATACAAACGTCTGTCAGACGTGGACTATGAACAAACGATGGGTGGGTTTACAGATCTGCCTTCGGTGGAGACGTCCGACGCAGAATATTCTGCCACTCAAACTGCGGTTGGCGAAAACGATCCGATGACCGTCGCCCAGTCCACACAGCGTACTGCAGACGGTTGGCAACAGAAGCTTGAACTGTGGCACCTGCGTCCTTGTACAACCAGATTTGTTCTTCCCCCTGAACTGAGTCACGCTGGAATTCAACAGGTGCTGCGCTCGACAACCCAAGTCGAATCCAGACAGGATCCAATGGGGCAGGTCTATGGTATCTATGGGTTTCCTGACCTATTGAGACCGAATGCCAAAGTGTTGTTGGTAACCCCTGATGGGGGTGTAATTGCGCTGCATCGCAAACAGCACACCACTATTTTAAGCCCCCTAGTTGAAGACCTGCTCTTTTCAGTCAAAGCCCCCTTCCCCAAATGGGCGTCGGACGTCATCGAACGCAAAATAGCACAGGGTATTCCATTTGCCTTAGAGGGTACTCGAGTCTATGGTACAAACAACGGCACAATCTATTCAGCCAGTGCGACACAAGCCTCCAAGACCGAAGGACCAACAAACTCAGTCCTTGCTTCCCTAATTTTGCAGTGGGCCTCTCGATAAAGTTTCTATACTCTGTTAAAAGCAAGCACACACGTTCACCCAAAAGGTACACTCATGAAACAAAGTGATATTCAACCTGAAGCCCAAGCCATTTTAGAACCTGCGGGCACCCGTGTTCGAGACCCCAGAACTGGACGCTCTTTGTGGATGGCGGGTGTATTGACCGACGGTTCTCTCAGTGAAGACACGTTAACGGTTACGATGACCTTTCACCCAGACCATTCCGAAAATCAGATGCGGGTCATGCAACAAAGCCTACTGACCCAAATTGATGCTGTGGGTTGGAAAGGAAACGTCGAGTGTTCCATCACCGTTGAAGAAACAGTAGATCCCAAAGCGGACAACCCCAAAGAACCTGTACGCGGCATGAGCGGTGGCGGAATGGGCCCTCACGGTGGTCCGATTCAAAAACAACCGATTCCAGGTGTCAAACACATCATCGCGGTTGCCAGTGGCAAAGGTGGCGTTGGAAAATCGACGGTCTCGGTCAACATCGCGGTTGCTTTGGCCAAGCAAGGACACAACGTGGGTCTGATTGATGCAGATGTACACGGTCCCTCCCTCCCGATGATGATGAATGTATCTGCTACCCCAATCGCCAACGATGAAAAGCAGATTGTGCCAATCGTCTCTTATGATGTCAAGTGCATTTCCATGGGACTGCTGGTCGACAAAGACGAGCCCATCATCTGGCGAGGGCCAATGGTCATGGGTGTCATTCGTCAGTTCTTCCAAACGGTAGCCTGGGGAGAATTGGACTATTTAATTGTGGACCTGCCTCCCGGAACAGGAGACGCTCAACTGACCATGGTTCAAGCCGTAGACCTCAGTGGTGCGGTCATTGTCACCACTCCACAAGCCATCGCGGTACAGGATGCCATTCGAGGGGTGGAAATGTTCAAGAAATTGGACGTTCCAATCTTGGGCATCGTTGAAAACATGTCTTTCATCACCCTACCCGATGGCTCGTTGATGCATCCGTTTGGCAAGGGCGGTGGATTTGAAACAGCCGTTCGATACAAAGTGCCTCTACTGGCACAGCTTCCACTGGATGAGCGAATTCGTCTGGGTGGAGACATGGGCACTCCTGTCGCATTGGCTGAAGAAGACTGTGGTCAGGGTTTCCGAGAGATTGCCGAAAGCATTCATGAAACCTTCGCAGATTGAGGTTCAACTTGGCATCTGAACACGCTGCTTTAACAGACCAGTTCAATCGACAGCATCGATACTTAAGACTTTCCTTGACCGATCGTTGCAACTTGCGCTGTGTGTATTGCATGCCAGCAGAGGGGTTGCAATGGATTCCAAGCGCGGACATATTGACCCGTTCTGAAATCCATTACCTTGCCAACATATTTGTTTCAATGGGCATCCAACACATCCGCTTAACCGGTGGTGAACCCACGATTCGAAAAGATCTACTGGGCATCGTTTCTGACTTGTCCAGCATTCAGGGTCTTGACGATCTTTCGATGACCACCAACGCCCTCACCTTGCACAAGCTCGCGGCTCCATTGTTCACCTCAGGATTGAAACGTCTCAACATCTCCATTGACTCCCTCGATCCAACACGGTTTTCCAGCATCACCCGCGGCGGAAAATTACAAAAAGTACTCGATGGAATCGATGCCGCCCATCAAGCAGGGTTTGGCGTGGACACTGCACCCATCAAACTCAATGTGGTGATCATGGCTGGAAAAAATGACCATGAGATATTGGATTTTATTCAATTTGCCCATCGACACCCCGCCGTCATTGAACCCAGATTCATTGAGTACATGCCCTTTGGCAGACGCCTGCACAACAACAAGGACTCCAAATCTTTGCGAGAACAACTGTCTGAGCATGTAGACCTGATACCGATGGAGACAGATCATCAACACCGTGGACCGGCGACCCATTTTATGGTGCGCGACCTGAACTTGCGAATTGGCTTCATCTCTCCAATCAGCAACCGTTTTTGTGCATCCTGCAATCGACTTCGACTCTCTGCACACGGAGATTTGCGGGCCTGCTTAGCCAAAGAGCACCATCCGACGTTGCGCAGTGTCATTCGAGACCCCAATCACTCCCAAACACAAGTCGTTTCTCTCATTCAGCAAATCGTCTGGGGAAAAGTCAAAGGACACCAGTGTGCCACTGAAGACACACAGCCCGTTCCCTTTGAAGGCATCATGACCCAAATCGGTGGTTAATCTCCCAGCAACGAATTCATCAAGGCATCCATGGTTCGTCGATAGGTCCACGCACGTTCGGTTGCGACTTGGGAACGACCTTGCTCCAAAGAGTCTTGAATCATAGACTGCATCGGTGAAGAAAGTCTATCTGCCGTCAAAATCAGGATGGACTCCAACGCCGTTTGGTAAATTGCCGCGCATTCTGACGCATTGCCCGCATTGTAGAGCGGTACACCACGCTGTATGGCACGTTGCAACACCTGCCCAATTTGTTGCTGGGTAGACTCTCCAACAGAAGTCAACGAGTCGTCGGTTGAGTGTTCTATTTGTTCGAGGCGTCGAATGGTCAATTCAAAAGGCCCTTCAAAACCACCACCCACCAACAGCCCAACCGAGACTTGTGGAAAAATGGTGGGAGAGAATGTGGGTGCAGACACTTGTCGTCCGTAGGATTTGGCTATGAAATCTGTAAACT
The DNA here is from genome assembly GCA_965661045.1 of uncultured Myxococcota bacterium. Lineage (GTDB taxonomy): Bacteria > Myxococcota_A > UBA796 > UBA796 > UBA796 > CAJWHX01. Next base: position 38,242 of record CBFICN010000005.1, read on the forward strand.
GAACCGCTTGTACACCCGAGTTCAATTCTACATCTTGAGCATAATACAAATTGGCACCTTGCCCAGTCCACAAAGTCAGTTGTACAGGAGCTTTGGTTCCGACAATCTCCACTTCAAAACCAGAAGTTCCCAATAGGTTGATTGTTTTCACACTTCGAATGGAAGCAAAACCACCGTTGTTCTCTTTGGACACAACCCCACGAAAGATCAGTTCTGTATCACGCTCTTCGACAGAAGCACTGGAGCGACCACCCATGACGGTGTCGTTGACCACCCTCCAAGTGACTGATTCAAGTGCCATCGCCAACCCCAACATCCAAAATAAAAGCATTCTTTAGTATATCGAGTTTTCTACTCCAAACCAGTGTCCGTATCCACCGAATGTGTCGAATGGTGTTGAGAAATGTGCCCGATCATGATAACAAGAGTGCGCTGAATTATATGGAGTTCCCCCATGCCCAAATTGTCCCCTCTGCTGTCTAGCTTGCTCATTCTCGCATCCAGATTGGTCTTTGCACTGTTGTGCTTCTTTGCTTGGCAAGGAAAATTGGGATTGATGGCGCTGTTGCTGCTTTTTGCCGCAACCACACTTTTTTGGGTTGGAAAGAAAGGACTCTCAGAGGGTGACCAAAAAACAGCCTCCTTTTGGGCCAAAGGCTTGTTTACCGTTGTTGGAATTATGGCACTCCTTCGACACCCCATCCCCTGTCCTGAAGACGCCGTCACGTGTCAGCCCCTACCGGTGTTCACCACCATTTTGCAGTATGTGGAGCAGGTCGACGGACAAACCTTTCTTCTGTTTGCGCTACTCGCGATGGGGATTAAGTTCATCGGGGTGTTGTCGAGCGCCTTTGCATGGCACCTGTTGTTGGTTGGACAGGGAATTCGGTTTGCCTATTGGCAAAGTACAGTCACTGCATTTTTGATTGGTCGATTCATTGGAACGTTCTTGCCCAGTACCATCGGACTGGATGGCTATACACTCTACGAGGCGGGTCGCTACTCCAATCAGTGGACACGAGTGATTACGGCCAAAGGTCTAGAAAAGTTCATCGGCATTACAGGGTTGTTTATGGGCATCACCCTGACCTTACCGTTTGGATACTCGGTATTGCAAGATGTCACCTCCAAAGAAGGGGCTGCCTTGACCCTAGCGCTGTTGATTGGGGGTATCTGTGGCGGTGTCTCCACAGTTGTGGTACTCGGATTGGTCAAACCTGGACTATTGGTATGGCTGATCAAAACCTTTGGCGTCTTTCTGCCGGGTAAAGTCAAAAATAAAGTGGAAGAATTCACCAATGCAGTCGGGGCCTACCGCGGCAAAACAAAGCTTCTTTTGTTGGCACTGCTCAGCAAGTTTGTCACCCACTTTACAACCGCGGTCGTATACTATTTCACAGCACTGGCCATCGGTGTGGCCACAGCACAGTTCTGGCCCATCGTATTTGGCTCCAACATTCAAATATTGGGAACCATCTTTTCCCCCACCATTGCTGGTGAAGGTGCCCGTGAAGCCCTTCAAGCCCTGTTGCTCAAAGAACAACTCGGTGGCGTCGCTCAGGCCGTGTTGTCTGGCGCACTCGGGTTCATTGCTGCCGAAGCCGCTACAATGTGGGGTGGTGCATTCCTTTGGACACGTACAGAATCATGGCGACCATCACTTGCACAGGTAGACGATCAAGACGTAGACTTTGCTTGGCTCGAAGGCGAAGACAACATCGCCTTTGAAAACCTACAAGAAAACCTAAAGGAAATTCGCGCCGAACAGCAACACTCAACTGAAGCCTAAAGGAATCGCACCGACAAAGAAGGTGAACTGAATGGGTGACTGACAACCGGTTCAAAATGCGATACACTGTGTATGATTGAGCGCACGGTTGTGTTCAACACGGGGTTGGTATGCAGCGAACAATGCTACAGAACATCACAGTGGGAGCCATAATTCTTGGACTCGGATTGGTACACAGTCCATCCATGGCTGGAAATCTATCGCCCAGTTCCATGGGTGACTGGAATGGAAAGACCTACTCACAGGCCAGTTCGATTCAGCAAGGCTACGACATCGTCATCCGACAATTGGGGCTGGCGATTGCCAACAAACCTCAGACCATCACCAGCATGGGGATTCACGGCTTTGAAATGTCCTTAGAAAACTCGGTGAGTTTCATCGATGCAGCCCGCTATTCAGATGGCTCTCCCTCCCCTTGGAACTTGGCTTTTTCTGATGAAACTGCACCTGAGAACCTTTGGATTCCAACCATTCACATCACCAAAGGTCTGCCGATGTCTTTTGAAATTGGTGCCAGAACGGGAATGATTCAAGGCGATACCGGTTCTGTTTTTGGAACCTATGCGCGATACTCTCCTGTTGAGGGATACAGAAAGTCTCCCGACGTTAGCATGCAGATTGGCTATACTGGATACATCGGAAACTCAGAACTGGGTGTTGGTACGATGGACGCTTCTTTGAGCATTGGCAAAGCCATACCGTTTGGCCCCCTTACCGGTGTTAACTCGTCAATCATCCGACCGTTTGTGGCAAGTGGACTCTACTGGCTTCGAGCGGACCCACGCCTTAAAGCGGACGATGCAGAAACCTTGGGATTGGCCCCCGTGAGTGCGTTTAAGAAATCAGCAGACTACGTAGATGGCTACCGAATGCTCTCCATCGACGGTGGTTTTGAAATTGAAAGCAACGAGATCCTGTTTTCAATGGCAGCATCCTACTCGCCGGGCAACATGCTGTCCATTCAACACCAGTTTGGCTTCTCGTTTTAAGTTGAAAGACACTAGACTTTCTTTATGAAGATCGTTTTCAGCATCAAACTGGTACCGTTCACTTTGCCTTCAACATACTCTGGGTCGTCTCCCACTCGAATGTTCCGTACGGTTGTTCCCCGCTTGGCAACAAAAGAAGCCCCTTTGACATCCAAATCTTTGATGAGGTAAACAGAATCTCCCGAATTGAGTTCGACCCCGTTGCTGTCCAGTGTTTTGGGTGCCAATCCATCGTTTTCTGCCCACACCTGCTGGTCTTCATCCAAATACAGTTGCCCCAACAAATCTTGCGCCCACCCTTGTGACTCATGGGGTTTCAAAATTCGCCACGCCAGTACTTGTACCGCCGGTAGTTCACTCCAAATGCTTTCATACAAACAAGACCAATGATATTGAGATTGCTCAGTGGGTGCTTCTATATGTGCTTGACAGTCGGCACACAGAACAATGCAAGTATCCAAAGACACCGGTAGATTGGTTGAAACCACTTCAAAAGCAAACAGTTCTTTTGTGCCCGAGCAAACCTCACAGTGCGCGTTGCGATCCTTCAGTCCATCCCACAAATCACTCGCCTGCATGTTCTTCCCCATTGTCATGGAAGGCATGTAATGGATTGCATTCGGCTATACCAATTACAGATTCAGATTTTTGAAAGGGTTCCAAGTCTCTGCAAAAAACTGTTCAACGGTACAGATTCCAAGTACGGACAACCTCCAACACATCTCCTTGGCTGTAAAAATCAACGAGCAACTGATTGGGGACGCGACCCGTCTCTTCTGCGCAACGCTCTAGGTGATCCCACAATACATCGTATTGATTGGCCAATAGAGAGTCCTCAATATCGGCTACCGGATTGGTGATGAAATGATTGACATTGAACAAACTTGCCGTTTCTGGGTCCCCCCTGTCTTCAACGCAGGAAAAATCATCGTTGCTTTGAGCAGAGTATGGATTGTCGATCCAATGGGTCCACTGATCCAAGTATCCCTTGTCCTCTCCAGCACCACTGTTGGAAAACAGCACCACACGTTCGTTCCGTGCAATCATTTCTCCCAATGTCAACCAGTCCTCACCAGTCTCATGATGATGAAGCATACCACCAAGACCAGTCTGTTCGAAGGCCGCCAACGTCGGTTCAGTATCCAGCGCAGACTGAAGGGTAATGATGACAACCTCATTGGGGTTGTCGACCATAAAATCGGCGATGCGTGTGAGCCCCTCCACCAGTGTCATGTTGCCCAGATCACAATAGGTATGACACAAATACGCTTCGTCATTCCACATGTAGGTGTCAAAATTGAGCCCTCGAATCCCATCTTCAAGTTGACGGACAAAGGCATATTCTTGATTGGGAAAATTCCAACCATCTTCACTCGATGACATGGCGTTGTGTGTACCCGCGAACAATACTTGATCAAATGGTCTGTCGCAGAGTTCTGCCAGTCCATTGCATTCCTGTACAGTCCGTTTGGACTGACCAGTTTCAGAACATGCTGAGCCAATCACAAGCAACAGCCCTGTAAGCCATCGCTTAAGTATCGTCTTCACCATCGCAATTGGAATCTACGCCATCACCAGGCGTCTCTTCAGCATCTGGATTTACGTCTGGGTTGTCATCGTCACAATCACCTTCTTCCTGAGCCCAGCCATCATTGTCATTGTCGGTGTATGGAACACCATACAATGCCATTGTACTGGTGTCAGAAATCACTGCGGTATCATCACTTGTATCTTTGTCGATGTCTTCATCACCACAAGCAGTCAAGCCAAGCAGGGCGACCAGTGCAATCCCTGCACCCATTTTTGGTGTCCCAACAGGACTGCAAATATCGGTTGTATAGTGATGCTCTCTACATTTTGAACAATGGTATAATTTCGACATCTCACTCTCCTCTTAGGTATCGTCTTCACCGTTGCAGTTTGAGTCCACACCGTCTCCAGCGACTTCTCGCGCATCCGGATGAATATCTGGATTGTTGTCGTCACAATCACCGTCTTCAGGGGTGTACCCATCGCCATCGTTGTCCCAAGAACCCGTATCTGGAACACCGTACATCACCGCAACGGCTGTATCGTCTGGAATATCCGTTTCTTCTGTGTCGGTATCAGAAGCTGTATCTGTCACAGCGGTATCGGTTGTGGACGTATCTTTGTCTTCATCTCCACAGGCAGTCAATCCAAGCAGAGCCGCTAACGCGATACCGCTCATCGAAACAGTATTGGGACGATCTATTGTACAAGCTGTATTGCGGTAATGATGTTCACCACATTTGGAACAGGCATAGAGTTTGCGCATGACAACGTTCTCCTCATTTAGTCAAAATGAACCATCAACAGTATACACAATTATACTGAAAGAGAGGAGAGTGCGTCAAGAAGCTAAAGTGTATTAATTTATACCGTCGCCCACTTGCCAATGCCCACACTTGGAATGGCACGACGAATGGATGACTTGATAATTTCACCGAGCACCTGTGCCCCACCAGCCATTTCCAATAATTCTTCGCGGCCTTCCGATTTACTAAGCTTGCGTCGAATCAAATCTGGGCGAAGGTAGAACTTCATGTAGGCTTTGGTTCGGTAAGCACGAAGTTGTTCTGCCGTAAAGGTTTCTGTTTCCAACTGAGGGATGTTGCCACCACCGTTGATGGTATAGTCCTTCCAGAAATCGCCATCGACGTAGCCACGCTCTTGAGCAATGCGGTAGAGGTCCGTAGCCGGAAGTGCGGTTGCGACAGAGAAGGATGCCCAGTCCAGTCCAAGACTGCAGGCAAACTCAATCATGTCTTCCACATCTTGTGGCGCAGCATCATAATACCCAACCATGAAATAACCACGGGTATCGACCCCCTCTTCACGACAAATTCGGAAAGCATTTCTGGTTTGTTCCAGCGTGATCTGCTTGTTCATGATCTTCAAGACGCGATCGGTACCGGCTTCAACCCCCATGTGAATGGAACGAAGGCCAGCTCGTTTGAGCAATCGGACCACTTCTCGGTCAATGGTGTCTACACGGGCACGAATGTTGAACTTGACTTTCAAGTTGCGACGGAAAATTTCATTCGAGAAATGGCGCATTCTCTTTTTTCCGATGGTGAACGTTTCATCGAAAAAGACGATCTCTTTCACGCCATGGTTCTTCACCAAGTATTCCATTTCATCGACCACCAACTCCACATCGCGAAAGCGGAGTTTTTCAGAGTACACTTGCGAACAATACCCGCAGTGCCACGGACACCCACGTGTTGTCACCATCGTCGCAAAGGGTTTCAGTAGGGTAAGACAGTGGTAATTCTTCACAGTCATCAGATCCCATGCTGCCATCGGATACTTGTTGATGTTCTTCGACAAGGGTCGTGCCGGATTCTTTCGGACCGATCCGTCTGGCAATCGTACACAGGTACCCAAAATGTCGGTCCAGTCAGAGCCGGATTGAACGCGTTCACAAATCTCCAAGAGTGTCTCTTCGCCATCTCCCACAACGGCAATGTCAAAACATTCCCAAGACAATGACTCCTCTGGATAAATCGACAGTTGAGGACCACCCACAACAACGATGGCTTTGGGAGCAGCCTCACGAACCATCTGGGCAATTTCAATTACTGCTGGCCAACCGAGGGTTTTCGCAGTCAACGCAACAATGTGCGGATCGTAGTCTCGAACCCGACCAGCAGCATCTTTGGGGTAGATATTTTCAACGTGCAAATCGATCAAGTCTACATCAAAACCATTTTGACGAACCCATGCAGCCAACGAAGCCAGCGCCAACGAAGGAAATATCCCCAACTTCTCGGCTGCCTTTTTGGACAACGGTTGCTGATCAGCCGCCTCGTGGTATTTAATAAACTGTACGCGGGTTTTGCTGCCGTGTTTGATTGTCAGGTCCGTTGCTAGCATAATTTTCACCGAGTCACTTGAGTTCAAAAGACATGTCACAATATGTCTCCCTGTGTAAAGAGTAGCACAATCCCATCGGACAAACAATACCCAGACTTCTGCGTTTTAGATCGCACCGTTCCTGAGAACCCACATATCCACAAAGATTGATGCCAAAGGGTTGCAGAAATTGCCACACTGGATACAAAATCCAATCCTAGTGTGCTTGATTTGCACACTTTTCAAACCTTGTTTGTCGAGGCTCTGCATGTTCAAAAATCTTTTGCGCTCAATGACCACCATCGGATTGTTGGCTGTCATTGTGATGATTCAAATCATTCTTCTCTTTCAAAACGACAATATCGAATCTCAAAACATCGAGATCAAAAAGCAAGCAGACAATGCCCCTGCTTCAATCCAAACGGTTGTCGCATCCAATGATTCCAATATTAAAGGTGTATACGCCCCGTACGCATTTGCATTTGATGACCCCAGCAACCTGTTAACACTCGATTCAGAAGAGTGGCTACCCGAAGATGCCAGCAAAAGTGGTGTCTTGTTGAGTTATTTGACGTCCGACCCAAAAGGTCTCAACTTTTTGACCCAAAACGGTTCCGATGTATCCGCGCTACAAAACTACATTTCGGTGGGTCTGATGAGACGTCACTTCTCAGACACCACCCAGTGGCATCCTGAACTGGCGTACCACATGTCTCGTACAGAGGACTACTTGACCTACACCTTTAAAATCCGTCAAGACGTCTACTGGCACGTTCCGACTCTCGACATCGACGATCCGCAATATGCTTGGCTCAAGGAAGGGACAACCTGCCGCGAAGGCCACTTCAAAAACGGACGCTGCCGTGTGACCGCCCATGACTTGGTGCACATGCTGGACATGACAATGAACGATCAAGTCGCTGGTGCGGCACCTCTTCGCTCATACTATAAGAACTTGGAATCGTACAAAGCACACGATGATTTCACATTCTCTGTGACCTTCAACAAGAAGACACAGACCCAAGACTTGATGGTGCGCGGCATCTTCCCAGTTCCTGAATTCCTCTATGCCTATGATGAAAATGGTGAGCGCTATGACGATTCGAGTTTGGGCAGCAAGTTTGAAGCACACTGGTATGATCCCAACACAATCGGTGCCGGTCCCTACCGCTTCATCGAATTTGAGCCAGGTGTAAAAATCGTTGTTGAACGCGATCCGATGTTCCCATTGGGTGGAAATGGTTTTAAGTCGATCATTTTCCAAATCATCGGTGAAGACCAACAACGTATCCGTAAGATGAAGACCAACGAACTTCACTACACCGGTCTATCCCCCTCACAATATCGTGTAGAAGTATTGGAAGGTGAAGACGATTCTCCGTTCAAAGACGGAACCTTTGGTCACGAAGAATACTG